>PHCA01000075.1 GCA_002842085.1 Chloroflexi bacterium HGW-Chloroflexi-1
GGAACACGTGGACTACGAGCCGTTCGGCGCGCCGACCTTCAGCGGCGGCGGCCAGGAAAGCGCAGTGGGCAACCCCTTCCTATTCCGCGGCCACCGCTATGCCGCGGGCGGCAGCTTCTACGTCTATGGCGGCCGGCGCTACGAGCCGGACACGGGCCGCTACTTGCAGCGCGGTCAGGAGGCGCTGGGCAACCCGTACACCTTCGCGGGCAATAATCCGGTCCGCTCCGCCGACCGCTGATTCGGTGTCTGAATAGATAGGCCTTCGAGGTCTCCGAGACCTCGAAGGTCTTAGAAAGCTTAAAACTAACCATCGGGAGGTGGGCTATGCACAAATGGCTGTTGGCAATCGCGGTATTTCTGGGCCTGTTGGCTCTGGGCGGCGTGGCGCTGGCCCAAAGCGGCTGCCCGCCGGAAGCCAGGGCCAGCGTGGATGGGCCGCTGTACCCGAACAGTCAGGCGGTGACAGGGCAGGTGACAGGCACAGCCTGCAGTGACGCGGCGGTGACCATCCGGCACATGGCAACCTGCTACGGTACAAACGACCGGCTGGTGGGCGCCGGACGCACGACGGCGAATGGTGCTTTCACACTGTGCCATTGAGCGACACATTGCGGCCAGGCACGTATAGCTGCGCCTCATGGATTGATGTGGACGTCGAGTGCCCGTGTGGACCCTTACGGGGAGAGGAATACGTCTCTGGGCCACCCAGGCTCCTTGTCCCTCTGTACATTCCCATGCCACAAGCGGGACAGACTATCCGCTCAAGTCAATGGGACTCGTACTGTGCAGGTGCAACACTCACTGTCACCGACCAGCAGGGCAACGTCGTCGGTACGGGCATTGTCCAGGTGGATGGTAGTTTCGGTATCCAGTTGCTGCGTTCGCTGGAGACAAACGAGAGTGTCTTCTTCACCGCGGTCGGTGGTACCTGTGGATTCTGTACCCTGCCCGAGGGTTTCGCCTACCAGATAGGCCCCATCCCCGTTCCCGAGCCATCTACGCTGCTCCTGTTGGCTGGCGGCCTGGCTGGCCTGGCAGGGGTGGTGAGAGCCAGGCGACGCCGGCGGTTCGTCTGACGCCAGTCACCCGATGCGGGTGCAGGTCACGCTCACCGGCGACTGCAACGGGGTCTACGTGGCGGAGAAAAGCGCGACCGGCTTCACCGTGGCTGAACTGCGGGGCGGCGCGTCGAACGCGACCTTCGACTGGGAGGTCGCGGCCAGGCGCAAGGGGTACGAGGACGAGCGAAGCGGTCAGGTCTGGCGAATCCGGCGTCGTGATGTCGTTACGTTTTCACCGCGTTAACGAGCCGAGAAGCAACTGCACTTGCAGTGTTCCTCCTACCGCCTGGGCGTAGGCTTTGAGCGTTAACAAGGTGGCGTTTTCTGCATGATTTTCGATGCGAGAAATAGCGGATTTCTTGGTTCCCAATCGCAGGGCCACTTGCTCCTGGGTCAAGCCGGCTGTCTCGCGCGCCTGCTGCAGCAACGCCCCGATCTTGAAGTCAGTGTATCCCGCGTCGAAACCGTCGGCAAACGCCGGGTCTTTAGCCTTTCTCGTCTCTATGTATCGCTTGAGGTCACTCATCTTTCCCTTCCTTACGTCGGAGATAGTCCCGCTTCCGTTGTTCTGCTAACCTGATTTCGTCCGGCGGGGTCTTCCGCGTCTTCTTGGCAAAGCCATTCGTCAGGATAATGAGCGCAGCGCCATCGAAGAACCCTAACAGCCGAAAAATGTCGCCGCCATACTGAACGCGCACCTCCCAGATGTCGTCGGTATTGACCAATTTCCCGAAGTACTGCGCGGGAACAACATCCAGTTCCTCGATCAACTGCAAGGTCCAGGCTGCTTTCTGCGCCTGTTTACCTGTCAACGAGTCGAGGAATTCTTCCACCGGACAGCGGCCGGAACGCGTTCGGTAGAAATCAATCGTTCGCATGGGGCTATGTTATCAAAGATGTGAACTTCGTGCAAATTCTGACTGGTGCAGGTCACGCTCACCGGCGACTGCAACGGGGTCTACGTGGCGGAGAAAACCGCGACCGGCTTCACCGTGGCTGAGCAGCGGGGCGGCACGTCGAACGCGACGTTCGACTGGGAGGTCGCGGCCAGGCGCAAGGGGTACGAGGACGAGCGATTGGAGCTGGCCGAAATCAGGTAGAGGCAAGTTCAGACCTGTCAGGTTTTGAGAAGCGGTCAGGTCTGGCGAATCCGGCGTCCCGCGCCGGTGAAGCGAAGCGGAACCGGCGTAGTGGTGCGGCGCGTTGTTCGGCAGTTTTTTTCATCAGCGGATTCTGTACCGCCGGAACTTGGCCACCATCTTGGCCCCATCGCCGGAACCCGTGCATTCATCGTAGGCCACACCAAGCACGCCCCGCTCCAGTTCAATCAATTCCCCGTAGCCGCTTGCGCTGCGCCCCCACGGACCGTGCGATTCGCTGACCCAATGCGGCGTGGACCAGGTGCGCCCCTCGTCGCGGCTGAAGAGCAGGAAAAAGCCGGGCCGTCCGGCCAGACAGACCACCAGACCGTCGCTCATCTGTAGCAGGACGGGCTTCACTCCATACGCAACGATCGGGGCTGGCGGCGTCCACGTGAGGCCGCCGTCGTTCGACCGGCTGGCCATCAGCGGCGTGTAGCGTTCCATCAACGTTCCCGACGGGTTGCCGCCCGAACGCATCACGCACAGGAGATGTCCGGCGCCAAAGTGGAGCAGGTCCGGTTCGCAGTATCCTTCCCCTTGCGCGGGAAGCGGATACTGGCTGGGGGAAGCTACGGTGGCAAGGTAATGCCAGGTCGCCCCGCTATCCTGGGAGTAGATCACGCAGGTGCGGGTCTGGAACGCCGGCGCTTTCTGTTCCGCCCAGAGGCGTGGCGCCCGGTCATAGGCCAGCGCGGAATAGGCCGCCTGAATGAGATGGCCGTTCTCGGCTTCCACCATCTTTCCCCAGATGGTCAGGCCGTAGCGCGTCTTGAAGTCATCGCCCATCCCCGGCACCGTGTACGGCAGCCAGACGGTCGCCTCCGCCCGGACAGCCTGCCCGCGGATCAACGCTTCCCAAGATGGGGCGCGCACCACGGACTGCCTGGTCGGTTGCCCGGGGCGCCCGTTATACTGCTGCTCCGCATAAGCGTCCGCCCAGCCGATCAGCGATCCATCCGGCCGCTGGAACAGCGGCAGCGCGCCCTGCCTGTGGTCCCGGCCATCATCCGGTTTGACATAGGACTGCCATGTTACCCCGCCGTCTCGCGACACCTGCCACCAAGGGCCGCGATCCGTTTCGTCCCCGTGCCGTTTCCAGGACTCGCCGCGCGCCAGCAGCACTCCTCCGTCAAACCGGCGCACGGCGTCCGTGTACCAGCCTTCCTCCTTGAGCACCGACTCACCGAGCAGGTTCAACTCCAGTTTCTGTGCCCGCATCAATACCATATGCCTATCCTCTGCCCTCCTTGTTTGGGCGTGCCGAACGGCGGAGTTCAACCGCACCGCTCGACGCCACTGCTTGGGGGCGCAAGCTGCCGGCGCGCGGTGTCGAAGGAAACAACACAGTCAACCCTACCGCGCGCGGTGGTTGCGCAATGAGTTGGCCCGGGTCCAAACGCAGTACAAGATGGTCGCCTGACTCACGCCAATGACGTGCTCGCTGCGGCCAAATGAGAGGTACAGGACGTCTGCCTCCTGATCGTAGAAGGCGTTCGGGATCAGTGGATCCGGTTTACGTCACCCGAGGCAAATCGTCTCCCGCAAGTGATCGTTGTACGACGCAACCTCGGCATGATTCTCCAGGTCAATGATATACGCCCAACGCTCATAAGTCAAGTAGGTCATGAGGTCGGGCCGAATCTGAAGAGACAAAGTTCCCGCGCGCCATCAAGCAGCACTTGCCCTGGAGCTTGCGACCCCGCATCACACCCCCACTTTGCGATAATCTGGTCGTGGTATCCTCTCAATAATCCGGGGTAGGGGCATGGCCTTGCGCCTGCCCGTCAGGGCGACCGCGAGGGTGCGCCCCTACAGATTGAGAAGATGCTGGTCGTGGTGTCTTTGCAACACTTCGGGGTCAGACTTCCGAAGTCTCGCGCCTCAGCCTTCGGAGGCCGGCAGGAAGGATTGCAGGAAGGAATCCGGCAGGGAGTCCTGGAGGCCATCACCTTCGGTCTGGATTTGCGGTTTGGGGCGGAGGGGCTGCGGCTGCTGCCGGAAATCGAGACGCTCCCCAACCTGCCGCTGCTGCGCGCCGTCAAGGAATACCTGAAGACCGCCCGGACCCCCGAGGAGTTGCGCCGGATTTACCGGGATAATTGAGCGCGGAGCGCGGGCGTAGCATGGTGACACGGTGACACGGTGACACGCACGGTGAAGGGGTGACAAGGTGCGCCGGATGTGGCTTCCAGGAGAAGATCGCTGCTCCTTTCAGCCGGGCGACGCTGCGTTCCACATCGCATCTCCACCCCCTTCCGCCAGGGCATATTCCTCCAACACCCGCTCTACCCGCGCCCGAATCACGGCCTGGGGGGAATTTTCGAGCGCCCCCGCACGGATTTTCTCATACGCCTGGGGCGCAAACTGGCTGATCAAGGTTAATGGCCAGGGCTTTTTTCGCTCCAGATTGCGCATCAGGCGCTCTACGGCCGCCTGGACTTCGGGAAAAGCCCAATAATAGCGCACCCGGTCACTGAAACTGTAACGCCGCTTGAAAGCCTGTTCCTCGGGCGTACCGTGATAATATTTCTGCCAGTGTTCGGGGTGACGCAGCATCGCCGCTTCGAGCGTCTCCAACAAGCCAGAGCGCTCCCGCGGCGGAAACAGTTCGGCCTCCATCATTGCCAGCGCAACGAGCGCCTCGCGATAAGCAAACGTCAAACCCGGCCCCACCTTGAGAATGGCAAAATGATCGCGCACCAACGCTCGCAGCGCGGCCGGCGTCTGATAATCGGTGGAATGGGCCTCATAGACCAGTCCCGGCGCCCGTTCGATGAACGCCGCCAGCGGTTGCGCCTTTGCGGATTGATAGGCC
Source organism: Chloroflexi bacterium HGW-Chloroflexi-1 (assembly GCA_002842085.1). Lineage (GTDB taxonomy): Bacteria > Chloroflexota > Anaerolineae > CG2-30-64-16 > CG2-30-64-16 > CG2-30-64-16. The sequence goes on from PHCA01000075.1 coordinate 5,022, forward strand.
AGCACGAAATCATCGCCGAACTCCACCCCCGGCTGGACGACGACCGCGATCAGCCGCTCCCAGGCCTCCGCCACTCCGACCCGGCAGAAGGCCTGGCGGTGAATTTCGATGCTCTCATGGCCGCGCTCCACAGAAGTCACCTCCACGCCGGCTGCTGCCTGCGCCCCGCCTGGCACAGGCACCTCCGTGCCGATGACATAACGCAATGCCCCGGCCCGGCCCGGCTCACGCGCCAACTCCTCGGCCGCCCGCGCCATCTGCGCGGCCCGGTCAGCGATCACCTCCGGCGCCGGCGGCCCCGGGGGGTCATCGGCCAGGCGCATACTGGCATCCAGATGGATTTTTGTATAGCCGGCGCGCACATAGGCCCGCACCATCTCCACCGCCTTCGCCATGGCGCGCTCCGCGCCCTCTGCCTGCCAGACGTGCGGCCCCAAATGGTCACCGCCCAGCATCACCCGCTCCCAGGGGAACCCCGTCTCCCCGGCCAGACGGCGCACATAGGCGACGAAATCCGCCGGGGTCATCCCACTATAGCCCCCAAATTGATTGACCTGATTGCAGGTGGATTCGATCAGCAGGGTTTCCCGGCGCTGGAGCATGGCCGTCCGCAACACCCACGGGTGCGCGGAACAAATCGCAGTGATGCCGCGCGGTTCACCCCGCTTCTGGGCCCGGACAATGTCATCGAGAAAATTTTTGTTCATGATTCCCACAGGGGCGATCTCTATGGTCGCCCAGAACAGAGACAAGCCCTGCCCCTATAAATATGGCAGGGCCTCATCTAAGGTCGGTTGCGCCGCCGTACCGCCTGCAGCGCGGGTCGAAAGCGCGCCGCAGACCACTGCCAGGCGCAACGATCTTTCCAAATCCCAGCCGTTCAGATAACCGTAGAGGAAACCGGCATCGAACGTATCCCCCGCTCCCACCGTGTCCACGACCTCCACGGGGATCGCAGGGACTCTGACCTTTTGGCCATCCCTGACCCCCAGCGCCCCTGCGGCACCCAGCTTGATCGCCAATGTCTCCACGGGGACCGCCAGCCGTTCTGCCGCCAAATCGGCATCGTCCACCCCGACGAGGGAACAGGCCTCCGCCTGGTTGGGCAGGAAGACATGGATCAACGGCAAGAGCTCATCGAAGCCGCGCCATGCTCCGGCAGGGTCCCAGTTGGGATCGAGGGAGGTGGTCAGCCCCAGCGCGCAAGCGCGCTCGCAGAGGCGGGGCAAGCCCGGTTGGAGGGCGGTCTGCAAAAAGTACGAAGCCACGTGCAGGTGCCGGGCTTGACGGAGCAAATCATCGGGGATGTCTTCGGCTCGGAGCGTGGGGATCAGGCCCGGGTGAGTCAGAATCGCCCGGTCTCCCTGAGCGCCGCCGCAGGACCGGTTGAGGATCACGCTCAGGCCGGTAGAGCCGCCCGGGACGACGATCACGTTCTCGATGTTCACGCCTTTTTGCTGCATTTCGGCGAGCATGAACTGGCCAAAGAGGTCAGCGCCGCACTTGCCGATGAAGACAACCCCCAGGCCCAGCCGCGCCGCGCCGCAGGCGAAAATGGCCGAAGATGACCCAATGGTCAGGCTGGCGGACTCCACCAGTTTTTCCACCTGGCCGAATTCCGGGATGACATCACCAGAGAGGATCAGGTCGGGGTTGATTTCGCCGGCAACCAGAATATCATACATTTTCAGATGCTGTGCAGTTACGCAAAATCCATTTTTACCACGGCGGTCAGATTGTTCGGGCGGTCGGGGTTGAGGCCCTTGGCCAGCGCACGATAGAACGCCATCAGTTGCAGAATGGGGAGATACAGGACACTGCGCACGCTCTCCGGGATTCCGGACTCGAAGGCCACTTCCACTCCCGATTCGCCCAGCGCCAGGATCGTACCACCCCGCGCCTGCATCTCGCTCAAGACGGCTTGCTCCGGCCCGAAGTTTTTCTGTGAAACCAGGCCTACCAGGACGGTAGATTCCGTCACCATGCTCATCGGCCCGTGGCGAAACTCCAGGAAGTGGAAGGGTTCGCTGTGAGTAAGGGTCATCTCCTTCATCTTGAGATTGGCTTCGCACGCCAGCCCACGGCGGATGCCGCTGCCCAGAAAGTAGAAACGGTCGCAAGATAGATTCTCGCCCAGGTTACGGGCGCTCTCTTGATAGCGGGCGATCAGGCGCTCCCCAGCCGGCGGCAAAGCCGCCATGGCCTGGAGCAAATCGGCGCGGCCGGCAGCCAGGGCGCTCAGGGCGGTCGCGGCGACGTACATCGAGGCGAAGGAACGCGTTTGGGCGATGCTCTGCTCCTGCCCTTTTGGGATGACCAGGGCCAGGTCGGCCATGCCTGCCAGGGGTTGATCGCCGTAATTGGTAATGGCGATCACCGGGCCGCGGCCTTTGGCCTTGAATTGCTCCACGGCTCTCACGGTTTCGCTGGTCAAGCCGGAGCGGCTCACGGCCACCAGCAGCGTCTTGCTAGCGGTGAGTACCGTTTCGGGGTTGAGCGCCAGCTCGCCGCCAGGGACGGCGCGCGCCGGGCGTCCGGTCAGCGCTTGGAAAAGCGCCGCAGCAGCCAGGGAGAGGTAATATGTCGAGCCGCAGCCGGTGAAGAGCACCTGCGCCACATCGGCGGCCAGCAAACGTTCCAGGTCGGATCGGAGACGTTGCACAACGTCGAGCGCTTCAGCCCACGCCTCAGGTTGAGAAAGGATTTCGGTGTAGGTGAAAGTTGCGTTTTGGGTCATGAGAGAGTTACTCCATTTCGAAAAAGTCCAAATCTCACCCGTTTCCAGTATAGATGATTTTGGACTTACATTTCATGTAACTACTCAGCTTGTCATTGCGAGGAGGCGTTTTTTTGCCGACGAAGCAATCCCCGCGTTCAGTGCCAGGAGATTGCGGCAATCTCGATTGCTTCGCAAAAAACGCTCGCAATGACACGGCGGCTGAGTAGTTACCATTTCATCCAAATACCTGCCGCATGCGCTCGCAGTAGTACTGCACGTTCTCCCATTTTGCATCTGGCGCGATACGGTGGTCGGGGCAGGGGAGATAGCCGCCCAGGTCCACCAGCGGCTTCAGGCGTTCTATCTCGGCATCCACCGCAGCATAGTCCTGCGCAAAGGCCCGTTTGTCCATGCCCCCAACGCCGCGCAACTCGCGGCCATATTGCTCGCGCCAGGGGGCTATGCTGGCCCCCCAGACGCCGACCTCGATGGGAAACATCACGTTGACGCCGTTTTCGAGCCAGGTGGGGATCAGGGCATCGATCTTGCCGTCGCAATCCACCGAGACGAGGTAGATGCCATGGGCGTGGAGCAGGTCGGTGATGCGCCGGTAGCCGGGGCCCATTTTGGCCCGGAAAAAGCGTGGGTTGACCAGTGGCCCGGCTCGATAGCAGATATCTTCCCAAAAATGGCCGAAGTCCGGGCGAGCGCCGGCCTCCAGAGTAGCCTGGCTCCCCTGGTGACAAAGCCCGGCTACCGTCTCGATCATTTCATCGAGCAAGGCGGGGTCATCCGCGGTCAGGTAGCTCAGCCCTACCAGCCCGACGTAATTGCGGATCCCGCCGATCAGGCTGCCGCACGCCAACCCTAGCGGCGCCTCGCGCTGTTCCGGTTCCAAGATCTTTCCGGGCATTTTGGTCCGCCTCAGCCTGCCCTCGCTCCACTGCAGGCGGGGCCGGTAGAGCTTTTCCCACTCGGCTCGTCCCTTGAGCAGATGATCGAGCTCCGTAGGGATGGAGACAATCCCTGGCTTTACCAGGATGATCGCGCCGTTGTTGTCCAGCACCTTTTGGCTGCCATCGGGGAATTTTTCCAGCACACGTCGTCGGATCGCCGGGTATAACCCCAGGTTGGCGCCAAAAGTCGAAGACCAGTTGAAGTCGAAACTGAGTTGCCGGCTGATCTCCCGGTCGGCTCGATTGCCGTCGCCCCAGGTGGCCGCCAGCCTGTGGCTGATGTGCCCCTCATCGGCCCACTGCTCCAGGGTCTCCTGCCAAAAGCCGAAATGGACGATCGGCAGGCGGTCATAGGGTTGATAATTCAGGACGGCCAAAGCCCTTTCGCGATGGTTCATATGCTTTCCTTTCATCTCCCTCGAAAATGAGCGCTCTGGCCGGTCTGTGACCGAGCCAGCTCTATTCTCCTCAAACTGCGCTTTCCACACCCCGCCAGGCTTTCGCTGCGCCGGCCCTTTCCTCCGCCTGATAGACCACCTTGCCCCGCACCATGGTCAGCGTCACCTGTAGCTCCGCATCCAGCAGGATCAGGTCAGCGTCCTTGCCTGGCTCCAGACTCCCCTTTCGATCCGCCACTCCAATCGAATGAGCGGGAGTGATAGTGGCCATTGTCAGGGCTTCGGACAAGGAGAGACCGGCCGCGTTCATCACGTTGCGCACTGCCCGGTCCATAGTCAGCGTGCTGCCAGCCAGGCCGCCTGTGGACAGCCTGGCTTCGCCATCCTTGACGGTGACCGCCTGACCACCGAGATCGTAGATTCCATCAGGCATGCCGGCCGCGCGGATGGCATCGGTGATAAGCGCCAGCCGTCCCGGTCCCTTAGCCCGCGCCAGAACTTTCACGATGGCCGGGTGGATATGGATAAAATCAACGATCACTTGAGCGAAGATGTCATCGCAACTTAACACAGCCCCTGCAGTGCCTGGCTGCTGATGGTGCAAGCCCCCCATGGCGTTAAAGGTATGGGTGGCCTGGCTCAACCCCAGGGAGACGGCCTCCAATACCTCCGCGTAGGTCGCCGCCGAGTGACCGACCGCCACGGCAGCGCCACGCGCAACAGCATAGGGGATCAGTCTCCGGTTCTCTGGGATCTCCGGCGCCAGGGTGATCAGCCGCACGGGGCCGGCCTGAAAGAAGGCCGCGTATTCCTCCGGATCGGCGGGCCGAATGTAGGAGGGCGGCTGGGCGCCCCCTTTCTCGGGGCTGAGATAAGGCCCCTCCAGATGGATGCCCAGGATCTCAGCGCCGGCGCTGCCCTGCTCTATGCAATGAGTGACGTTTTTTATCGCGGCCAGGGTCGCTCCTCGGCTGGCTGTAAGGGTGGTGGGAAGAAAGCTGGTCACACCGTGGCGGGCGAAGAAACGGGCCATCCCCTCGATGGCGGCCGGGGTCGCATCCATGGTGTCATGGCCCATTGCGCCATGCACGTGGCTGTCTATGAACCCAGGAGCCACCGTCAGTCCTTCGGCGTGGACGATATTCCCTTCATCCCCGATGTGAGCTGCTCCCTCCGCAACGCTGACGATTTTCCCCTCTTCGACGGTGACCGTGCCCGGCCCCAACACCCTGAAAGGGGTCACGACGCGACCGCCAGTGATGACTAACCGGCTCTTAGATTCCTGCGCGTTCATAAGCTTGTTTCGCCTTCTCGTTGAACTCCCGCCCTTCGGGCAGGTTGATGCTCTTGTACACCTGTGGTTTGATCCCGCGCTCGGTCAGGTTGCTCAGCACCTGGGCTATGAGCGACCAGGCGATATAGACGAAGGCCAGGCCGGAGGAGGGACAGGCCTTTGTGTCCAGACCGGGTATATCGAGCAGAACATCGCCTACCTCCCCGCAGTTGTCAATCACCACATCGGCCACCTGGTAGAGGAACTGCCCGGCAGAAGGGTCCTGGGAGGGAATTGCCTTGCTGTAGGTCGGGGAGGTGATCGCGATGACCTTCACCCCACGCTCCCGAATTTCCATGGCCAGACTCACGGCATAGGACTTGGAGCCTGAGACCGAGCCAAGCAACAAGACATCCCCCTTCTGAAAGTGAGCTTGATCGAGCGCAAACTCCCTCACCCGCTGGTCATCGTACCAGCTTTTAGCCTCTTTTTCCGGATGAGTTGGAGGTTTAGGATGAGAGATGTTTATATTCACTTGCAGGGGATGGATCGCAAACAGCCCCCCCGCCCGGCCAAGCAGCTCGCCGGTGCAGTGGCCGGTATCAAAATAGTGCAGCGCCCCGCCGTGGGCGATGGAATCGGCGATCAGCGCCGCCGCCTCCTTGATGGCGGGTAGTTGTGTGGCCCTGATTTTCCTCAATATCTCCTCACCTGCGTCCATAAATTTCTCTGCGGACATGACTTCCTCCTTTATAGATTGGTAAGCGCCAGGGGCTTGTCACGCAAACCCTCTTCCAGCCTGGCCAGCATCCGATTGTCCAGCCGCACACCAGTGGCCATTTCCAGCTTGCGGATCACCGCTTTTGCAGCCAGGGCCAGCTCCTGCCCCGCCTCGGCGAGGATGGCCTGGGCCCTGACATCTCCTTGTGTCCTTGTCACTCTCTCTCCTTCGAACCTGAAGTCTTCAACCCGGCAACTCCGCTTCCCGCCGATAGGCAGCCATCTCGATCACGGCCCCTCCCCGCACGCGCGACCGCTCGGCGGCAAAGGCCATCAGATGGCTCTCCAACGAGGCGCGGGCCGAGGTCAGCGGCTCAGCCTCTCGCGCGCGCACCGCGCCCACAAAAGCAGCCATCAAGCTCACATCCCCACCGCCATGCCCATCCAGGATGCCCCCAGGCACGATGGTCTCCGTCCTCCCGGTGAGGTGGTCGTGGATGGTGATCTCGCCCCTCCTCATGGTAAACGCACCCTCCAGCGTGGCCCGCGTGCCGTCATAACGCATGGTGCGCCCCTCCTCATGGGAGTGGCCGTGCATGAAGAGCACGCAGGTCGCGCCGCTCTCGAGCTCCATGTTGACCGTCTGGTTATCCACCACATCGTTGTCGCAGCGGTAGACGCAGCGGCCATAGGGGCCCTTCTCCAACGCCTGGCGCAGCGCCTCCGGGCTGGTATCCTCCGAGACGGCAGTGACCGGCCAATCGTGGGGGTCATGGAGCTCCAGGTACAGACGTGGGGCAAACCAGGGGCAGTGCGCCTCGTGGGGGCAGCCGTCGGTGCAGCGCTCAGGCCCCCCCGGCGGCGCGTTCTCGGCCCGATAATGAATCAGCGAGCCGAAGGAATTGAGCCGCCTGACCGGGCCCAGGTTCCAGAAAAGGATGTCCATATCGTGGCAGCACTTGGCCAGGATCATCGGGCTTTCCAGCCGGCTGTTGCGCCAGTTGCCGCGCACGAAGGAGTGGGCCATATGCCAGTAGACCACGTTCTCACGGTGCTCGACGGTGATAATCCTACCCAGACGGCCAGACGAGACGATGTCGTGGAGAGTCGAGAAGAAGGAGGTGTAACGCAGCACGTGGCCGATCATCAGCAGCCGTCCGGTGCGCTCCGCGGTCTGCGCCAGCCGCACGCAATCCTCCACCGTGGTGGCCATAGGCTTCTCCAGCAGGACGTCGTAGCCGGCCTCCAGCGCGACCCCGGTGGGCTCCACGTGCAGGCGGTCCAGGGTGCAGACGAGGGCCGCGTCGGCAATCTGCCCCAGGGTTAGCAGATCCTCCCAGGTGCGGAACTGTCGCTCCAGCGGGATGTGGTGGGCGCGGGCGAAGCGGGCCCGCCGCTCCTCATGCGGTTCGGCGACGGCGACGAAGCGCAGCTCATCAGGATGCTGTAAAGCATACGGCCCATAGGCCTCATAGCCGCGACCGCCGGCGCCGATCAAGATCGCTTCCAATGGTTTGGGCATCGCTCTTTTCCCCTAAATACTTGACAAGGTGACACGGTGAC
>PHCA01000403.1 GCA_002842085.1 Chloroflexi bacterium HGW-Chloroflexi-1
AGAGTTTGGGCGATTTGGAAAGTCGGCTGGGCAACCTCGATGCGGCCCGCGGCCACTACGACGCGGCGTTGCAACTTTATCGCCTGGAACAGGAACCTGGTGGCATCATCAATACCCTGGTGAGTCAGGCTCGACTCGAGGCAGGTGCTAACCACGTCGATCAGGCTTTGTCGCTCTACGATCAGGCTTTCCAGGTAGCTGATCAAACTGGGTTCGCCAACCATCCGGTCGTCCAGGACATGCGACGGGAATACGAAGGCATCCGAGGGCTGGCAAGCATCCAGAATGATCCCCTGACCGCCGCGCTGTCTTCCCTGCTGCAAGTAGACAGCGACCAGGCGCTGGCTCAGGCCTTGACCGACCATCCCATCTTGCACGAGGCGGACACCCTCTTCGCCCTGGCCGGGCTGCTCAACCAGGCGCTGGCCGCGCAGCAGGCCGAGGCCGCACCCCAATTGCTGGTGTTCCTGGCCATGCTGATGGACAGCTACAACCGCGGCCACAGCGAGCAGATCGCGGTCGAGGCCCATCAGGCGGTCATCGGCCTGTGCGAGCAGGTCATCCCGCTGGCCGAGCAGCTCGACGCCGGCCTGGCGACTGGGCTGCGCGGTCAGGCCGGCTGGGCCTGCAACACGCTCGGCAATCATTACGCCGACCAGGCGAAGGACCTGGACCAGGCCGTCGCCGCCTACACCCGCGGGCTGGGCTTCGACCCCAGTATCGCCATGCTGCTGCGCAACCGGGCCGGCGTCCACATCGAGCGCCGGGACGTCGCCGCAGCCCAGGCTGACATCGAGGCGGCAGCCGCTCTGGAGCCGGACGCGCCGCGGCTGGCCGAACTGCGGGCGCAGTTGGCGAAACTGGCGGAATCATTGCCAGGAGACACCCCATGATCCACGTTTTCCTCTCCTACGCCCGCGCCGATGGGCTGGACGCGGCCACGAAACTGCGCGCCGAATTGACGGCCATGGGCTTTCAGGTCTGGCGCGACATCGAGGAGATGCAGGGCGGGCTGGCGTGGAAGGAGCAACTGCGCGCCGCGCTCCGCCAGGTGGAC
>PHCA01000404.1 GCA_002842085.1 Chloroflexi bacterium HGW-Chloroflexi-1
GTTTCAGTATCCGCGAGTCGGATCGTTGGGTTGAGAGTCAGTTCCGGCCGACCGTCTAGGCGCGCCGTTGTGGTTTCAGTATCCGCGAGTCGGATCGTTGGGTTGAGAGGGAGGCTTGCGCTTGGCAAGCCGCGTGGCCGCAGCGGTTTCAGTATCCGCGAGTCGGATCGTTGGGTTGAGAGGTTGACGCTGCCCTGCGTTCCGACATAGCTGTCGCGCCGTTTCAGTATCCGCGAGTCGGATCGTTGGGTTGAGAGGGATCGCTTTTTCACCGTGACGCTGACCCAGTGGCAGTTTCAGTATCCGCGAGTCGGATCGTTGGGTTGAGAGGCGGCTGTGGCCGGTGGCCGAGGAGATCGCCGAGTGTTTCAGTATCCGCGAGTCGGATCGTTGGGTTGAGAGCCGCAGCCGAGCGCGGTCTATCCCGTCCGGCATGGGGTTTCAGTATCCGCGAGTCGGATCGTTGGGTTGAGAGGAGCGGCGACGTCTGGCAAGTGGACAACAGGACGTGGTTTCAGTATCCGCGAGTCGGATCGTTGGGTTGAGAGGGATGCGCTAGCCATTATCGACTGCCTGGCCGACTGTTTCAGTATCCGCGAGTCGGATCGTTGGGTTGAGAGATTCTGCGCTACTAGCCAAGATTGCGAATCTGATATGTTTCAGTATCCGCGAGTCGGATCGTTGGGTTGAGAGGCCTAGGCGGTCGGCTGGAACTGATGTTAGGCGGGCGTTTCAGTATCCGCGAGTCGGATCGTTGGGTTGAGAGGTTCCGCCTGCACGTCCGGCGCCTGATTCGCCTCGTTTCAGTATCCGCGAGTCGGATCGTTGGGTTGAGAGGTCAGTGGACGGGATGGACGGAAATCGGGGAGTTGAGTTTCAGTATCCGCGAGTCGGATCGTTGGGTTGAGAGGGGGATGTGCTGGAGATGCAGGAGGAGCAGTATCGGCGTTTCAGTATCCGCGAGTCGGATCGTTGGGTTGAGAGGGTGGTCAGCGGGGCGGTGATGGTGCAGGATTGGGGTTTCAGTATCCGCGAGTCGGATCGTTGGGTTGAGAGTCGGATCGTTGGGTTGAGAGGGCTGACCGACGTCCCGTTTTACTATATCGAGGCAGGTTTCAGTATCCGCGAGTCGGATCGTTGGGTTGAGAGAATTCTCCCGACGCTTGACTGTTCTGGCCATATTTATGTTTCAGTATCCGCGAGTCGGATCGTTGGGTTGAGAGGATTTCGAGGAGTTGGCAGCGTTCATCGCTGATGAGTTTCAGTATCCGCGAGTCGGATCGTTGGGTTGAGAGGCGTTGGCCTGGCTAGAAGAAAACGCGCCCACCAGGTTTCAGTATCCGCGAGTCGGATCGTTGGGTTGAGAGGTCGGTACCACAACGAGCACGCCACCTGACAACCAGTTTCAGTATCCGCGAGTCGGATCGTTGGGTTGAGAGCGTCCCGGCGCACACGGGCAAAGTTGCCCAAACTGCGTTTCAGTATCCGCGAGTCGGATCGTTGGGTTGAGAGGACGGGTAGTCCCGAACAATAAATGTGGTGTTCTTCAGTTTCAGTATCCGCGAGTCGGATCGTTGGGTTGAGAGGTCGTTCATGTTGGCTGATGACGCCCGTGCAGAACGTTTCAGTATCCGCGAGTCGGATCGTTGGGTTGAGAGGTCACACGGTTCGAGGCGTCAGGTGGAGTGGCTGTGTTTCAGTATCCGCGAGTCGGATCGTTGGGTTGAGAGCTGACGCTACGACTGATACGGCGGCCGGTTTGACAAAGTTTCAGTATCCGCGAGTCGGATCGTTGGGTTGAGAGG
>PHCA01000076.1 GCA_002842085.1 Chloroflexi bacterium HGW-Chloroflexi-1
ATCTGTGACCGAGCCACGGTGGCTCGGTCACAGACCGGCCACCGCCCCGGATTATTGAAAGGAGTGACCGTTCAATGAAAGCGAACGGCAAGCATTACCGAACGATTTGGATTGACGACAGCGACTCGCACGTGGTGCAAATCATCGATCAGCGTTACCTGCCTTATCAGCTCGTGATCGAGGATGTTTCTTCAGTCGAGCAGATGGCGCGCGCGATCCAGGAGATGCGCCTGCGGGGCGCCGGTTTGATCGGGGCCGCGGCCGGCTACGGCATGTACCTCGCCGCGCTGAATGCGCCGCGCCATTCGGCGGAAGCCTTCATGCGCGCCATTCTCGCCGCGGGCGAAACGCTGAAGGCCACTCGCCCCACCGCCGTGAACCTGGAGTGGGCGGTGCGGCGACAGATCGAAGCGATCCGCTCGGCGAAAGACGATCCGGAAGCCAAAGTGCAGGCCACTTACGACACGGCCCAAGCTATCGCCGACGAGGACGCCGAGTTTTGCCGCCGCATCGGCGAGCACGGCCTGGCAATCATCGAAGAGATCAGCCGGCGCAAGAACGGCGCGCCCGTCAACATTCTGACTCACTGCAATGCCGGCTGGCTGGCGTTTGTCGATTATGGCACAGCCACCGCGCCGATCTACGCCGCGCACGATCGCGGCCTCCAGGTTCACGTCTGGGTGGACGAGACGCGCCCGCGCAATCAGGGCGCGCGGCTGACCGCCTGGGAACTGGGCGAGCATGGCGTGCCGCACACCGTCATTGCCGACAACGTGGGCGGTCATCTGATGCAGCACGGCCTGGTGGACATGGTGATCACCGGCGCGGATCGGGTGACGTACACCGGCGACGTCGCCAACAAGATCGGCACTTACCTGAAAGCCCTGGCTGCCCGCGACAACGGCCTCCCCTTTTACGCGGCGCTGCCGTCGTCCACCTTCGACTGGGAGATGCGCGACGGGACGAAAGAAATTCCGGTCGAGCAACGCGGCGCAGACGAAGTGAAATACATCGAAGGCTGGCTCGACGGCGAAATCAAATCCGTCCTGCTGACGCCGAAAGATAGTCCGGCCGCCAATTTCGCCTTCGATGTGACTCCCTCGCGATTAGTCACCGGCCTGATCACCGAGCGCGGCATTTGCCCGGCATCTGCAGAGGGCATCCTGGCGCTCTATCCAGAGAAGCGGCAATGTCATTAAGTTAAGACCTGACAGGTTTCCCGAAGTAGCGTTTCAAGCCGGATTCGGTCTCATCAGAGGTGGATGTATGTTGAAAAGTGACCTCCCCCACTCCGCCAGCGTCAACGTCTCGGCGCGACGTTGCGGGGCAATGCCGGCCGCTCCCAGCCACCCGGCGGCCTGGGCCGGGGTCACGCCCAGCCCGGCCGCCAGCGAGTTGCGCAATTGTTTGCGCGGCTGGCTGAATCCGGCGCGAGCCACTCCGAAGAACGCCGCGGCCGGCACCCCCGGCACGGCCGGCGCCGCCCGCCGCGTCAGCCGCACCACGGCCGAATCCACCTTGGGCGCCGGGTAGAACGCGGCCGCCGGGATGCGGCCCAGAATCTCAGCCATACAATAGAACTGCACGCCGAGCGCCAGCAAGCTCATCTCCGGTGGCGCCGCGACCATCCGCTCCGCGACCTCGCGCTGCACGGTCAGCACCAGCAGGTCGGGCGGGTGGCTGGCTTCCAACAGGTGGCGGATGACGGCAGAGGTGATGTAGTAGGGGAGGTTGGCGACGACTTTGTAGCGGATATGGGGTATTGGGGATTGGGGATTGGGTATTGGGTATTGAGCACGGCCAATACCTGATACCCAATACCCAATATCGAGCTTCAGAATGTCCTCGTGTACGATCGTCACGTGCGGCTGGGCGGCGAATTGCTCCCGCAGGTAGGGGATCAGGCGGTCGTCCAGCTCGACGGCGATCACCCGGCCGGCCTGCGCGGCCAGCAGCTCGGTCAGCACGCCCAGCCCCGGCCCGATCTCCAGCACCACGTCGTCCGACGTCAGGTTTGCGGCCGCGACGATCCGCTCCCGATGGGCCGGGTCCACCAGGAAGTTTTGGCCCAGGCCCTTTTTGGGGCGGATGCCGAGGGCGGAGAGTTGGACCAGGAGTGAAGTCAAGAATGTTCACCGCGCTTCTTCATAAATGCTGGCTGTGGCCGGTCTCCTGACCGGCCACAGCCAGCGATCCCCCGGAAAATTGAGAAGATACGTCTTCCCTTTGTCGAGACACCCCGATAGCTATTCTTCATCCAACTTCAGGATCGTCATGAACGCTTCCTGCGGAATCTGCACAGAGCCGATCATCTTCATGCGTTTCTTGCCGGCTTTCTGCTTTTCCAGGAGTTTTCGTTTTCGCGTTATGTCACCCCCATAACACTTCGCCAGGACATCCTTTCTTACAGCCTTGACGTTCGCCCGGCTGACGATCTTGCTGCCCACCGCGGCCTGAATCGGCACGTCGAACTGCTGCCGCGGGATCACGTCCTTCAGCTTGCTGACCAGCTTCTGCCCCTTGATGTGGATCTGATCCCGATGGACGATCATACTGAGGGCGTCCACCGGTTCCTTGTTGAGCAGCACGTCCAGCCGCACCATGTCGGCGGGGCGATATTCGTTGAAATGATAGTCCAGGCTGGCGTAGCCGCGCGTGCGCGCCTTAAGCTCGTTGTAGAAGTCGGTCAGAATCTCCACCAGCGGGATGTCGTAGCTCAGCAACACCCGACGCTGGTCCAGGTATTCCTGCGCCTTGAACTGGCCCCGCCGGTTGGTCACCAGATCCATCACCGGGCCGATGAACTCGGTGGGGGTAAAAACGTCGATCCGGACCCACGGCTCGCGGATCTCCCGGATCGCGGTCTCCTCGGGCAGCTCCACCGGGCTGTCGATCACGATCTCGCTGCCGTCCGTCTTGGTCACCTCATACTCGACGCTGGGCGCGGTGAACACCAGGTCCAGGTCGTATTCCCGCTCCAGCCGCTCCTGGATGATCTCCATGTGGAACAGGCCCAGGAACCCACATCGGAACCCATAGCCCAGCGCCTGGCTGGACTCGGGCTGGTAAGTCAGCGATGCGTCGTTCAGTTGCAGCCTGGCGAGCGCCTCGCGCAGCGCGATATAGTCCCCCGCCTCGCTGGGATAGGCGCTGGCGAACACCATCGGCTTCATCGGCGTGTAACCGGGCAGCGGCCGATCGGCGGGATTGCCATCCCAGGTGACGGTGTCGCCGACCCGGCAGTCGCTCACCGTCTTGAGGCCGGTCGCCACGTACCCCACCTCGCCCGCTTCCAACCGCCCGGTCGGGGTCATGTTCGGGCTGAAGATGCCGATCTCGATCGGCTCGATCCGCAGCTCGATGGACATCAATCGTAACGCCTGGCCGGTCTCGATGCTGCCGTCCACGACCCGCACGTATGCGATGACCCCCTTGTACGCGTCGTAGTGGCTGTCAAAGATCAGGGCGCGCAGTGGTTGGTGGCGCTGACCGCGCGGCGGCGGAACGCGCGCGACGACGGCTTCCAGCAGAGCGGGCACGTTGGCGCCGTCCTTGGCCGAGATGCGCAACACGTCTGCAGCGGGCACGCCCAGGATTTCGTCGATCTCCTCGGCCACGGCATCGGGCTGGGCCGACACCAGGTCGATCTTATTGACCACCGGGATGATCTCGAGATCATTGCCCATCGCCAGATAGAGGTTAGCCAGAGTCTGCGCTTCGACCCCCTGCGAGGCATCCACCACCAGGATGGCGCCCTCGCACGCCTGCAGCGCCCGGCTCACCTCATACGCGAAGTCCACGTGGCCGGGTGTGTCGATCAGGTTCAGCTCGTAGACCTTGCCATCGCCGGCCCGATAGTTCATGCGCACCGCCGACGCCTTGATCGTCACACCTTTCTCCCGTTCCAGATCCATGGTGTCCAGCACCTGGGCCATCATGCCCCGTTCGGAGATGGTGCCCGTGATCTGCAGCATCCTGTCGGCCAGGGTCGACTTGCCGTGATCGATATGCGCAATGATGCAAAAGTTGCGAATGTCTTGCTGATCCATCGTTTGTACTGTGCTCCGTAGCGGGCTTGTCCGCTGAACAAGCTATGATTTCCGTATCTTTCAGTTTTTCGGGGTGTGCGCTCAAGTGGCTCGGTGCGGACACCGGCCACAGCGGGAACTAGCCCAGACCTGACAGATTTTCGAGATTACTTTTCAGAGTGAAGTTACAACTTAGACTGAAAATATGCGATGGCCTGCGTCAAACCATCTTCCAGCAAGACTTTGGGTTCCCAACCCAGGATCGTGCGGGCACGCGTGATGTCCGGCTGGCGCACGTGAGGATCGTCAGGTGGCAACGGCTTGAAGATGATGCCGGCCGGATTGCCCGTAAGCTTGTTAATCGTTTGGGCGAAAGTCAAAATCGACATCTCCGTGGGATTGCCGACGTTGACCGGATCGTGTTCGTCCGCCAACAGCAGCCGGACCATGCCATCCACCAGATCGGAGACGTAGCAGAAGGAACGCGTCTGGCTGCCATCCCCGTACACCGTCAGCGGCTCGCCCCGCAGCGCCTGGCCGATGAAGTTGGGCACCACGCGGCCATCGTCCAGCCTCATGCGGGGGCCATAGGTATTGAATATACGAATGATGCGGGTATCCACGCCGTGGATGCGATGATAGGCCATGGTGATCGCCTCGGCGAAGCGCTTGGCTTCGTCATAGACACCGCGCGTGCCGATGGGGTTGACGTTACCCCAATAGCTCTCCGGTTGTGGATGGACCAACGGATCGCCGTACACCTCGGACGTGGAGGCGAGCAAGAACCGCGCCCCCTTCGCGAGCGCCAGCCCGAGCGCATTGTGCGTGCCCAGCGAACCGACCTTCAGGATCTGGATCGGCACGCGGTCGAAATCGATGGGGCTGGCCGGGGATGCCAGATGCATCACCGCGTCCGGATGACCGGGCACGTAGATGTAGTCGGTGACGTCGTGATACAGGAACTTGAAATGCCGGTTGCCGGCCAGATGGGCGATGTTGTCCGTCGAACCGGTGATCAAATTGTCCATGGCCAAGACGTCGTGTCCATCGGCCAGCAAGCGATCGCACAAATGCGAACCCACAAAACCAGCGCCGCCAGTGACGAGAATACGCATAACACCTCCGTAGGAATGAGGAATAGGGGACAAGGGACAAGGAAACAAGGAAACAAGGGTGTGTGGCGGATTGGTAAACTGGTGAATTGGTAGATTGGTAGATTGGTAGATTGGTAGATTGGTAGGTTGGTAGATTGGTAGATTGGTAGATTGGTAGATTGGTAGATTGGTCACCCCGTTACCAATTTACCAATTTACCCCGTTACCAATTTACCAATTTACCCCAATTTACCAATTTACCCCGTCACCTTGCCACGTCCTCTGCCCCAAGCCGTTGAAACAGCCCCAAAGTCAGCATGAAGATGGCCATCAGGTCCACCAGAAACAGCGAGTTGTCGATCAAACCGTGGGCCACGGTCGCGGCCAGGCCGGCCAGCAGGCCCAGGGCGAGCGGCCAAGTCGGCGCGCCAGCCGTGCGAAACCAGCGCCAGCCGCGGCGTGCGCCAGCCAGCAGCGCCCAACCGCCGATCAACAGGCCCGGCAGCCCCAACCGTGTCCCCAAGTCCAACACGATGTTGTGGGGATGACTCAGATTCAGTTCTTGCCAGGCGCTCGGCAAGACGTAACGCGTGCGATAGGCGTACAGGAAATTATCCGGGCCAACCCCCAGCCAGGGATGGTCCAGCGCCATCCGCCAGGCGCCCTGCCACAGCCGGAGCCGGAAGAAGCTGGTGCCCGTCTCGAAATTGAACAGGTCGGCGAAACGCGGGGTGCGGAACAACCACACCAGCCCAACCGCCCCCGCAATCACGCCCGCCGCGGCGGCCCAGGCCGGCCAGCGCCGCCCCCCACGCCACGCGCCTCCCAACAGTACCAGCCCCACGCCGACCGGCAACCCCAACAACAGCGCGCCTTTGCTGAAGGTCGCCAAACACGCGATCCCCATGATCGCAGCAACCAGACCGTACCCGAGACGCTGCGCCCGTGACCGGCCGGCGCCGAACGCGGCGATCGCCAGGGCCAGCGGCGTCGCCCGATCCAGCACCAGCGCCAGGTTGTTGGGCGAGCCATAGAGCGCCCGCACCCGCCACACCCCCTCGACGTCCACCCGACCCTGCCCGGTCGCTAATTGCCACAGCGCCAGGCCGCCAACCACGACCATCCCGGCCAGGAACCCGTTCAACACCGGCCACGGCGAAAAACGCCGCCCCGCCGGCCCCGGCCCGCGCGTGATGAGCCAGTAGAAAGCCGCCCCACCCAGAAACACGGTGCGAAATTCTCGCAGCGCCACACCGAACCGCTCGGCGGCCAGCGTCGCCGCCAACCCCACGCCCACCAGCGCGAGCACGGGCCAATCCAGCCCCCCGACGGTCTGCTTCAGCCTCGCCACGCAGGACGCGACGGACCGCACGTCCGACATGCCCGCGCCACGGGAAGTCCGGCGCATCACGCCCCCGAGCCGGCCAACCGCCCAGCGCGCCACAGCGACCGCCACGGCCAGCCAGGTCAAGATCTCGTAGAAACTGAACTCCCGGCCAGCCAGCTCCTTGGGGGTGGGCCAAAACGGGATGCTCGCGGCGATCAGCGGCAAAGCCAGATCAGGGCGGGCCAGGAAGAGCAAGCCCAACCCCGCCAGCGCGGCCAGGTCTACGATCAACCAGCGGGATAGCGCCAGCGTCGCCGCCAACCCGATAGCCAACAGCCAGCTCAGCGCCTCGGCCCACAGCGCACCGTCCGAGGGCCACGCGGCAATCCGCTCCAAAAGCTTGTCTAGCCAGGCGAGGAAACGCCGCAACGGGAGCCACGCCAACGCGGCCGCCAGCAGTGACATCAGCCCGGCCGCTGCCAACCACGCCGGGAACACCTGGCCGGGAAACACCCGCGACGCGTCGGTGACCAGCACGCCCTGAAGCGCCCACTGGCCCCAGCCCCCGACCACCTCCAGCCGGACCTGATGCACACCCACCGGCAAGTCACTCGCCACCGGCGCCACCCGCACCTCAGCCAGCGGATCGTGCAGCACCAGATAGGCTGCCCCCGATTCATCACGCGGCAACGCGTTGGCTGGCCGGCCATCCACGGCCACCCGGTAGAAGGCCCAATACGGCCCGCCCTGCACGCGCAACGCCAACCCCGTGCCGTAGAACGCAAACGCCAGGCTGTCACCGTCCGCGCCGGGATCGGCGGCGCTGGGAGTGACCCGCCAGCCGGCGCTGTAGTGCAACGCGGGGTGGTCCACCGCGTGATTGCCGGGGGGCAAGGTCGCCGGGGCCTGAGCCGCCGCGGCCAGCGTCTCCCAGATGGGCCGCGGCGCGGCGTCGGCCACACAGAGCGCGAACCCGCGCCAGGGATCATCCGCCGGGCGCGCCGGGCAATCGGCGGCCCAGAAGAGCGGTCCCAGCCACGGCCAGCGGGTGCGGGCGATGGCCAGCGCATCCTGAGCGTTCTCGGCCTGAGCCGTTTCCGACACCTGCCCCCAGGACGATGGCCGGCCGGCCCAGTCGTCGGGCAGCGCGTTCCAGCCAAACGCAGTGGCCCAAAGCGGCGTCGTACGATCGGCGTGGCGAGCCATGACATCGTGCAGAAGCGTCACCCGAGCGAAGTTGAGCGCCATCACGTCCGGCGCGGCCAGCGCGGGTTCAAAAAAGCCGTAAGGCTCGGCCGCGACGACGTCGAACCAGGCCCGGGCGCCCTGTCGATAAAGCGCGTCCAGATAGACGATGTCGCTCAGGTTGGCGCCACCGGCCTCTATTGTCGGGGCCAGCGCGGCCAACACGATCTGCGCGTCCGGGTCGGTAGCGCGGAGCTGTACGGCAGCCTCGCGCAACAGGCCGGCGTAGGCGGTGGGGTCGGCCGGCCGCGCGCCCCAATGCGGCGCGATGTTCGGCTCGTGCCAGATCTGATAGTAACGCACCTGCGCGCCATAGCGGGCCGCGACCGCCGCGGCAAACGCCCCGAAATCGGCGCGTTCGTGGGGCGGCGCGGCCGGGTTGTCGACATCGATGGCCACGCGCGCCCAGGGGGGAGCGCCGTCCAACACCACCACCGGCTGCAAATCGGGATACGCGGCCAGGGCTTCGAACACGTGATCGAACGGCGCCCAGGCGTATTGGTCCCGGGCTGGCTCGATCTGATCCCAGGGCAAGGTGAAGCGTAACCACCGAATCCCCGCGATTGACAGGCGATCGAGGGTTGCGGCCAGGCCATCGCCCGTCAGCTCACTCGCCTCCAGGTTGACCCCCACCGCGCCGGCCCACGCTGGTCGGCCCGCCATGCCGTCCTGCGCAGGCGCCGGGCGCTGACCAGCCGCAAAAAAGGCGCTGACCCAGAACAGCGCCGCAACGACCAGCGCGATCAAGAGCAACCGCCTGCGAGCGCGGCTCATTTCACGCATTCGCACTCACCCCAACGGATATCCTCTCAATAGTAACTACCCAGCCGGCCCCCCTAACCCCCTAATTCCGGGGGGAAACCATGCTGCTCCTGCCTGAGGAGTTACTCTCGATAAGGCACTGCCCCTACCCCAAAATCCCGGATATGCTACCACAAGCGGGCATACTGTGCAACGTGACAGGGGCACTGCTGCACAAGGCGCAACCCAATTCACGGTGGCTCTCTGGGGATGCTGTGGCCGGTCTCCTGACCGTGCCACGGGTGGCTCTCTGGGGATGATGCTGTGGCCGGTCTCCAGACCGTGCCACGGCCACCCCCGGAACGTTGCACCGCAGTGAGCCCATCCGACAAGAGACCCCCGCGCTTTTGACGAAAGCACCGACCTGCGCTAAAATAGCGGCGTGTGCTCAACAGGCCCGGCCCTGGCCGGGCCATTGTATGACCTGAATGGGTCTACCAGGCCCTGATGTACCTCCGAGAAACCGGGCAACACACCCCGGACAGCCTTGTCGTGAGGGCAAAAGTATCCGGGTTTTGTGCCCGGCGCGAGGAGAATGACATGGAAAACGTGACTTTGTTAGTTGAAACCCGCCGCGCGGGGCGCCACCAGGTACGCGAGCTGCGCACCGCCGGCCGCGTGCCGGCGGTCCTCTATGGCCAGGGCATCGAGTCCCGCCCCATCGCCGTGGACGCAAAGGCGCTACGCAAGGCCCTGCGCGCCGCTGGCTCCGGCCTGCTGTCCTTGCTGGTGGGCAACGAATTGGCCGTTCAGGTTTTGGCCCGAGAGGTCCAATATGACCCCATCAAACACCATATGCTGCACGTGGACTTTCAGGCCGTCTCGATGACCGAAAAACTGCGGCTGGAGATCCCCATCGTCCAGGAGGGTACGGCGCCCGTCGAGCAACTGCACCCGAATGCTGTTATCATCCGGCACCTGGACAGCGTCGAAGTCGAATGTCTGGCCGTGGACATCCCGAACCACCTGGTCGCCGATCTCTCCAAGTTGGCCACAGAAGACGATGTCGTGATGGTCAAGGACCTGGTCGTGCCGCCCGGCGTCGAGATCCTGGCCGATCCTGACCAGGTAGTGTTGGGCGTGAGCCTGGCCCGCCTGGAAGCTGAAGAAGAGGAAGAAGCCGAGGAGCCGGAGATCGGTGAGGTCGCGGTCGTGGCCAAGGGTAAGGCCAAGGCCGAGGCCGAGGAAGCAGCCTAAAGGCAATACGGTTCAGTTAGTGTTCCAGAATCGAGGCTTCAGCCGAAGGCGCCCCGCCTGAAAGCTCCAGTCCAGGCTTATCTGAACCGTATCGAGCCGGGCGTATCTATGAGTTGGGTATCCTCTCCAGCGACAGCCATAATCCGGGGTGGCTGTGGCCGGTCTCCTGACCGAGCCACCGTGGAATCTTTGATGGCGTCATTGCGAGCGGTTTTTGCGAAGCAATCTCGGATTGCCGCAATCTCATGAGTTGGGGGAGGTGCAGATTACGGCTTGCGCTCTGAGCTTTTTTTGCCACGAATTACACGAATTCCACTAATTTGTCCTCTCGTTACTCGTTACTCGTTACTCGTCGCATCATCCATCACTTCAGAATATAATACGTCCCTTTCTTATCCCCGATCCGCATGACCAGGCCCTTGTCCACCAGGTCGGCCAGGTCCAGGCGCAATGTCTCGGGTGAGACGTCGGGGCAGAGCTCGTGATACTCGCGGTTGGCGATCCGGCCGTATTCCTGGAGATACTGAAGCGCGCGCATCTGGCGCTCGTTCATGCGGCCTTCCCACGCGGGCATGGGCCTGAACCCGGCCACCTCAGACCGGCGCAGGATCACCGTGAAGGAGTAGGGCGTGGCGCGGAACTCGGGCGGCTGATGCCCGGCCTGGACCATCTCCTCGATCATCCGGTCGATGCCCAGCCCCAACTGCTCGATGTAGCCCCACTCGAACAGGCCGTTGACCAGGCGCGGGTTGCGGGAGAAATGCTCCTCGACGATGTTGTCCAACGTGATGTAGCCGGGCAGGCCGCCGGGGCTGCTGAGCTCCAGCCGGTCGTCGAACTGGCGGATTTCGACGCGCCGGCCGGTGAGGCGATAGTCGCGATGACAGACCGCGTTGACCAGGGCTTCACGCACCGCAAAGGGCGGGTAGAGCATGCGATCCTCGCGCTGCAGGCCGCGGACCACCGCCTCGCCCCGCATCTCCTGCAACAGGACGCTCCAGGCGTTCTCGACCACCCGCGCCAGCGCGCCGTGGCACTCCTCGCGGCGGCCATAGCCGGGCAGCCCCCCAGGGCCGCGCGGCTCGGCGCCGGCAAAGCGGACGTAGACCAGGCCGCTCTGCGGGATGAAAAACTGCGGCTCCCGGCCGAAGAGCAACAACCCCGCCACCGTCGGCTCACCCCGCCCGGTCATCGCCCCCATGGCGGTCAGGAGCTCCTCCGGTTTTTGGCCCAGGTCGCGGCCCAGGCGGACCGTGCGCCGCTGAAGGAAGTCGTCGATGACCGCCTCGTCCAGGTCTTTGAAAGTCGCGCCCGCCACCACCTCGGTCTCGAAGTCCCCACTGGCCTTGGTGGCCGCCAGGACGCTGATCCGGCTGCCGTCCAACAACTGGTTGCCGCCACCGGTGCGTACGAAGACGCGGCCGTCGGCCAGCGAATGCAGCTCAGTGCTGCGCGGCGCCCCGATCGCCACCGCCAAGCCGTCGCGATCCTCGAACTGTTGCCAGTCGGTGCGCACCGGGGGCCGGCACTGGCCCAACGCCTCCCGCAGCGCGCCTTCGGCGTCCTCCAGTTGCAGGTTGCCGGCGATCCGCCCGCGCGCGTCCACCCCGAGCAGCACCGTGCCGCCGTCGGAGTTGGCAAACGCCACCAGCGTCTCGGCCAGGAGGTCGGCGGAGAGCTCGGGCATGACTTCCAGTTGGAGGCCAATGCCTCGGCGCAAGAGAGTGCTCAGGGACACAGGTTTCGGTCCTTACTACCCTACTTCAATAATTCTCTCGGCGATATACTGAGCGGAAATGAATTCAGTGCATTGGGTCGCTCGCAATGACAGCTTGCGGTTCTGGCTTCGAATGCACTCGTTTGATTTCCGACCAGTATAGCGGTCTCGCCATCGGTCGTTTCCATCGGCTGATCTGCTTCCACGTCCGAGTCCCCAGCGCTGGCCTCCACCGAGGCCGCCAGCCAGGCCATGGCCGCGACGGTATCGGCCTCGTCCAGGTTGCCGGTGGAGCTGGCCCTGCGCGTCCACGCCGAGCAGCACCGTGCCGCCGTCGGCGTTAGCGAACGCCACCAGCGTCTCGGCCAGCCGGTCGGCCGAGGGGTCGGGCAGCACTTCGAGTTGGAGGCCGATGCCTCGGTGGAGGATGCTGCTGAGGGACATGCAGACCTTCCGTTGAAATGAATGATCCGCGTTCCATGACCCTGGTCAGAATGGCTTCATCTTCATGGATTGCGCTAGACCTTTTCATGTACACCGATCACGCGATGGACGCCGACCCGCTCACCGGTCTTGGGGTCTTCTTGGAAGATGAAGTCGTGAAACATCTTGTCAAAACGAGCCTTATTCCTCTGCCACATCGCCAACCACCGCCAACTCAACCTCCACCGCCAACCCACCCTCTTCCGCCGCCCCGTTCTCCCCTTCCGACACAGCCTCCGCTTGCTCGACGGTCTGCCGTCCACGGTCGGGCGGCGGCGGTGTTTCGTTTTTCGTTTTGCGGTTTTCGTCCTTCGCCGTCTGTCCTTCGTCCCCCGCGGCCCCCTCCTCCACGGCCGCGGCCAGCCGGGCCATAGCGGCGACGACATCGTTTTCGTCCAGATTGACGATCCGCACCCCGCGCGTCATGCGCCCCATCTGGCTGATGGTTGACACCGGCGTGCGCATCGCGATCCCGTTGGCCGTGATCACGGTCACCTGATCTTCCGGTTGGACCACCCGAGCTGCAACGACGGGGCCGGTTTCCTCCAGCCGCCGGTGATCGAGCGCCCACACGCCCTGCACGTTGCGGCCGTGGACCGAGAAGTCCTCCAGCGGCGTGCGCTTACCCCAGCCGTGCTGCGTCAGCACCAGCAGATCGCCCGCCGGCTCCACCACGTCAAAAGCAGCCACCGCGTCGCCAGCACCCAGCCGGATGGCCAGCACGCCAGCCGCAGTCCGCCCCATGGGGCGCACGGTGTTCTCGGAAAAGCGCTGGGCGCGTCCCCCGACCGTGACGATAATGAATTCCTGATCGCCGTTGGTCAGCCGCGCCCAGCCCAACTCATCGCCCGGACCCAGGTTCATGGCGATGATGCCACTGGGTCGCACCGCCGAGAACTCTTCCAGGCTGGCCCGTTTGATGCGTCCCTGGCGGGTGAGCAGGGTGATGTACTCGGCCTGGTCGAAATCGGGCGCCACCACCAGCGTGGTCACCCGCTCATCGGCGACCAGGTTCAAGAAGTTGACCAGCGGCAGCCCGCGGCCCGTGCGCGCAGCATCGGGCAGCGCGAAGACGCGCTGGGCATAGACCCGGCCCCGGTTGGTGAAGAACAGGACGTGATCCAACGTGCGTGCCGAGATGAGATCCACCACCTCGTCCTCATCCTTGGTGCGCATCCCCTGCACGCCACGTCCGCCGCGACGCTGCGCCCGGTAGGCTTCCAGCCGCGTGCGCTTGACGTAGCTGGCCTGGGTCACGCTGATCAGGACGCTCTCCTGGCGGATCAGATCCTCTTCGGAGAAGTCCCCGGCCGCCTCCGCCACGATCTGGGTCCGGCGGGCGTCTCCGAATTTTTCTTTCAGCGCCAGCACTTCCTCTTTGACCACGCCCAGGATACGCGTGGCGTCGGCCAGTAGCCCCTCATAAAAAGCGATCTGTTCCCGAAGCGCGTTGTATTCGTCCTCGATCTTCTGGCGCTCCAGCGCGGCCAGCCGGCGCAACTGCATGTCGAGGATGGCCTGGGCCTGGCGATCGCTCAAGCCGAAGTGCGTGATCAACTTCTGCCGGGCGTCGTCGGCGCTGTCAGCCCCGCGGATGATCCGGATGACTTCATCCAGGAACTCCAGGGCGATGCGCAGGCCCTCCAGGATGTGCGCCCGTTCGCGAGCGACGCGCAACAGGTAGACCGTGCGCCGGGTGATCACGTCGATCCGGTGATCGACGTAGTGCTGCAATGCCCGTTTGAGGTTGAGCAGCCGCGGCTCGCCGTCCACCAGCGCCAGCAAGTTGACACCGAAAGTGCTCTGCAACGGCGTGTATTTGAAGAGCTGGTTCAACACCTTAAGGGGGGCCGCGCCGCGCTTCAACTCGATCACGATCCGCATCCCCTTGCGGTCCGATTCATCGCGCAGGTCGCTGATGTCGACCAACCGGCCCGCACGCACCAGCTCGGCGATGCGCTCCAGGATGGTGGTTTTGTTGATCTGGTACGGGATCTCGGTGACCAGGATCCGATAGCGGCCCCCGGTCATCTCCTCGCTACGGGTCACCGCGCGCATGATCACGCGCCCCTTGCCCGTCCCGTAGGCGAGCTTGATCTCATCCCGCCCCAGCAGCAGGCCGCCGGTGGGAAAATCCGGCCCGTGGACGAACATCATCAGCTCATCCACGGTGATCCCGTCCAACTGATCCCAGCGGTCGATCAGATAGGCGATGGCGTCCACCAGCTCGTTGAGATTGTGCGGCGGGATGTTGGTCGCCATGCCCACGGCGATGCCGCTGTTGCCGTTGAGCAGGAGGTTGGGTAACAAGGCCGGCAGGACGGCCGGTTCCTGGAGGCTGCCGTCGAAGTTGTCAGTCCAATCGACCGTTTCCTGGTCGATGTCGGCCAGCAACGCCTCGGCGATACGCGCCAGGCGCGCCTCGGTATAGCGCATCGCGGCCGGCGAGTCACCGTCGATGGAGCCGAAGTTGCCCTGGCCGTCCACCAGCGGGTAGCGCAGGCTGAAATCCTGGGCCAGGCGGGCCATCGCATCATACACGGCCGAGTCGCCGTGAGGATGGTACTTGCCCAACACCTCACCGACGATACGCGCGGATTTCTTGTAGGCCGAACCGGGCCGCATGCCCATGTCGTGCATCGCGTAGAGGATCCTGCGCTGCACCGGTTTCAGACCATCTCGGGCATCTGGCAACGCGCGGGACACGATCACGCTCATAGCATAGTCGAGGTAGGACCCGCGCATCTCTTCATCGATACTGATGGGGCGCACGATCCCCACTCCGGCCATCATTAACCCGCCAGACGAGGGCCGCTGTTCGATTTCGTTGTTCATGGACGCTCCTGCAAAGACACTCACGATTTGAGTGTAATTATACCGCAGAAGGAGCGTTTCGGCTACTTGGTGGGCGTCTGAGAATTGGTTTCTGCTGTGACCGGTCAGAAGGATGACGACTGGAAGCTGGAAGCTGGATGCTGGAAGCTGGAAGTTAGGAGATAATTGTTTCAATCGCTCGGTCGCGATTCGGACTGCGATGTCAAACGGATGAAAAGCGGATATACTGAACGGAAATGGATGCAGTGCAAACGGAGTCGAGCCTTTAGGCGGAAATCAAGCGCAAAAACCGGCTAAAGCCTCGATTCCAATGCACTCGTGGCCTCCTGCCAGTTCCACCGGCGCCAGTGATTTGCGCATCCGGCGACTGGCGGTCGCATAACCCAGTCGCTCGTAGAACGCGATCGCGTCCCGGTTGAATTCCCACACGTGCAGCTCGATCGCTCCGGCGCCCCGGCTCGAGGCCCACTTCTCAGCCCACGCCATCAGCGCTCGCCCCCCGCCGGACCCCCGAAACGCTGCCTTCACCGCCAGGCTGTCCACCACCGCATAACGGCGCGGCACGAAAATGGGAACCGGCGGGGATTCCCTGACCACCACCTGGACAAAGCCGATCACCTCGCCCGCAGCTTCGGCGACAAACAGGCCGATGTCCTCGTCAGCGATCCAGCTCAAGACATCGGCGCGGTCGCGCACGGGCGCGTCCGCTGCCCGGAAGATGTGCGGCAAGGCTTCCCGGTGCAGGGCATCCACTTCGGCGATCACCTGGCACAGCCCATCGTAGTCCGTCGCCCTCGCGGGGCGGACGAAAATGTCCGGATCAGCCATGGCCCACCTATCTGAGAACCACTCCAACGCGGTAATTTTTGCGCGCCTGTGCCAGTGCGCCGGGCATCACACCCGGCGGCCGCCCTTGAGCTCGGCTTGCAGCGCAGCCAACGCCTCCCAATCCCCCGCGGCCGCCAGGCGCGCCTGTTCGGGCCAGGTTGCTGGCTTCGCCAGGCGCAGCTTGGCGTCCGAAAGGATCTGTTCCAGATGGTCCACGTCCGCGGCAGCCAACTGCGCAAACGTGGCGATCCCAGCCTCGTGGAACCGGCGCGAGATCACGGGACCGATGCCCTCGATCCGGGTCAGGTCGTCGGGTGTGGCCGCTTCGGGAGCGGGCGCGTTGACCGCAGGCAGTGGCGCGGCCACAGGCGCGGCGACCGGGTCGGCCGACCGCGTGACCGTGCGGATCTCCGGCAGCGTGATCTCGGTGACGGCCGGCGGCGCGACCTCGCGCGGCGTCTTGCGCAGCCACCACCAGATTGCCAGAGCCAGCGGCGCGAGCAGGATCAGCAGCCAGACCCACCAGGCGATCCCGCGGCCCCGCTCGGCCGCTTGTGGCGCCTCGGACGCCGTCGCAAGCGCCAGCCCAACCGCCGGCACGGAGAGGGAAGTGATCCAGGTACTCAACATGATTGCAGACCTCCTTGTGGTTAGATGGAACGTGAAATGTATCTTCTCAGTTTTTCGGGGTATGCTGTGGCGCTGAGGCTGTGGCGCTGAGGCTGTGGCGCTGAGGCTGTGGCGCTGAGGCTGTGGCGCTGAGGCTGTGGCTGCGTGCCCGCTGTGGCCGGTTTGTAACCGTGCCACGGACGGGCTCGGTCGCAGATTGTGTCAAATGACCCCCAGGTGGTACCCTATACTGGTCAGAAGTCAAATGGGTGCAGCGAGTCACGGAATGTGTCAAGCACATTGAGAGGATACTCGGCCTGATTGCGACCGAACTACCTCTTCCTTGAATGAGTTCCTCCACGTTTGACGGATTTCATCAGGCGAGTACGCTGCCTCCAGCAGCCACCCCAGCGCCGCGCCGCACTGCCGGCAAAAGGTCTCACTCTCACTGATGTCAATTTCCGCCATTGGTTGCCACTGACCGGACGACGCAGCCCCATCCAGCGCGAGAACCAGGATTGTGTCGTGCTTGATCGCTCTCAGATTCCGAATATGCACCGAAATAGGGTTTTCCGAAAACACCGCGTAGGCGTTCATCAGCCTGAAGCCTGCCGACTTGAGTGCGATCGTCAATTCCGCCCACGCATTCGGATCCCAATGGTGGAATGTGAAAACTAATCGGCCGGTGTCACGCTTCAGCACTCGACCACACTCTTTGAAAATCCCCGAGATGGCCGTAATAAAACCGGTGTCGCCATTCGCTCCCTTTGTCGCCACGGCGCTCTGCGTCTCGTCATAGGTCCACTCGGCCTCGGATGGAAGCAAACGCGCCAACCACACACGGAAGAAAGCCGCCAGATCACTGTACTGGACGCTGTCATAATAAGGCGGATCCGTAACAATGAAGTCCACCGAATGATCAGCGACAGGGAGATCACGCGAATCGCCATGCACGAGCCTGAAAGCCTGCCGGTTCATCACCAGGGCGGCTTGATCGAAAACCTCTACGCCCCCGTCGAACTCCCC
Organism: Chloroflexi bacterium HGW-Chloroflexi-1; assembly: GCA_002842085.1. Taxonomy (GTDB): domain Bacteria; phylum Chloroflexota; class Anaerolineae; order CG2-30-64-16; family CG2-30-64-16; genus CG2-30-64-16. Next base: position 17,191 of record PHCA01000076.1, read on the forward strand.
GGGAATCTTGACCAGCTTCCGCTTGCCGGCTCGGTCAATCTGCCGCTCGATGGGTGCTATGGCCCATTCACGCCCGCGCTCGATGCGATCGTGAAAAAGCTGCTGTAGATTGCCCGAAGATTTCTGCCGGTTGACCGGATTGTTCTCCAGGGCCGTGTACGGGAAAGAATAGGCGTGCAAGGCGAAGACGTGTCTGATTGCTCCCGGCCGGTTCTTCCCCCACCCCTTGTAACCACATAGCATCGCGTTGAATTCGAGTGAGGTGTTTGTTGAAGGCCTCCCATCGAGAGAGCTCGTTGGCGAACGCCTCAGGGAAGAACGTATCGATCGCGATGCTATCCCCAGCCTGAGGATGACGCAGCAGCTCGTCAAAAGCCAGTTGGCGGGCCTCCCGGATGATCTCATTGGACATATGATCGCTATCACCTTCCCGAGGTGTTCAGATTGCAGGTGAGTCCTGACCGGCGCCACCACGCTGTTTCACGCTCGCGACCTCGGCCATCATCTCCGCCACACTGGCGCGACCCGCGTCCGAGTCCGCGCCCATCATGCGCGCCAGCTCGGCGATCTGTTCGTCCCCCGCAAGGGCGCGCACTTCGGTGACCGTCCGCTCGCCGGCCACGTGCTTGGCCACGTTGAAGTGCGCGTCCCCATACGCGGCCAATTGCGGCAGATGCGTGATGCACAACACCTGATGACTGACCCCTGACCCCTGCCCCCTGCCCCCTGCCTCCTGACCCTCGACCCCCGACCCCTGGCCACTGGTCAACCCCCACAGCTTTCGCCCCACGGTGCCGCCCACCCGGCCGCCGATGCCCTGGTCGATCTCGTCGAAGATCAACGTGGGGGTCTCATCCGCCCGGCCGAGGACGGTCTTCAGCGCCAGCATCAGCCGCGAGGTTTCGCCGCCCGAAGCGACTTTGACCAACGGACGCAACGGCTCGCCAGGGTTGGCCGAGACGAGGAAGGCGACCACGTCCAGGCCGTGGCCGTCGAAAGCGTAGCGGCCCGGCGCCTGGCCTGCCCGGGATGCCGCATCGACTGTCACGAACGCGCCCGCAGGATCGACGTCCCAAACCACCTGCACCGCAAAGCGCGCCCGATCCATCTGCAAATCGGCCAATTCGGCCTCGATGGCGCGGGCCATGCGCTCACCCGCGGCTCGCCGGGCCACCGACAACTCCCCGCCCAGCGTCCCGATGCCGCGCAGCAGCTTCTCCTCTTCGGCCTCCAGCTCGGCGATGCGTTCTTCGGCGTTGCTGATGGTCGCCAGCTCGGCCGCGGCATGCTCGGCGTAGGCCAGCACGTCGGTGCTGGTGTCGCCGTACTTGCGCTGCAGGGTGTGGATCAGGTGCAGCCGTTCTTCGACCTGCTGCAGTCGCCCGGGATTGAATTCGATGCTATCCCGATAGTCAGTCAGCTCACGGGCCAGGTCATCCAGGATCGCGATCGCCTCGGCCAACTGCTCGGCCAGGGACACGGCATCGGGGTCGACCCGCGTCAGCCGGGCCAGCGTCTGCGCCGCGGCCCCCAGCGCGTCCAGCGCACCCAGTTGCTCGGTATTGCCCTCTTGCAACAGTTGCACGGCCTCATCGCTGAGGGATGCCAACTGTTCGGCGTTTGCCAGGCGGCGGCGCTCGCCTTCCAGCGCCTCCTCTTCGGCATGGCTGAGCCTGGCTGACCGGATCTCCTCCACCTGATACGTGAGCAGATCGATGCGCCGGGCGCGCTCGCGCTCGTCCTGGCGCAGGCCCTGAAGATCGCGGCGCACCGCGCGCAGCCGGCGCACCAGATCGGCCATCTCGGCCCGTTCCGCGTCGAGACCGGCGTAGCGATCAACCAGGCCGATATGCTCCCGCTCGCGCAGCAACGACAGGTGCTCACCCTGGCCGTGGACGTCTACCAACAGCCCGCCGACCTCGCCCAGCAGGGCCGTGGTGACCGCCCGGCCGTTGATGCGCGCCACCGAACGGCCGTTACTGCGCACCTCTCGCGCCAACACCAGCAGATCGGACTGATCCCCTTCCAGCCCGTGCTCCGCCAGGAGCGGCGCCAGCCGCGCCCCGGTGATGCGACTGAGCTGGAATACGCCCTCGATCTCGGTGCGTTGTGCGCCGCCGCGCACCACCTCCTGGGACGCGCGATCGCCGAGGAGCAGGCCCACCGCGTCGATGATGATCGACTTGCCCGCGCCGGTCTCGCCGGTGAGCACGTCGAAGCCGGGCCCGAAGGTCAGGTCCAACTCGTCGATGATGGCCAAATCACGGATACGAAGTTCTTGTAGCATAGTTGGTAGACAAGTAGACAAGGTGCTTGGGCAATCTGCTGCGCCTGGTAAGGAATCGTGATTAAATAACTTTCCCATTTGTGGACAGCGGGCTAAATTAGCCTTGCGAAGGTTTTTGCCCCGACTTGGGCTATAGAAGTTCAGATAATGTTTCGTGGTAGGGGCGATCCCTTGCGGTCGCCCAGGGCAGGCGCAAGGCACTGCCCCTACGAATCTTCACCGCGCAGCAACCAGGTTATTTTTGAACGCGACCTTAGCCCTCTTGTCGTCGTAATGCTGGGACGAAAATGAAGACACCCAGCGCAAAGAGCAGGAAGACGCCCGCGCCGATCACCACAGCGGCCGTTGGGCCAAGGGTTTGGGCTAACCCACCGGCGAGCAGCGCACTGAACGGCGCCGCTCCGGAAAACATCAGCGTGTAGACACTCATCACCCGGCCCCGCAACTCATCGCTCACCAGAGACTGGACCAGGGTATTGCTGGTCGCGTTCTGGATGACGAACCCGAAGCCGGCCACGCCCAGCCAGACCAGCGAGAGCGGGAAAGAGCGCGAGAACGCAAAAGCCAACAGCGCCAGCGGGAAGATCAGGCTGCCAATCGTCAATTGAAGGCCCTTATGGGTGCTCTTGCTCAACGTGGCGACCGCCAGAGAGCCGACTAAAGCGCCCGCCCCCACGGCTGCGTTCAACGCGCCCAGGCCAGCCTCGCCCACGTGCAACACATCCACCGCGTATACCGGCATCAAGACGCTGTACGACATGGCGAACAGCGACGACACGCCCACCAGCGCCACCACAGTGCGAATCGCCGTGCTGCCCCAGGTGTATCGCAAACCAGCCTTGACCTGATCTGTCAGCCGCTCGGTACGAGACGACCCCACCACATCCGGCATCCGCATCCCGACCAAAGCGATCAGCACCGCCAGAAAGCTGAGGCCGTTGAGCGCAAAGCACCAGGCCGCACCCAGGGCCGCCAACACCAATCCGCCCACAGCCGGGCCGACCACCCGGGCCATGTTGAACACGGTGGCGTTCAGCGCGATGGCGTTCTGCAGGTCGCGCCGGTCCTCCACCATGTCGACGGCCAATGCCTGACGGGCCGGCGCATCGAACGAGTTAGCGATGCCCAGGCCGAACGCCAGGGCCGCGATGTGCCAGACTTGCAGGACCCTGGTCGCGGTCAGCAGCGCCAGGATCAGGGCAAACGCCATCATGGCGGTCTGGGTGATCAGCAACATCCGCCGCCGCGGCATGCGGTCGCTGATGGCGCCAGCCGGCAACATCAGGAACAGCGTAGGAACGGTTCCCACAAAGGAGATCATCCCCAGCGCCAGCTTGGAACCGGTCAGATCGTAGACCAGCCAGCCTTGGGCCACCAATTGCATCCAGGTGCCCATCAGCGACAACGCCTGGCCGATGAACCAACGCCGGCAGTTCGGATAACGCAGTGAAGTAAAGGTGGTCGGCCAACGGCCGGCTGTGACAAAAGTCTTTGGGGTCATGGAAGTTAATTGGTCTCATCAGCTCGCTTGAACGACGCGGTTGCGCCACTTCCAGTATTCTCCCAGGTTACGATATGGGACATCTGACTCAATGGCTCGCGCCATGTCTTCCGTCAGGTAGTTCGTCCAGTAATCATCAAACACCTGCTGACCGTAAGCAACAAATGGGCCACTGCCCTCGATCAGGGCCGAAACATCTCTGACCGAACCGATGTTTTTGGCATTACCGCTGCCTGGTCGGTCGCTGGCAATGCGCCACTTCTCTTGAAGTAAGAAGGTGAAGTCCTTGACCACCGACACGATACAAAGTAGTAGTTGAAACACAGCAGGTCATTGTACGTCACCTGCTTGCCGGCTTGCTTCAAACGATAAGCCACCGCCCCGGTGCCGCCGAACGCGTCCAGGCAGGTGGTGAAATCCAGCTCCGCGATTTGTTCCCGGATCCAATCTACCAGCTTCACCTTGCTGCCCTGGTAGCGGGTGGAAGGGAACTCGGCGGTCAACTCCGGAAAGAGGGTGTCCTGATAAACCACAGCCTTCTGCATCTCTACTCCAACGCTTCACACCAGCCGCGCATAGATGGTGCTGGCCGCCAGCGCGGCCAGCAGCAACACATCCAACCGGGTGACAATGGCAGGCAGGACGCCGATGACACCTCGCAACGGCGCGCCGGCCAGGAGCGGCAGCCCCGCGTACAGCAACAGGCCCCCCAGCAGAATGCCCACTACACATGCGCCAGCCGCGATCCACTTCAGGTAACGCGCCCGACGCTTGCCCACACCGCGCCGGATCGCCTCGGCGATGATCCCGCCGACGGCCGGCCCAATCAGAATCGCCCCCAGGAAGCTGAACCAGCCGAAAGCGCCGAGGAACGCATAAGCCAACGCCCCCAGCACATCCCCCAAAAGCACGCCGATCGCCGCCGCGATGACCAAATCAAAACGGTTGGCGTTGAAATAGACCGCCTGTTGGCCGCGCACACACTCCTTGCAGCGATAGCCCACCGGCGTGCGCACCGCGCACTGGTAACAGATCGGTTTGTCGCACCGATTGCAGCGCAACATCGTCTCGCGGTCGGGATGGTTGGCGCAGTACAAGGTTGAGATAGAATCGTCGGACATGAAAACTCCAGATATCCTCTCAAGCGACAGCCATAATCCGGAGTCGCTGTGGCCGGTCTCCTGACCGAGTCACCGTGGCTCGGTCAGGAGACCGGCCACAGCGAGCATAATGAGTAACAAACTCCAGCGTCACGCAACAAGTAATGAGTAATGAGTAAGACCAGTGCCGACGCATGTTATACTCGCCACGGTCATAAAGTGAGGTTGTCCGATGCGCAGCATCGGCATCACCTTGTCACCTTGTTACCTTGTCACCTTGTCACCTTGTCAAGTATACTCGTTACTCGTTACTCGTTACTCGTCATCTTACCCCGCCCACCTCAACCGCTCCATGAGCGTGCGATAGAAATAGGCGCGGTCCTGCATGTGTACGAAGTTGCTGACATGTTGGCTGGCGCGGACCTCGATCCGGTCGTCCTCGGCCAAGGTGATCTCGAACTGGCCGTCTACCGTCAGGATGGCCGGATAGTCCGCCTCCACCCGCAAAGAAACGGTCGCGCCTTGCGACAGCACCACCGCCCGGTTGAGGCTCAAGTGCGGGCAGATCGGGAGCAGCAGGATGTTCTTGAGCTCGGGTGGTAGGATCGGCCCGCCGGCGGCCATCGCGTAGCCGGTGCACCCGGTCGGGGTCGCCACGATCACGCCGTCGGAGCGATAGTTGGTCAGGTAGCTCTGGTCCACCCAGGTCTCCACGTTGATCAGCCGCGCCAGGCTGCCCCGACTGATCACCACGTCGTTCAACGCCAAGTAGGAGTGGTTGACCGGCGGCTCGCCGCCGCGATCGACCGCCACATCGAGCAGCATCCGCTCCTCGAGCCAGTAGTCGCCGTCCAGCAGCCGCGTCAACGGCTCGCGCCAGTGGTCGGGCAGCACATCGGCCAGAAAGCTGACCCGGCCCAGCTTGATGCCCAGGATCGGCACGCCATAGCGACTGCCCATCCGCGCGGCCCGGAGCATCGTCCCATCACCGCCCAGGGTGATCAGGAGATCCAGGCCGGCCACATTGGCCAGCGCCTCCGGCTCGTCCCAGGCCGAGCCTGACCAGACGGCCCGGCCGCGCGCGCGCAGAAACTCGGCCATCTGCCCGGCGAGGGTCAACGAATCCGGCTTTTTCGGATGATGCAGCAGGCCGACGGTGGTGAAAGGTTGCGTCATCGTCAATAGGGCCTTCCCTCGGCCAGTAACTGCCCCAGCTTGTCAGCATAGTCGCCCTCGATCCGCTGGACCTGGCAGCCGCTCATGCGCAGGCCCTGCTCGGTCAACGCGCTGACAGCGCTGGCGCCGCCCAAGATAGTCACGTGGCGGGCGTTACGCGCGGCGACCTCGGCGCTGCCCACAATCGGCTGAAACCGCGTCACGTATTGCAGGACGGTCAGGAAATCATCTCGGGTGCGGGCGATGCTGCCCACCAGCAGGTAGTGCTCGGTGGTCTTGCCCGTCCCCAGCGCGCCCAGGTCGAAGTCCACCTCGACGCTGTTCGCGCCATCCAGCTCGATCCCCGCCTGGAACTGCGTCGCGCCGGTCGGTGGATCGGTGTCCGCTACTGTCGCCCGATAGACGCCAGCCGGCAGATCGACGAAACTGTAGGTCTCATCCTCGCCCACGGTCGCGCGGCGCGGCGCGCTCGTGCCCTCGCCCTGGTCGTCCAGCGCCCCCGCTACCTCCAGAACCACCGTGCGGCCTGCGCCGCCACGCACGCAGCCGGTCACCCGGCTGGCAGCCTTCGGCGCGGGCGCCGGCAGCTCGAAGTCGACCGCAACCTGGTCGAGGCCGTTCACCTGGACATCGTCACGCGATGCGAGCTCACCCCTCACGGGATCCGCAGCCAGCACCGCCACCCGGTACGTGCCCGCGGCCAGATCCCCGAAACGATATCGCCCATCAGCGACCGTCGTGCGCATTTCCCAATCAAGTCCAACCAGCAGCACCGGCAGCCCCTCGCCGTTGACCACGGCCCCGGCGATGCTGCTGGCCTGGGGAGCCGGCGTGGGAAGCGGCTCCGGTTCCGGCTCCGGCGGCAAGGGGGCCGGCGGGTGAAAGCGCACCCACGCCACCCGGTTGGCTTCCAGACACACGTCGGCCCTGACAGCCAGCCCGAGCGGCTCCACTGTGTACGTGCCGGGGCCGAGCGGCGCGAATTCGCAGACATCCGGGCCGTATTCCGGTTTGGAGCCCGTGCGCTGGGTGATGCCGCCCCAACCGGACGTCCACAGCCGCACCTTCCGGTTGGGCTCCCCCTCCACCTGACACCGCACCAACGAGAAACCGTGCCCAGGGCCTTCGTCCTCAACCGCCCAACGCCACGTCGCGGCCGGCTCCGGCAGGATGAAATCCACCTGCACCGGGTTCTGCCCGTCCACCTCGACCCCCGACCGCGCCTGGGCGACGCCCGCGGCCGGATCGGCGACCATGATCTGCACGGTATAGGCGCCCGCGGCCAGCCCTTCGAACCGATAGCGGCCGTCAAGGTCTGCCTGCACCGTCGCGAGGATAGCGGTGGCAGGCGGCAGCAGCAAACGCACTTCATGCCCGGCGCCGTGGGTCACCGTGCCGAAAATGACGCTGGCGGTCTGGACCGGCGCCGGGGGTTCCTCCGGCTCTGCGGGCAGGTCCAGGTCCACCGTCACCTGGTTCTGGCCATCCAGCACGATATCGTCGCGAGCCACATCCGCGCCCTCGATCGCCAACCGATAGATGCCGGCCGGCAGGTCGGCGAACCGGTAGGAGGCATCGTCGGCGACCACTGCGGTTTGCTCCCCCTGCGGGCCGGTGAGCCGCAAGGTCATCCCCGCGCCGCCGCGCACGTGGCCGGAGAGGATGCTCGCCTGGACAGGGTGGTCCTCCGTCTCGGTGAAAGTGACCCAGGCCACCCGGCTGCCGTCCACCTTCACCGCGGCCCGCGCATCGATCCCCTCGGGCTGAACCGCGTAGGTTCCGGCCCCCAACGGTGCAAACTCGCACGCGTCCGCGCCATACTCTCGCTTGCTGCCCGTGCGCTGGATCATCCCCGGCCAGCCCTCGGTCCAAAGGCGCACCGGCAGATCTGTGCAGCCGGTCACCCGGCAGCGGACCACACCGAAACCGGGGCTGGCGCCCCCATCGGTCGTTTCCCAACCCCAGCCAGGTGCGACCAGATCGACCACCGCCTCGTTGCGGCCGTTCAGCTCGATGCCGGCCCGGGCGATCGGAGTGCCGGCCAACCCCACCACGTAGCTGCCCGCGGCCAACCCCGTGAAACGATAGCTCCCGTCCTGGGCCACGGCCTGTTCCGCCACCCACCCATCGCCGACGCGCGTCAGCCGCACGGTCAGTCCGGCGCCGCCGCGGACGTCACCGCGCAACACGCTCATTTCGAGGTGGGCGATCAGCTCCGTCAGGTCGAGATTGGCGGTCGCGGCCGGGCGTTCCCGAGTCAAGTTGACCGACACGCCCCACTCTTCGGCCGCGACACCCGCGCCCAGGTCGGGGGTCATCCGATATGCGCCCAACGGCACGTCGACGAACTCGTAACGCTCGTCCGCGTCTACCTTGGCGGTAAGCGCCCAGCCATCGGCGCGCGTCAGGCGGAGCGTCAGGCCGGCGCCGCCCAGCGCCACCCCGCTCACCCGGCCGGCCAGCCCGCCATCGCCCCGCCAGGCCCGTGCCTGCTTCGGTTCCGCCTTCGACGCGGCCACGATGGGCAGTTGCCCGTCGGGCCACCGACCGCTGTACCAGGCCTGACCTTCCCACTCCCGCGCCCAGTGGCCCAGGCTGTAGTTGCCCAACAGCCAAAACCCCGTGCAGAAGAAGTAGTCCGGCGCGTGATCGAAGCGGCTGCTGGCGCCCATCATGACCCGGCATGCCTCCAGGGTGTAGGCCATGTGCAGTTGTGGGGTGGTCGCGGGATAGCGCGGGTCGGGGCGTTCGCCCACGATGTAGCCGTTTTCGGTGGCCAGAAGCGGCAATGAACGACCGATCTGATCGCGGATCAGCTTGTCGTAACGCTCGTAAGCGCGCCAGCAGGACGGATCGTCGAAAGCGGTGGCGCCCGGATTGGCGTGATCCGCCCGCTCCCGGTTCACCTGTTCCAGGCTCCGGCCACCCCAGGCATCACCGTCCCACTTCTCCAGGGCCAGCCGATCGTAGAACTCTCGCGTATAGGCCGCGCCCTGCTGGTTGCCGGCGTCGTAAGGGTAGTCCAGGGGATGGTTCAGGCTATAGTTGTGAATCGCCTGCCACACCGGCTCGCGCAGTAGATCGCGGCGGCCGAGCTGGCAGATCTCGCCGACGATGTCCCATTTGGCGCCGGGCGCCAGCGCCGGGATGCCGGGATAGCCGCCGAGCGCGAGGAGCGCCTCCATGTCCACGATGGCGTTGCGCGCCACGATCCCCAGCGCGTCCGGGGGGACGTAGCTGTTTTGCCATTCCACGCCCAGATCAGGTTCATTGTTGAACTCGAAGTAACGCACGCCAGAAGCCACGTAATCCTTGACTCCGCGCAGCGTCGCCTGGTCCAGGGTGCTCGGGTTGGGCCGGGACCGGTATAGCCGCACGATGGGCATGATGTCGTTCTTCAACAGCAGCTCGACGAACGCCATCCCCCCATCGTGGCGCGCGATCTTGACCCACTTCACGCCCATCGCGATCAACTCGGGCAGCCAAACGTCCCGAATCTGCCCCAAGCCGATCGCGGCCGGAAAGCCGGCGTTCCAATGCACGCCGATGCCGGTGTCATTTTTAGGCCGAGGATAGTCGCGCAGGTCCATTAGAGTTCTCCTGAAGGTTGCAGGAAAGTATCTGAGATCCGAGACGATTGGGCGCCAGGGATGGCGTACTGGGTATTGGGTATTGGGTATTGGGTATTGCGAGACCCGAACACAAAATACGCAATACGAAACACGAAGCACGCATCACTCGCCCAGACGCGCGGCCAGCCACCCAATCATTTCGCTCCGCGGCACGGTGCTCTGCTCGCCGCCAGCCATGTCGCGGACGACGGCCACGCCGGAGGCCAGCTCCTGGTCGCCCAGGATCACCGTGTAGGCGACGTCGGCCTTGTTCGCGCTCTTGAGTTGGGATTTCAGGCTGCGCTCCCCGAACGCCAGCAGTGCGCCGACGCCGGCCGTGCGCAGATCGTAGGCCAGCTTGACCGCGGCGTTGCGCGCGGCATCGCCCAGCGGCGAGATCTGCACCCGGGGCATGGGCAACGCGGGCGGCGCGATCCCCTGCTCCTTGAGGCTCAGGATCACCCGCTCGATCCCCATGCCGAAGCCGATCCCCGGCGTGGACGGGCCGCCTAATTCTTCGACCAACCCGTCGTAGCGGCCACCACCGCACACCGCGGCCTGCGCGCCGATCCCCGCGGCCCAGATCTCGAACACGGTCTTGGTGTAGTAGTCCAGGCCGCGCACCAGCCGGAAGTTGATGGCATAGGGCATGTGCAACGTTTCCAGGTAGCCTCCAACAGCCGCAGCGGGTTGATCGTCAGCCGGCGGCGGTCCACATCGCTCAACACGGCCTCGTACGCGCGGAAGTATTCCACCAGCTTCGCCCGATAAGCCGGCCGGCACGCAGGACAACCGGTGGAGTTCAACTGGAAGCTCAGGCCCCGGTAGCCCAGCCGCGTGAGCAGCGTCCACGCCACGGTCATCACCTCCAGGTCCACCGCCGGATCGAGCTCGCCCAGCGCCTCCACGTTGAATTGGTGATGCTGGCGGAACCGGCCGGCCTGGGGCCGCTCGTAGCGGAAGATCGGGCCGATGGAGTAGAGCTTGACCGGCTGGGGCCAGACGTGCATGCCGTTTTCGATGTAGGCGCGCATCACACCGGCCGTGAACTCAGGCCGCAGGGTGATCTCCGCGCCGCCTTTATCCTGGAAGGAGTACATCTCTTTGTCCACGATGTCAGTCCCCTCGCCGACGCCGCGCACGAACAGGGCCGTCTCCTCGAAGATCGGGGGGTCGATCTGCTGATAGCCGAAGAGCGCCGCCACCGCGTGCATCTGCCCGGTCACATACCGCCAATAGGGACGGTCGGCCGGGAGGATGTCCTGGGTGCCGCGGGGTGCCTGGTACAACATTGTCGCCTCCGGATGGATGTTCAGATAGCGCGCCATCGTGTGGCGCCATCTGACGGCGCCATTATAACGTATTCCGGAGCGGATGTCTAAGTAAGGCAGAAAGGCGCCAGGCACTTCCAGAAGCCCGCTCGCTCACCCCGGATTATGGCTGTCGCTTGAGAGGATACGTGCCTGGCGCCTGGAAGCGTCTGTTTACCGCAGTGGGTGCACGCTGATGTACTGTTTCAGGAACGGCAGCACCCTGTCCAAAACTTCGTAGCTCTCCCAGCCGGGTGAGGCGGCCGCGGCGAAGATGGCCGCGCCGCGCACGTAGTCATCCTGCTGCAACTGCGCATCGTACCAGGCCAACTGCTCCACGTAGTTGCCGGGCGCGTCCGTGCCCATCCCCAGTTGATCCCAGTAAGCCGCGAAGTCGCGCCAGCCCATGCCCGCCGGACCGGGCCGGTTGCCCACCAACCCATCCACCCCTACCTCGGTGAGCAACAACGGGAGCACCAGGCCGTTCGGTTCGAGATAGCCGCGGTACACTTTGCGATAGCGGAGGGTGAGCCAACCCCCCTCCGGGTCGCTGCCCCAGCCCAACGGGTCTTGTGATGTACCGAACTGCATGGTCGGCGCGGAGTACTCGTGCAGGCCGAGATAACCTTTGTGTTCGATGGCCGCTTCGAGAGCCGGGCGGAAGTAGGGCCAGAACTCCAGCGGGGGATGGCCGGTACCGAAGTTGCCGATCACCGAGCGCACGCCTGCGGCCGCCAACAGCCGGACGCGTTCGGCCTCGAAGGCCGCCAGCCGACCCATCTGCTCCACGTCGGCCGGCACGGGTTCGTTGTACGCCTCCCACCCGTCGAAGGCAGCCAGTCGGCGTGCTTCGGTGGCGATGGGCAGCAGCTTGTCGGCGAACGCGCGCGCGGCGCCGGTCGGGTCGTGCAGCCCGGCCAGATCGATCTGCGGCAGGTCGATCCGGCCGATCAGCAGCGTGTGGGGTGATGTCCGCTTGATCTCCGCCGCGAAGTTCGGGTCATATTCGAGCGTCTTGACCAGCGCCACGTTGCCGGTGCGCAGCAGGTCGAAGATGCGCGGGTCGTTGCGCGAGATGAAGAGCCCCAGCCTGGTCGGCGGGCCGGGTGGGAAGGGGGTCGCGGTGGGAGTCGGAGTGGCCGTGGGTGGTAGCGTGGGCATCGGGGTAGTGGCCAACGCCGGAGAACCGGTGGCGGTCGCCGTGGTTGAGGTAGCGGTCGGCAGGGATGCGCTGGTTGCGGTTGGCGTTGCGAGCGGTGTTGCGAGCGGCGTTGCGAGCGGCCGCGGGGTCCGAGTAGGCGTCGGAGTCGGCACGGGCGTGCCGGGACGGCAGCTCGCCGCGAGCACCAGCACACCGGTTGCGGCGAGCGCGCTCAGGAACGCCCGCCGGCTGAGCGCCGGTGTGGGCTCACGATCGCACACAGGATTACGTTTTATATTCGCCACGGTCATAAAGTGAGGTTTTTTCACCTTGTCAAGTATATGTATCTTCTCGATTTTCCAGGGGATCACTGAAAGGATACAAGTATATCGTGTGCGCAATTTTGCGGGGCTGTTTCACGAAGCCACCCTTCAGCCGGCGTCTGCGACGTTGGACTTCGGCAAGATGACCAGCGGCACACCCCCCGGGCCCCACGCGGTGAACCAACTGGCGTCTTCCGGGGTCAGCCGGATGCAGCCGCGGGAAGCCGGGTAACTGCCGAGCGCGTCCAGGTTTTCGTAGACGTTCCGGCCGTCCACCAACTTGTACGGCGCGCCGTGGACCAGGATGCTGCCGGTGTCCTCGAAGAGATACCACCCGTCATCCGCGTAGACCCCGAACGCGTGGAACGTGCCCCAGAACTTGCCCACCAACCCGTACCAGGCCGGGGTGCGGTAGCCGCGCGTCTCGTCCCCGGTGCTGACCGGCATCTCGCGCAGCGGCTGGCCCGGGTCCCAAACCGTCATGGTCTGGGCGTCCAGGTCCACGACGACAAAGCGCCGCGCCGGATCCATGCCGTAGCGCTCCACGACCGCGGCCAGGTGCGCCGGCAACAGATCATCGGCCTGGGCCGGGGCGGCAGACGCGGCCTGGGGCGCGGCGGTCGGCGCGGGGGGCGGCGGCGTGGCCGTGGGCATGACGATCGCCAGATCGAGGGACAGCAGGGTGGGCGTGGCAGTGACCGGGCGCGGGGTGCGGGTCGGCGTGGCGGTCAGGTGGGCTTCGAGCAGCGCGCCCAACCCGCCGCGCCAGGGCGCGCCCCACGCGGCCCAAACAGTCGCCGTGAGGACGACCAGCACGATCAACGCCAGGACCAGCGCCACGCCGGCGCGGCCCGGCCTGCGTGTCAGAGCGGTCAATTTCGGCCTCATCACTGGGTCACGCGGCGCTCGAACGCGCTGAGCGCGGCCTGGAGCTCCTCCTGGCGCAGCGCCACCGTCAGATCGCCGCGGGTGCGCTCCAGCACGCCGCGCAGCATGTCGGTCGTGCGGCGCAGCCCGCCGGTCAGCGCGTCCGGGAAGTCGATGGTGACCAGGTGGCTGTACACCTCGTCCATCATCGCCAGATAGGGCTCCCCCTCCGCGGTGCGGTCCAGGCGGATCAGGTCCAGGGTGAAACGGCGCAGCTCGCTGGCCGCCTCGGCCAGGCCGTTGAGATAGGCCGCGGCCGGCACGCCCAGATCGGCCGGGCCGGGCAGATCCTCGCCGCGCACGAAGGCGAAGAGCGTGTGCGCCTCGACCAGCTCCTTGAGCGCGTCCTGGGTGTAGCCCGCCCCGCCCAGGTCGGCGTAAGTGGCCAGGTCGTCGGTCATCACCCTGGCCGCGTCCCGCGCGGTCTCCAGCAACGTCGCGGCCTCATCCCACTCGTGGCGGTGGATCGCCCGGATGCTCAGCGAGCAGAAGCGGATCAGCTCCCGGCTGCGGGCCAGCGTGGCATCGCGCACCGCGTTCTTGGCGGTGAATTCTTCGCGGATGCCGTCGATGATCTGGGCAAGTTCAGGCACAGGGTCACTCCTGTTTCTCAGTCTCTTGAAAACCCACGGCGCCGGTCCGGCGCCGGCTGACACGACGCGATTATAACCGCAAATGGGAACCCGAACAAATCCCGCGGCGCGCAGCCAGCAATTCCAAATGTGGCTTGTCACTCCTTCGCTTCTCTCAGAGCCTGCCCTGAGTGCAACGAAGGGATTCTTCGCTGGATTCTCGCCGTCACGGGAGTACTGGGCCGACCCGCTCAGAATGACATTCGCAATCCCACCTATATTTGGAATTCCTGGCGGAACGTAACTACTCAGCTTGTCATTGCGAGGAGGCGTTTTTTGCCGACGAAGCAATCGGGATTGCGGCAATCAAGATTGCTTCGCAAAAAACGCTCGCAATGAACGCTCGCAATGACACGGCGGCTGAGTAGTTGCGGCGAAACTGGATTTGCGTGCCGCCCCATGATGCTGTATACTATTGTGGAAGGTGACCTCTTTGATCAACCTGCCGCTTGTGGCAAATTCTCTTTCGGCGTCGCGGATATTCGCGCGCCTGGATACCAGTTCACGATTTACCAGGAGGCTCTCATGCACCCTCGAACAGCTTTCCCTAAGACGCCTCGCTCGTTGTTAGCCGTGGCGCTTGTCTTGTCATCCGTGGCTGCCCTTATGGTCGCGCCGCCGGCTGTGGCCTCGCCGGCTGTAGCCTCGCCGGCTGTAGCCTCGCCGGCTGTGGCCGGTCTCCTGACCGTGCCACCCCACGCCGACCCGCCCACCTTCCACTGGGTCGCCACCTGGGGCGCAGCGGCTACCCCCGGCGAGCTGAGCGCCCCCGCCGACATCGCCGTGGACGCCGCGGGCAACGTCTATATCGCCGACACCGGCAACCATCGTGTCCAGGTCTTCACGCCAGGTGGCACGTTCCTGCGCGGGTTCGGCCAGGT
>PHCA01000077.1 GCA_002842085.1 Chloroflexi bacterium HGW-Chloroflexi-1
CGTCTGCGGCATCGGCCCGTCCGGCGCAGCCACCACCAGGATCGCCCCGTCCATCTGCGCCGCACCCGTGATCATGTTCTTGATGTAGTCCGCATGCCCCGGACAGTCCACGTGCGCATAGTGCCGCCGCGCGGTCTGGTATTCCACGTGCGCAATCGCAATCGTGATCCCGCGCGCCTTCTCTTCCGGCGCATTGTCGATCGAATCGAACGCCCGAAAATCCGCCCACCCCTTCATCCCCAGGACTTTCGTGATCGCCGCCGTCAGCGTCGTCTTGCCGTGGTCGATATGCCCAATCGTCCCCACATTCACATGGGGCTTGGTGCGCTCAAATATTGCCTTTGCCATGGATGGTAACCTCCTGCTCGCGCGTAACCTGTTAGGGCGTTAAGTCGCCGCCCTGTCCTCAGGCTACTGATGAAGGAAACGGCGGCGATTTTTTAGAACAACCATCTACTGGAGCCCACGATCGGATTCGAACCGATGACCCCGTCCTTACCAAGAACGTGCTCTACCGACTGAGCTACGTGGGCAAAGACTGGTACACTGGTAAATTGGTAAATTGGTAAACCGTTTTCAATCTACCAATTTACCAGTCTACCAATCTACCAGTCTACCGATCTACTGATGGGCAGGGAAGGATTCGAACCTCCGAAGGCGTTGCCAGCTGATTTACAGTCAGCCCCCTTTGGCCACTTGGGTACCTGCCCAAACATCAACTGATAAGGTGCCACCTGCAAGCCGACGGCCGGAATCGAACCGGCAACCCTCGACTTACAAGGTCGATGCTCTGCCGATTGAGCTACGTCGGCACCGCTCACGTGTGAGCCACTCACATCTGAGCCGCTCACATCTGAGCCGCTCACATCTGAGCCGCTCACATCTGAGCCGCTCACATCTGAGCCGCTCACATCTGAGCCGCTCACATCTGAGCCACTCACAGTATACCACAACGGCCACTCGAATTCAAAACGCTTCGTACATGGCGTTGCGAAAAAGCAGTATAGTCGCGCTGAGGACAAAAGTCAAATATCGTCCTGTCTTGCACAAAAACAGCAAAAAACCGCCTTGCGCCTGCCGATTTTATACTCACCACGGTCACAAGGTATCCTCTCAATAATCCGGGGTGGCTGTGGCCGGTCTCCTGACCGAGCCACGGTGGCTCGGTCAGGAGACCGGCCACAGCGAGCGCTTCCCCGAAAAATTGAGAAGATACGTCATAAGATGAGGTTTTTTCGCCTTGTCACCCTGTCACCCTGTCAAGTATACCTCATCGCGCGGGCCTGGCGCGCCGCCACCACAGCGATAGAACCCGCCACCGCCGCATTGAGCGACGCGACCCGCCCATACATCGGGATCGCCAACAACCAGTCACAGCGCACCAACCGGCTCAACCCGGGGCCTTCCGCGCCCAATACCAGCGCCAGGGCCCCGGTCAGGTCGGCCTGACCCAGCGGCACGGCCTCCGGGCTGGCATCCAACCCGGCCACCCAGACCCCGGCCGCCTTCAACCTCTCCAATGCCTGCACCAGGTTGCCGACCTGGACGATGCGTAAATGTTCCACCGCGCCGGCCGACGCGTTGACCACCGCCGGGGTCACATCCGCCGCGCGCCGGCCCGGCAACAGCACCGCGGTGACCGCCATCGCCTCGGCGGTGCGCAGCAGCGTGCCCAGGTTCTGCACGTCCTGCAAATGGTCCAACGCCAGGAACAAAGGATCATCCGACCCCAGCGCGGCCAGCACATCGTTCAGATCGACGTAGGGGTAGGCCGCGGCTTCGGCCACCACTCCCTGATGGTTGACCGCCCCGGCGCGCTCCAGGACCTGCCGCGGCGACTCGGCTACCGGGCAACCACCCGCCTGCGCCGCGGCGATGATCTCCACGATGATCCCGCACCGCTGCACGCCCTGGCCGATGTGTACTCGCTGGATGCGCCGGCGGCCAGCCCGCAACGCCTCCAGCACCGCGTGCCGGCCATACAACAATTCCATCAGTCCATCCGCCAACTGCTACCCTGGGCCGTGTCCTTGACGACCACGCCCAGCACCTTCAGCTCGTCGCGGATCTTGTCCGCCAACGCCCACTGTTGGGCTTTACGCAACTCCAACCGCACGGTCAACAGCAACTCCACAAAGGGCGCAATCGATTGCCCCGCCGCTACACCCGCATCGCGGGCAGTGTTGATGGCGCGCACCAGGTCGAACAGCGCAGCCAACGCGCCGGCCGTGTTGAAGTCGTCATCCATAGCCGCCTCAAAAGCGATCCGGGACTGCCGCACCTGCCCGGCCAGCGCATCCACGGCCGGGCCCGTCGTCACCGGGCCGGTCGCGGGACGCAACGCCGTTCGCAGGCGCGCCAGCGCCCGTTCGCCGTCGACCAGGACATCCGCGTCGAAGGCCAGTGGCTTGCGATACTGGCTGCCTGCCACAATCATCCGGAACACATCAGCGTCGTGTGCGGCCAGGAGCTCGTCGATAGTCACCAGGTTGCCCAGGCTTTTGGACATCTTCTCGCCCTTGAGCTGGAGCATGCCGTTATGCATCCAGTAGCGGGCAAACGGCTTACCGGTGAAACATTCCGTCTGAGCGATCTCGTTCTCGTGGTGCGGGAAAACCAGATCGTTGCCCCCGCCGTGGATGTCGATCTGATCCCCCAGATAATGCAGGCTCATCGCTGAGCACTCGATGTGCCAGCCGGGCCGGCCTCGGCCCCAAGGGCTGTCCCAACTCGGCTCACCCGGCCTGGCGGCCTTCCACAGCGCAAAGTCCTCTTCCTCCAGCTTCTCCTCGCTGCTGGCGACCCGCGTGCCCGCAAGCGCGTCCGCCAGTTTGCGCCTTGAGAGCTTACCGTAGTCGGGATCCGTGCGCACCCGGAAATAGACATCCCCGCTGGCGGTGATGTAGGCGTGATCGCTTTCCACCAGGCCCGCGACCATGCGGACGATCTCGGGGATGGTCTGCGACACGCGCGGGAACACGGTCGGCTGCAGGACGTTCAACCGGCTCAACTGCTCCTGGTACTGCTCGACATAGCGCCGCGCGATTGCGGAGGGGTCTTCACCGATCTGGGCGGCGCGGGCGATGATCTTGTCGTCCACGTCGGTGAAGTTCATGACGTGGCGAACCTGATACCCCTGGTGTTCCAGGTACCGCCGCACGAAGTCGAACACGATGGAAGACATCGCATGGCCGACGTGCGCTTCATCGTACACGGTCGGGCCACAGACGTACATGCGCACCTTGCCCGGCTCGATGGTTACAAAAGGTTCCTTTTCGTGCGTCAGGGTGTTATAGACTACCAAAGCCATGATGGACCACCTCTGCGAGTCAGCGAGTCAGCGAATGTGCGAATCAGCGAATCAGCAAATCAGCGAATGAGTAAATCGGCGAATCACAGGCCGCGCCCCACCACTTGTGCGGCGTGCACGATCAGAGACACAGCGGCCTCGATAGATGTCTGCCCCGTGTTGATCACCAGGTGATAGTGCAAAGGGTCCAGCCAGTTGATGTTGTGATACCGCGCCAGATACTCGTTTCGGGCCGCATCACTGGCGCGCACTTTGCGCCGGGCAACCACGGCCGAGAGGCGCTCTCGCTCCGCCACACGCGCGACGCGGGATTCCAACGGCGCGACGACCTTCACGTGGCAGGCGCCCTGGTAGTCGCGCAGCCACACTTGGCCACCTTGCCCCAAAACCAACACATTTCCCCGGCTGGCGACATCTTTGATCACCAGCCCGATCGTCTGCACGGCCTCTTCCAGGTTGATGCCGGTCGGGGGCATCAGTGGCGTGAAAACGCCGCCCAGCGGACTCGCCGGCGCCAGCTTGCCGGGCGCCTCGGCAGGCGCACCCAGCAGAGAGTCGAGGATCTCCCCGGCCAGGCTGCGCCGGCCCTCGTACATCAGCTTCTGCAGCAGCTCGGCCGGCACCCCGGCCGCCAGGGCCGCGCCGCGGATGTATTCACGGTCCACCAGGAGCAGCCCCAGCGCAACCGCCACGCGCGCCGCGATGACGTCGCCCTCGCTGCCCAGTTGACGAGAGAGCGTAATAAGCATGGCCCAACCTCAGCGATTCGGTGTGGCGAAAATCATTCGCCCGGCGTTAGTCTGCAACACCTTGGTCACCGTCACTTCGATCTCGCTGTCCATGTGGCGCCGGCCGTCTTCGATCACGACCATCGTGCCATCATCCAGATAGCCGATCCCCTGACCGACCTCTTTGCCTTCTTGGATCACCCGAATTGCCATCGCCTCACCGGGCAACATCACCGACTTGACGGCGTTGCTCAGCTCGTTGACGTTGAGGACCTTGACCCCTTGCAGCCCGGCCACGCGGTTGAGGTTGTAATCGTTGGTCACGATGGGGCACTTCAATTGGCGAGCCAGTTGGACCAACTTGGCGTCCACCTGCCGCACCCCTTCGACATCCATATCGACGATCCGCACCGGCACGGGGGACTCTTGCTGCATCTGGTTCAGCATTTCCAACCCCCGCCGCCCGCGATTGCGGCGCAACGAGTCGGGGGAGTCGGCGATGTATTGCAGTTCCGCCAACACAAAGCGCGGGATCAACATGCTCGCGTTGATAAAACCGGTCGCCGCGACGTCGGCGATCCGGCCATCGATGATCACGCTGGTATCCAGCAGCAAGACATCTTCCTGCCGGCCGGCTCCACTCGCGGCCGCCGGTTCACCCTCCGGCAATGTCGCTTCCGAACGCCGTCGAAACAGGGCGAAGATGTCCCGCTGGCGCAAGACCATCACGGTGATGCCGACATAGCCGAACACGATGGCGACAATCGTCGGCAGGATACTGCGGAACGGGAACGGCAGATACGACAGAGGCAACGCGGCCAACGCAGCGATCACCAGCCCGATCACCAGGCCGATGCTGCCGGACAACAATTGGGCGGCCGTGAGTTCGCGAACCGTCCGACGCAGCCACGCCGCGGGCCGGGTCGTCAGCCAGGGGGAGACTAAGGCCCCCAGCAAGCCACCAGCGGCGGCCAATGTCAAGATGTACCGCAACGAAACTGCATTGAGTTCCGAGGTTCCCGCCCAAATCGTGCCGGCTTGCCAGCCGATGAGACCGAAAACAATAAATCCTAAGATCCGAAAAAGGATTTCGGCAGTCATAAGGGCCTACCTCTCTGAGTTATGACGTTGCCGACGTCGGCAACTTTGGTTGAATGACGGTCTGATCAAAGAACGTGGCGCCTCCCAAAACCACCCGCTGTGTTTACTGCAAAACCTCGTTTCACCCCGCGTGAAGCGCAAATGACAACAACACCATGATACACTAAATCACCGTTTTTGGCAATGGGAACTGCGCACCACGCGGCCCGGTATCCTCTCGATAATTCGGGGTGGCTGTGGCCGGTCGCCACGGTGGGCTCGGTCAGGAGACCGGCCACAGCGAGCGATTCGACCGGCCACAGCGAGCGATTCGACCGGCCACAGCGAGCGATTCGACCGGCCACAGCGAGCGATTCCCCGAAAAATTGAGAAGATACATACAATCTCACGAAGCACCGTGTCACCTTGTCTACTTGTCACCTTGTCTACTTGTCTACTTGTCTACTTGTCTACCTGTCTACCTGTCTACCTGTCTACTTGTCTACTTGTCTACTTGTCTACTTGTCACCCTGTCACGTTCGCCAGCCGGCGCTGCCGGGCAATCTCGAATAGCAGTACGGTGGCCGCCATCGCCACGTTCAGCGACTCGGTAGCCCCCGCCATCGGGATCACCACCCGACCGGCGGCCAGCGCGGTCGCCTCGGCGCTGAATCCCATCGTCTCGCCGCCGACTGCCAGCGCACACCGCGCTGTCCAATCCACCCGATCGTAGGCGCTGTCGCCGCGCACATCGGCCAACCACAACAGCCGCCCGGCCAATTGCCGGCCAACCTCCGCCCAACTCACGCCGGACTGCAACGACAGCCTGAAATGCGCCCCCATGCCCGCCCGCAACACCTTAGGGCTCCAGGGATCGACACACCCGCGCACCAGCAAGAGCCGTGCGACGCCGGCCGCCTCGGCACTGCGCAGGATTGTCCCCAGATTGCCGGGATCACGTACCTGATCCAGAACCAGGATCGGATCAGCATCACCCCCCGGCGCAGCAGGCGGGATGGGCGCCACGGCAATCACGCCTTGAGACGTGACGGTGTCGCTCAGGGTTCCGAAAACGGCCGGACTCAACTCCCAGACCGGCACGTCCGCGGTCCGGGCCGCGGCCAACAACGCCATCGTGCGGGTCGCATCGGGTGCGGGCGCGACGAAAAAGATGAGAGCGGGGGTCGCCCCCGCTCTCATCACATCTTCGATCAGTCGCACACCCTCGGCCAGGCATTGGCCCGCCTGCTCGCGCCCTCTGCGCTGCAGAAGCGCCCGCGCCACCTTGACCTTGGGATTGTCCGCGCTGGTGATCATGCACCGCGCTCCCGCGCGTTACAGTGCCGACTTGGCGACTTCGACCACCCGAGCGAACGCTTGCGGCTCATTCACGGCCAGTTCCGCCAGGATTTTGCGATCCAGCCGGATGTCGGCGATCTTCATGGCGTGCACCAAACGGCTGTAGGTGATGCCGTTCAAACGCGCCGCGGCGTTGATACGCGCGATCCACAGCTTGCGCATGTCGCGCTTGCGATTGCGGCGATCGCGCGTCGCGTAGAACAGCGACTTGAGCATCGCCTCATTGGCGCGGCGCCAGAGCAGGCGCCGGGACATGCGTTGCCCCTTGGTGATTTTTAAGATCTTGTTGTGGCGACGGCGGAGGACGACCCCGCCCTTGGTCCTTGGCATAACACTCCCCTAACCCGGACAAGCCGGACCCAACCAGGCACATGCCATTAGAGAATTCTCGTTTGCCGTGCAAGGATTCAACTGGTCAGGCCCTATCAATGGCGGCTGGGCAAACCCAGCACTTCGTGGTGGCCATTGGGCGCCTGCGGCGCCACAATTGGCTGATCTGGACAGGCGCGCTGACGAGGCCTGCTCAGTCGAGATACGGCGCCAGCCGGCTGATGCGCTTGTCAGCGGCCGGGGCATCGATGATCTTCACCTGGCGGTATTTCACCAGCGTGCGCGGCGCCTTGCGCCGGCGCAGATGGCCACGCCCCTGGTGCATACACACCAGCTTGCCGGTGGCCGTGCGTCGAAAACGCTTGGCGGTGGCCTTGTGAGTCTTGATCTTAGGCACGGTAACTCCTCCCAGACATAGAAATTTTAAACGTAAAACGCAATGTGTTTTACTCGTTACGGCGTTAAGTTTGTATCTTCTCAGTAATCCGGGGTGGCTGTGGCCGGTCTCCTGACCGAGCCACGGCGGCTCGGTCAGGAGACCGGCCACAGCGAGCGATTCCCCGAAAAATTGAGAGGAAACTTAAGTGTTACGTTTTACGTATCGGCACTCCAGGTACCTGACCCTATTTCTTGGCGGGATTGGGGCTCAGGAGCATGAACAAGTTACGCCCCTCCATGGCCGGTTGTACTTCGACAACCGCCGCATCCCCCACCTTTTCGGCGAATACCATCAGCATATCTCGCGCAATCTCAGGATGCGTGATCTCGCGGCCGCGGAAGCGCACTGCGACTTTGACCTTGCTGCCATCTTCCAAGAAGGACAGCGTCTGACGCACCTTGACGTCGATATCGTGTTGACCGGTGCGAGGCCGCAGACGAATCTCCTTGATCTCGATGATCTTCTGCGCCTTGCGCGCCTCTCGCTCCTTCTTTTGGCGTTCGTACTGATACTTGCCAAAATCCAGAAGACGGCAAACCGGCGGCGCCGCGTTGGGTGCGACTTCGACCAGATCCAGGTTGCGCTCGTACGCCAACCTCAGGGCTTCCTGCGTCGGCATCACGCCGAGCTGTTCGCCGTTCTCGTCGATGAGACGCACTTCACGGACTCGGATCATCTGGTTGACGCGTGTAGTCTTTGGGGTGCTGATGCTACTCACCTCTCCCTTTCCAGGGGTCCGCCGCTGATCGGGGACCAATTTGGACAATCACAGCCGGTCCCACTTGGGCCAGATATGTATCGAAGGGCAACGGCACCGAGCTCAGCCGCTGCGACCGAGCGAGCGAAGCGAGCGAGGGAGCAGTCGGCTGGAGCGAGATGTTAGGCCGCCCACTATAGTATTACCCTGTAACATTCGCGTTGATCGCGAGAATCTTTGACGGCGTCATTGCGAGCGCATCCTTCGACAAACTCAGGACATGGTTTGCGAAGCAATCTGAGATTGCCGCAATCTCCTGGTTGCAGCGATGGGATTGCTTTGCTTCGTGCCTCGCAACCGCAAACACCGCTCCTCGCAATGACACCCCTTTGGTTGCGGCAGAAGGCCGCGTTATGGATAGTTCTTTAGCATAAGAGGGATGTATACGCGATGCAGCCGTACGAAGGCAATGCCAAGGTAGTTGGATGGCTCATCAGCCCGCACCTTGCGTACGGCGATCTTGTACTCCCCGGTTTGAGGAGCTAGGAAAGTTGCTATTGTCAATAGAGTGACCCCACCAACACGGCACCTGACACGTTGTCGAAGCATCCGCGTGCAGTTGGGCCACAGTATCGGCCAAGGCTGCATTGATTGCCCCCGCACCGTCGCGTAAGTCACCCTGCCCGCGCACAATGATTGAAGGACCTTCGATGTTGTGAGTTGCTGAGGCCATAATGATCGCCCGGCTCGCTTCCGGCCATGTGCTCAGCGATGAGTTTCGGTCAATGAGCAATGCCGCTAATCCGGCCACTTGGGGAGCGGCTATACTTGTTCCCCATACAGTGTGAACCGCATTATTGTTTGCCAAGACAGTCACATCTGCCCCAACGGCAACAACTTCCGGCTTCTCACGGTCGTTGTGGAGGCTGACCGGGTTAGTGTAAGCTGAGTTTGCCCACATTTGATCGTCAGACCAACCAGCAGTGTTGCTATCGTCAATCCCGCCAACGGTGATGAGGTTCCATGCTTTACCAGGGCTTGTGATATGGCCGCTGGTGTTACCTGATGATTTCACCACCAGGCGAAACCGCTGGCGTGTCCAGTAATCAAAAGCACGATCGGTCCAGTTCGCATTGGCATCCGCCTCGAAGCCCCCACTGTTATTAAGAATCCGCACCCCCTGATCGAATGCCCATTGTAGGGCCGAAATTTCGTCTGCTTGTGTGCCATCTTCGCCAACGCTCAACACCGTTGCCCCGTAGGCAATACCTCTATACGTGCCGTGAAAGCTGGCCGCTGCACTGGCTGTTTCTGTTGCGTGATTGAAGATGCCCATGACTCCGGGTCTGGAAGTCGGTGATAGATTCAAAAATGTGTTATTTGGATCAACATTGCCAATGTCGAGGATAGCGATGGTCACTCCACTGCCATCGTATCCTCGCCCCCAAACCGGAGGGGCCAGAACGGTAGGTGCAGCCGAGTCCATTTCGAGCTGCTTCTTGGCTTCAACAAGATAGATACTACTCACGTCAGCCCGGTGTGCGAGTTTCAGAATCTCTCGTTGGGGCAACACTGCTGTGAACGAAGGAAGGCCCTCGTAGGCAGTAACAGTGAAGCCCCGACGCTCAAGTTCCGCCACTAGTGGTTGGGTGCGAACCCGGGTCTCGGCGTTCAGCAAAGCGACATATTCTGCTTCGATGCGCTGGGCTAGTTCTGGATCATCCACATCCATCGGCTTGCCGAAACGTTCCAGGGCAGTTTTGGCCTCTGGATATTTGGCTGCCAGCGTAGCAAAGGCAGCTTCCTGCTGCTCGGCCAGCGTCTGGCCCGGCCCGGCTGCCATCCAGACGGCTACCGGCACCGCTTCATTGCTCTTCAAGGTCTGTAGCCGCTCGTAGAGACTCGATTGCAGTTTGCCGTATCGGGCCTGGTGGGCCCGCGCTTCCGCTGCCAACAGGGCTGAGATGTCCTCTTCCATCCGGCCATTGGTCAG
>PHCA01000078.1 GCA_002842085.1 Chloroflexi bacterium HGW-Chloroflexi-1
AAATCCATTATGGGCAGGCGGGGGCCTCTTTTTTGACCCTTTTACGGAGCGCGGCGCCCCGTTTTGCCTACCTGCATGTCCCCAGCGTGATACGCTCTCCAAATCGCGCAAAAAAACCCGCGCCGCGTCATTGACAGCCTTTCCTGGCTATGCTACACTTTCGCCTGCACTCATCAACCACCAATTTACCAATCACCAATCTACCAATCTACCAACTCCCAGGAGGATCCCATGAGCTACAAATTCGACCCGCAAGCCCGATACGCCAGGACCCACGAATGGGCCCGCCTGGAGGGCAAAGTTGCTGTCATCGGGATCAGCGATTACGCCCAACAGGCCCTTTCGGATGTCGTCTACGTCGAGCTGCCCGAGGTTGGCGACACGGTGACAAAGGGCGAGAGCCTCGGTACCGTCGAATCGGTCAAGGCCGCCGAGGATGCCAATGCCCCGTTGAGCGGCGAAGTGATCGAGGTCAACACCGACCTGGAGGACAACCCGGAGTGGGTGAACGAGGACCCGTTTGGCAAGGCCTGGCTGATCAAGATCAAGCCGAGCGACCCTGACGAATGGCAGTCGTTGATGGATGTAAAAGCCTACGAGGCGTACGTGGCCGAAGAAGAAGAGAAGGGCGGGCATTGATTGCGGATTGCGGAATGGGGATTGCGGATTGTGGTCAAGGACCTCAGCGTGTTCCCGCAGGAGATGCCGGTCACAGACGCCAATCCGAAATCCGAAATCCGAAATCCGAAATCTCCGCAATGGAGAGTCGCATGGTCTATATTCCCAACACGGACGCCGATCGTGCCGCGATGCTGGCGGCGGTTGGCATGGAGTCGGTCGCCGATCTGTTCCACGATGTCCCGGAGGCGCAGCGCTTCCCGGCGCTGCACCTGCCTCCGGCGCTTTCTGAGCTGGAGGTATTGCGGGAGCTCGAGGCGCTGGCCGACGAGAACGACGACCTGCACCATCTGGCGTGCTTCCTCGGCGCGGGCGCATATAACCACTTCGTGCCGAGCGTGGTCGATTTTCTGTTGCACCGGTCGGAGTTCTTCACCGCGTACACCCCGTATCAGGCTGAGATCAGCCAGGGCACGCTGCAAGCGCATTTCGAGTACCAGTCGATGATCTGCGCGCTGACGGGCATGGACGTCTCCAACGTTTCGCACTACGACGGCGCGACGGCAGCGGCCGAGGCCGTGCTCATGGCGTTGCAGGTCGGCCGCGGCAAGCGCAACAAGGTCGTGCTCAGTCCCACGCTGCACCCGCAGTACCGGGAAGTCATCCACACCTACACGCAGGGAATGCGGCTGGACGCGCTGGGTGAGGATGCGCCGCTGGGCGACCTGGCCGCGTTGGCCGCGCTGGTTGACAAAGAAACCGCCTGCCTGATCGTGCAAAACCCGGACTTCCTGGGCCGGCTCTATGCGCCCGGCGAGATGCAGGCTCTGGCCGACAAAGTCCACGCGACCGGCGCGCTGTTCGTCGTCGCGGCCGACCCGATCAGCCTGGGGCTGTTCCAGCCGCCCGGCGCGTACGGCGCGGACGTGGTGGTCGGCGAGGGCCAGCCGATGGGCAACGCGGTCAGCTTTGGCGGGCCGTACCTGGGCTTTTTTGCCATGAAGATGGGTGACGTGCGCAAGTCGGCCGGCCGCATCGTCGGCCAGACCGTGGATCTGGACGGCGAGCGCGGCTTCGTGCTCACCCTGAGCACGCGCGAGCAGCACATCCGCCGCGAGAAGGCGTCCAGCAACATCTGCAGCAACGAGGCGCTTAATGCCCTGGCGGCCGCCATCTACATGGCCGCGATGGGCAAGCATGGCCTGCGCACGGTGGCGGAGCTCAGCTACCACAAGGCGCACTTCGCCGTCGACCTGATCGGCCAGATCCCCGGCTACCAGGTCGTGAGCCAGGGGCCGTTCTTCAAGGAGTTCGTCGTGCGCTGCCCGCAGCCGGTGACGACCATCAATCAGTTCCTGCTGGACGAGTACGGCATCGTCGGCGGGTACGACCTGGGGCAAGATTATCCGACCTTGAAGGACCACGTGCTGCTCTGCGTCACTGAGATGAACGGCCGGGCCGAGATCGAACTGCTGGCCGAGGCCCTGGAGGAGATCGCGAACATGGAGGTGACCGGCACTTCCGAAAGTGCCGGTCACCTGAACGACCGGCGCCTGGACGACGAGGAGACCGCCCATGACTGAGCCATTGATCTACGAAATCAGCCGGCCAGGCCGCCGGGCCGTCAGCTTGCCCGCGTGCGACGTGCCAGCGACACCCTTGCCGGCAGGCTGCGAGCGCGCCGATCTGCCGCTGCCGGAGGTCCCGGAGGTTGACCTGGTACGCCACTACGTGCGCCTGTCGCAGATGAACCATGGCATCGACACTGGCTTCTATCCACTCGGTTCGTGTACGATGAAGCTGAACCCGAAAGTCAACGAGGTTGCGGCGCGGCTGACCGGGTTCGCCGCGCTGCACCCGTTGCAGCCGGAGAACAGCGTCCAGGGCGCCATGGCGTTGATGTACGAGCTGCAGGAGATGCTGGCGGAGATCGCCGGGTTCGCCGCGGTGACGTTGCAGCCGGCCGCCGGCGCGCATGGCGAACTGACCGGCGTCCTGATCATGCGCAAATACCTGTACGACCGGGGTGAGACGCAGCGGGACGTGATTCTGGTCCCCGACTCGGCGCACGGCACCAACCCGGCGACGACCTCCATGTCGGGGCTCAGGGTGGTCCAGGTGTCCTCGGACGCCCGCGGCAACGTGGACCTGGATGTCCTGCGCGAGCTGCTGGCCAGGCACGGGCCGAAGCTGGTCGGTATGATGCTGACCAACCCCAACACATTGGGCCTGTTCGACGAGCACGTGGCAGAGGTGGTGCGCCTGGTGCATGAAGCCGGCGGTCTGATGTACGGTGACGGCGCGAACTTCAACGCCATCCTGGGCATCGTCAAACCGGGCGATCTGGGGTTCGACGTCATGCACTATAACTTGCACAAGACCTTCTCGACCCCGCACGGCGGTGGCGGCCCGGGCTCCGGCGCGGTGGGCGTGAGCGCCGCGCTGGCCGACTACCTGCCCGGCCCCATCGTGGCCAAGTCGGAGGCGGACAGCCTGTACCGTTGGCACATGCCACCGCGCACCATCGGCCGGGTCAAGGCGTTCTACGGCAACTTCGGCGTCCTGGTGCGGGCCTACACCTATCTGCGGATGTTGGGGGCCAAGGGGTTGCGCGCGGTGAGTGAGAATGCCGTGCTCAACGCCAACTATCTCCAGGCGCGGTTGCGGGGGGTCTATCCGATCCCACACGGCGACCGGACCTGCATGCATGAGTTCGTGGCCCAGGGCATCCTGAAAGATGCGCCTGATATTCATACCATGGATATCGCCAAGCGGCTGATGGATTTTGGAATGCACCCACCGACGGTCTATTTCCCGCTCATCGTCCCCGAGGCGCTGATGATCGAGCCGACCGAGACCGAGAGCAAGGAGACTCTGGACACCTTCGTCGATGTGATGCGGCAGATCGCGGAGGAAGCCAGGACCGAACCCGAGCTGCTCCATGACGCGCCGCACAACGCGCCGGTCAAGCGGCTGGACGAGGTGAAGGCGGCGAAAGATTTGGTGCTGTGTTACGCGCCGGGGTGTGGGTGAGAGGGCGCCAAGGACTTGTCAAAGAATTACTTCCCGCGGTTGCGGGGATCGAAAGAGGTGATGAGCCATGACGAGTGGTCCACAGCCTGGCGAAACGGCCATTCGTAGCCTGGCCACGGCTCAATCCTATGAGCGCGGTCTGGAGTACTACGAATCCGGCGCCGTGAGTGGTCTTGGACGGCGCGGCAACGTCCTGACGGCCAAAGTTGAGGGCCGCAGTCACGAGCCCCATCGGGTCACGATCGAGTTGGACGCGAGCGGCGTCGTAAACGCCAACTGTACCTGTCCGTACGACTGGGGCGGCATTTGCAAGCACGTCGTTGCCGTGTTGCTGGCCTATGTTAACAGTCAGGATGAGATCGAGGAGCGTTCGGTCATCGACGCGCTGCTGGCTGATCCGGATCGGGACACGCTGCATGGTTTGCCACGCGACCTGTTGAGCGAGTCTCCCAACCTGATCGACCGGGTGGAGGCCCAGGTGGCCGTGCGTCGGCCGCAAGCCAGCCCCCAAGCTCCGGAAACCTCCAGCACCGAGCCGTGTCAACACCCCACGCCCATCGACACTGACGCACTTCGCCGCCAGATCCGATATGAGAAGCGCTCTTTCGGCGTGGATGACTCTTACTCCGTGTCTTCCAGCGGTCTGTTGTTCGTGTTGAACGAAATCTTGCGCCAGGCGCGGCAGCTTATCAAGGCCGGCGATGGTCACAACGGATTGGCGATCCTGCGGCTGCTGGCTGGCGAAACGGTGGACGATTGGTACGGCTATGATCACGAGGGCGCGGCTTTCGAGGGATTCTTCGAGCGTCTGGGCAAGGCCCTGGCTGAGGCAATCTTGACCGCCGATCTGTCATCTGCCGAGCGCGAGGCGTGGGCCGCAGAGATCGGGGCGTGGCAGGTCGAGTTGGACAACTACAGCCTCGAGAGAGTATTCGGTGCGGCCATCGCCGCAGCCGAGCTTGGCTGGGATTACGAGCCGTTGCAACGGGCCATGCAGGGCCACATCACCGAGCAGGGCGTTTGGGAGGGGGAAAAGCCGCCGTATGCCGACAACTTGATCGCGGCCTACTTGAACGTGTTAGAGCGCCAGGGCCGCATCGATGAATACCTGCGCCTGGCGCAGACTGAGGGCCGAACCACGCGTTACGTGACCATGTTGGTGAAAGCCGGGCGGCCCGAAGAGGCCGTGGACTATGCCATGCGCCACCTGACCCAGGCCGCTAAGGCATTTACCCTGGCGCAAGCGCTGCAGGAGTACGATTATTCGCAAGCAGCTCTGCAAATCGGAGGGTACGGCCTGTCGTTGCATGGGGGGAAGTCGGCCCTGGCAAGCTGGCTGCGGGATTTCGCGGCCGGGCTTGGCGACAAGGTTATCGCGCTCCAGGCGGCCCGCGCGGCTTTCGAGGCCGCGTCGGAACTGACCGAGTATCAAGCTGTGCAGGAGTTGGCCGGGGATGAGTGGCCGGTTATCAAACAGGAGCTGCTAGATGCGCTGGCGGTCAATCCCTCGGTCTGGGGGCGGATCGACATCTATCTGTACGAAGGGATGGTCGATCTGGCCATTCAGGTGGTGGACTCACAGCGATTTGTGGGCTATGACGCGTTGCGCAAAGTCGTCGATGCAGCCTGTAAGGCGCACCCGGACTGGGCGATCAGTCAGAGCAAGCGTCAGGCCGAGCCAATCATGGGCGCCGGCAAATCGAATGCCTATCATCATGCGCTTGATTGGCTGGATCGGGCTCGGCGTGCCTACCTGGCTGCCGGCCGCGAGAGCGAATGGCGGTCCTATTGCCAGAGTCTTATCGGCAAACATTATCGCAAAAACACCCTCGTGCCCGGCCTGAAGCAGCTTTTGGGGGACCGTTCGCTCTAAGTAAGCGTTCAGAAAGTATCTTCTCAATTTTTCGGGGAATCGCTCGCTGTGGCCGGTCTCCTGACCGAGCCACCGTGGCTCGGTCAGGAGACCGGCCACAGCCACCCCGGCGCTTGAGAGGATACTTCAGAAACCCTCTGGCATCAATCCACCGGCGGTCGCGACCTGCTCCTCTCCGCAACTCTTATCGAGGGAGTTCCCAAATGAGTCTCGCTTTGTCCCCCACTCAGATCAAAAGCCTGATCGATCTGCCGGTCTATCCGGAATCTGTCGCAACCGCCGCCGCCGCAGTGTTTTTCCTGGCGCGCGCCGAGGAGGGCAAGCGGCTGGGCATCCTGGCCGCGCCGGGCAGCCCACACATGGACCGGTTCGCTGGCGAGCGAGCCGAAAAGGGCAACCTGGTCCTGGCGCTGTGCCCGTTGACCGCCGCCAATGCCCGGGCCCTGCGCGCGATTTTCGCCTGGCTGGCGCCGGTCCCACTGGGGCTGCGCACCTCGGCCGGCTGCGGCGACCGGCTGGGGCTGGCGACGCCGGGCCACATCCACGCGGCGCGGGCTGTACCGGGCATCGCCATGATCTTCGCGCAGCAGTCGATCCGCGAGAACGCCCGCACCGGCCGCACCCCGCAAGACGTGGTGGACGACGCGACCTGGGGCGTCTTCCAGGAGGGGTGGCGAGAAGGCTACGGCGCTGACGCCGATCACCTGAAGACCACCGCTGACGCCGACAGCACGGCTGCGGCCGGCTACACCTTCTTCACCGTGGACCCGGGCGACCACGTGGACGATGCGGCGCACACCGCGCCCTTCGCCGAGCTCCAGGCAAAAGTAGCCGCGTTGCCCTGGGCCGACCTGGATTCCTCCGTGGCCGATATGCAGGCGCGCTACCTGGGCAAGACGTTTGACCTGGAGGATCTGCATCTGACCTTTTCAGAGGAAACGTTGTTCCGGGCGGCGGCCAAGTACGCGCGGGCTGTGCTGCACGCCGCGCGCGTCTATCGCCACCTGGCGAGCAAGATCACCGACCGGCCGTGGGAGCTGGAGGTCTCGGTGGACGAGACCAACACGCCGACCTCGCACGAGGAACACCTCTACATCGCCTCCGAGCTCAAACGGCTGGGCGTGCAGTGGATCAGCCTGGCGCCGCGTTACGTGGGCCGCTTCGAGAAGGGCGTGGACTACATGGGCGATCCTGCGATGGACTCCCCGCGACTGAGCTCGGGACAGGCAGGGCAGGCTCTGAAAGAATTCGAGCGCTCCTTCGCCGGACACGCCGCAATTGCCCGGGCATTCGGCCCATACAAACTCAGCCTGCACTCGGGTTCCGACAAATTCAGCGTTTACGGCATCACAGCCAGGCGCACCCACGGCCTGGTTCACCTGAAGACGGCCGGTACCAGCTACCTGGAAGCGCTGCGGGTCACCGCGAGCTTTGACCCGGCCCTGTTCCGCGAGATCATGGCCTTCGCCATCGAGCGTTACGAAATCGACCGGGCCTCCTATCACGTTTCGGCTGAACTGGCCAAAGTGCCCGCCCTCGAAACCCTCGGCGACGCCGATCTGTCCGGCCTGCTGGATCAGCTCGTCGCCCGACAGGTGCTTCACGTGACCTACGGCTCGGTGCTGACCTCTGAGCGTGGGTTCAAGCAACGGCTGCTTGCGGGTCTGGCCGCGCACGAAGAGGAACATTATGCGGCGCTGGAAGCACACTTCCGCAGGCACTTGATGCCGTTCAGATCGGCAAATCGCAAATCAACAAGAGGAGGATGAGATGAGCGAGGAGTATCTGAAAAGTCTCTTCGGGTTATCAGGTAAGGTCGCCGCGGTCACCGGCGGCGGTGGGGTGCTGTGCGGCACGATGAGCCGCGCGCTGGGCCGGCTGGGTGTGAAAGTGGCCGTGTTGGATTTATTCGAGGAAATTGCCCAGAAAGTGGTTGATGACATCGTGGCCCAAGGTGGCGCAGCCCTTGCCGTGCAGTGCGACGTGCTCGACAAGGCCAGCCTGGAGGCCGCCCGGGATGCGATCCTGACCCGGTTCGGCCGGGTGGACATCCTGATCAACGGCGCCGGGGGCAACAAAACGCAGGCCACGACCTCCCTTGACCTCTCATTCTTCGACCTGCCATCCGACGCCATCCGCTGGGTCTTCGACCTGAACATCCTGGGCACAATCCTGCCCAGCCAGGTGTTCGGGAAGAGCATGGCCGAGCGTGAAGAGGGCGTGATCCTGAACGTCTCGTCGATGAACGCCATCCGCCCGCTGACCCGCATCCCGGCCTATTCAGCGGCCAAGGCCGGGGTGAGCAACTTCACCCAGTGGCTGGCCGTGCACATGGCGCAGGAGTACTCGCCGAAGATCCGCGTCAACGCGATCGCGCCCGGCTTCTTCTTGACCGAACAGAACCGGTTCCTGTTGACCGACAAAGAAACCGGCGAGCTGACCGCGCGCGGCCGGACCATCATCAGCCACACGCCGATGGCCCGCTTCGGCGATCCGGAGGATCTTCTGGGCGCGGTGCTGTGGCTGCTGTCACCGATATCCGCGTTCGTGACAGGGATCGTGGTACCGATCGATGGGGGATTTAGTGCGTTTAGCGGAGTATAGTATTACCCGGTAACATTCGCGTGGATCGCGAGAATCTTTGACGGCGTCATTGCGAGCGGTTTTTGCGAAGCAATCTCTGATGGCCGCAATCTCCCTCATGTGTCAGAGATTGCTTTGCTTCGTACCTCGCAACCGCACACTACGCTCCTCGCAATGACTACCATGGTAAATTGGTCACTTGCACCGGCCACAGCCAGCGATTCCCCGAAAAATTGAGAAGATACCAACCTACCAACGTACGGAGTCAACCATGACAGATTACCCTGAAGCAGCCCGCCCATTGGCGGAGCTCAAACCCAAATATGAATTCTTTGTCGGCATCGATTCAGACGGTTGCGCGTTCGATACTATGGAAGTCAAGCATAAAGAATGCTTCTGCCCGAACATCGTCAAGCACTGGGACCTGGCTTCGGTGTCCAAGTATGTGCGCGAGGCGGCCGAGTTCGTCAACCTCTACTCCAAGATGCGCGGCATCAATCGCTGGCCGGCGCTGCTCGCGGTGTTCGACCTGTTGGCCGAGCGGCCCGAGGTCATCGCTCGTGGCGTGAAGATCCCCGAGTTTGCCGCGGTCCGGGCTTTCAGCAAACAAAAGGTCCACCCGCTGAGTAACGATGGGTTGAAGGCATACATGGCCGAACACCCTGACCCGGACCTGGAGACTGCCTGGGCGTGGACCACCGGTGTCAACGCCACCATTGAGGAAATAGTCCACGGGGTCCCGCCGTTCCCATACGTGCGCGAGAGCCTGCAACTGCTGCAGGACAAGGCGGACATGGTGGTTGTCTCCGCCACGCCGACCGAGGCGCTGACTCGCGAGTGGGAGGAGCACGACATCGCCAAATACGTGCGCGTCATCGCCGGGCAGGAGTTGGGCAAAAAGGACGAACACCTGACGCTCGCCGCCCAGGGCAAATACGCGCCCGACCACATCCTGATGATCGGCGACGCGCCCGGAGACATGCGGGCCGCCCGCGCCAACAACGCGCTCTTCTACCCGATCAACCCCGGCCATGAAGACAAATCGTGGAAGCGCTTCTACAAAGAGGCGGCGTACAAGTTCCTGGCCGGCGAGTACGCGGGCGACTACGAGAAGATGTTGATCGACGAGTTCCTGGCGCTACTGCCGGAAGTGCCGCCCTGGAAACGATAGGGAATCGGCGAATCAGCGAATCGGCGAATCAGCGAATCAGCGAATCAGCGAATCGGCGAATCAGCGAATCGGCGAATCGGCGAGTCAGCGAGTCAGCGAATCGGCGAGTCAGCGAGTCAGCGAATCGGCGAATCAGCGAATCAGCGAATCAGCGAATCAGCGAATCGGCGAATCGGCGAGTCAGCGAGTCAACGAGTCAGCATTCGCCCATCTGCCATTTGCTATTTGCTATTTGCCATTCGCCATTCGCCATTTGCTATTTGCTATTTGCCATTCGCCATTTGCTATTTGCTATTTGCTATTTGCTATTTGCCATTTGCCATTTGCTATTTGCCATTTGCCATTTGCCATTCGCCATTCGCCATTCGCCATTCGCCATTCGCCATTCGCCATTCGCCATTCGCCATTTGCTATTTGCTATTTGCCATTCGCCATTCGCCATTCGCTTAGTGGGAGGTTCTGATGGTAATTGGTCAAGGCTATACAGACGCCTACCTGAGTGACGCTGAGGTGCGCGAGATCGTGCGTGAGAGTGTGGCATCGCTGCATGCCGACGGCAAGCGCGTGCTGGTTATCATCCCCGATGGCACGCGCACCATGCCGATGCCGCTGATGTTCGGGCTATTCGAGGAGTTGCTGGCGCCCCGTGTCGCCGCGCTGGACTACCTGGTGGCGCTTGGGACGCACCAACCGATGAGCGATGCCCACCTCGGCACACTCATCGGCGGGCAGGTCATCGGCGGGCAGGTCATCGGCGGGCAAACCGATCACAGCCGCATCTTCAATCACGAGTGGGGCGACCCGGCCAACTTCCAGGCCATCGGCGTCATCCCAGCGGCCGAAATTCGCGAGATCACCGGCGGCCTCATGTCCCAGGATGTGCCGGTGAGCCTGAACAAGCTGATCTTCGACTACGACCGTTTGATCATTTGCGGCCCGGTGTTCCCCCACGAGGTGGTGGGTTTCTCGGGCGGGAACAAGTATTTCTTCCCGGGCATTGCTGGCCCCGAGATCATCAACTTCACCCACTGGCTGGGCGCGGTGATCACCAGCTACAAAGTCATCGGCTCCGGCTACACGCCGGTGCGCGCAGTGATCGACCGGGCGGCGGCCATGATCCCCCGCCCCAGGCTTTGCTTTGCCATGGTCGTCGCGCCAGCCCATTCCCAGTCTACCAATCTACCGTCGCTCCACGGCCTCTACTTCGGCTCGCCCCACGCGGCCTGGGAAGCTGCTTCGGCGCTCTCGGCCCAGGTGCACATCGTCTGGGTGGAGAAACCCTATCACCGCGTGTTTTCAGTGATGCCGGCGATGTACGATGACCTGTGGACGGCCGCCAAAGGGATGTACAAGCTGGAGCCGGCCATCGCGGACGGCGGCGAGGTGATCATCTATGCGCCGCACATCGATGAGATCAGCTACACACATGGTAAGCTCATCGACGAGATCGGCTACCACTGCCGCGACTATTTCCTGGAGCAGTGGGATAAGTACAAGCACATCCCGGGCGGCGTCCTGGCCCACTCCACCCACCTGCGCGGGCTGGGCACGTATGACGCCGAGGCCGGCGTGGAGAATTTGCGCATCAAGGTTACGCTGGCCACCCGCATCCCACGCGAACGGTGCGAGCGGATCAACCTGGGCTACCTCGACCCGGCAACGGTCAACCCGGCGGAGTGGGTCGGCCGGGAAGACGAGGGGGTTTTAGTCGTACCCAAGGCCGGGGAAATGCTGTATCGTGTTAGCGCACAAGCCCAGGTTGGGTGATTGTGTTGCACCGCATATGGTGCTATACTGGTGTCATGAAAGCCGTCATAGATCCGAACGTGTTATTAACGTGCGGGATTTTCGTCGTGCCCATCAGGCTCTGGGACTGCTCCTGCTCACACCAGTTGAGTTCCTGGTGAAACTGGACAACGAGCGTAACTACTCAGCCCTCTGTCATTGCGAGCGCAGTTTGCAAAGCAATCGGGATTGCGGCAATCCCGATTGCTTCGCTTCGTACCTCGCAACCGCAAACTACGCTCCTCGCCACAGCGAGGCCCTCGCCACAGCGAGGCCCTCGCAATGATAGGCTGAGTAGTTACCAACGAGCTCAGGTATCCTCTCAGTAATCCGGGGTAGCTGTGGCCGGTCTGTGACCGAGCCACCCGTGGCTCGGTCACAGACCGGCCACAGCGGATTGCGCCCCCGAAAAACTGAGAAGATACGTGTGTCCCCAATAGGAGGCGTCCGATGCGTTTCTTCAACACGGCTGGGCCGGTCAACTGTCAGGATCACTATTGTCTGCCGCCGCTGGAGCGGATCAACCTGGACGAGGTGCTGACCCTCATCCAGCAGAAGAAGTATTTCGTGTTACACGCGCCGCGGCAGTCGGGCAAAACCTCGATGCTCTTGGCGCTGATGGCGCATCTCAATGCGAGTGGGCGCTACCGCAGCCTGTACGTCAACTTCGAGGTGGCGCAAGGTTACCGCGAACGGGTCAACGCGGGGTTAACGGCCCTGCTGCAAGAGATCAGCGGCCAGGCGCGCTGGGCGCTGGCCGATACGACGGCCGACGCCATCGCCCGCGACCTGATCGGGCTGGGCGCGTCGTCGCTGAGCGAATTTCTGAACCGTTGGTGCAGCGCGTCGTCCCTGCCTACCGTCTTGCTGATTGACGAGATCGATGCGCTGGTGGGCGATGTGCTGATCACAGTGCTGCGGCAACTGCGGGCCGGCTACCCCCATCGGCCGGCGGCGTTCCCACAAAGCGTGATCCTGTGCGGCGTGCGGGACGTGGGCGACTATCGCATCCACTCCGAGCAGCAACAGGCGATCATCACCGGCGGCAGCGCGTTCAACATCAAGGCCAAGTCGTTGCGCCTGGGTGACTTCAGCCAGGGCGAGACCGAGCGGCTGCTGCAACAGCACACTACGGAGACGGGGCAGGCCTTCGAGCCGGCGGCGCTGGCGGTCGTCTGGGAACTAACGCAGGGCCAGCCGTGGCTGGTCAACGCGCTGGCTTACGAGACGTGCTTCGAGACGCAAGCGGGCCGCGACCAGGCGCAGCCGATCACCGCCGAGATGATCGAAGAGGCGAAGGAGAACCTGATCCTGCGCCGCGAGACGCACCTGGATCAACTGACCGACAAGCTGCGGGAGGATCGGGTGCGGCGCGTGATCGAGCCGATCCTCATGAGCGAGGCGTTTGAACAGCAGTTCCGGACCGATGATGTCCAATACGTCGTAGATCTGGGGCTGATCCGCCAGGATCGCGCCGGCGGGCTGCGCTTGGCGAACCGCATCTACCAGGAGATCATCCCCCGTGAATTGAGTTGGGAACCCCAGACCGGGATGACCCTGGTGGAGGCCTGGTACGTGCGTCCCGATGGGCGGCTGGACCTGAGCAAGCTCCTGGCCGCCTTCCAACAGTTCTTCCGTGAGCATTCAGATAGCTGGCTCGAACAGTTCCATTACCGGGAAGCCGGGCCGCAGCTCCTACTCCAGGCCTTCCTGCAACGGATCGTCAACTGCGGCGGCCGCGTGGAGCGCGAGTACGGCCTGGGCCGGCGGCGGACAGACTTGCTGGTGATCTGGCCGGTCGGGGGCGAATCGGCGCATCAGCGAATGAGCGAATCAGCGCATCAGCGAATCGGCGAATCAGCGCATCGGCGAATCGGCGAATGAGCGAATCGACGAATCAGCGAATCAGCGAATCAGCGAATCGGCGAATCAGCAGACACGCAGTACGCAATACGCAATACGCAGTACGCAACCTGCCATCCAACGTGCGGTCATCGAGCTGAAGATCCTCTACAAATCGCTGGATGCCACGGTGGCCGAGGGGCTGGCGCAGACGTGGGACTACGCCGACCGCTGCGGCGCGGACGAGGCGCACCTGGTCATCTTCGACCGGACGCCGGGCAAGCCGTGGGACGAGCGCATCTGGCGGCGGGAGGCGCCCTGGCAGGGCTGGGGGATCACTGTATGGGGGATGTGACGAGCGCCAGTTGGCTTCGACGCCGCGTCGTTCGGTGTTACCATGGCAAGGGGAGGACGATACGATGTCCTATGACATTGCGACCAAGGTGCTGATCGAGAAATGCCGCCACTTATACTGAACGAAAATGGATGCAGTGCAAACGGAGTCGAGCCTTTAGCCGTTCAGTATATTCGAGCGAACCGGCGTTTACGATTAAGCAAAATGACAGCCAGAGCAGTTGTTACGCGCAGGACAGCAATTCCCGTTTTGGCATCATCACCGTGTGAATGGCATCGCGATGCCGGCATCGTAGTGGCGACTTTAGGCGCTGGTTACGCGGCTCAAACGACTAAAGTCGTTACTACGAACCCCATAACGGGAATTGCTGCGCGCATGACGTGCCATGCTGGATGTAGAGGACTGCCATGAAAGGAGCAGATCACGTGATTCAAGCCGACATCGGCCTGATCGGCCTGGCCGTGATGGGCCAGAACCTGGTGCTCAACATGGACGACCACGGCTTCACAGTGGCCGTGTTCAACCGCACCACCTCCGTGGTGGACGAGTTCCTGGCGGGCAACGCCAGGGGTACGAAGGTGATCGCCGCGCATTCGCTCGAGGAGCTGGCCGCCCTGCTCAAACGCCCGCGGCGCATCATGCTGATGGTCAAGGCCGGCCAGGCGGTGGACGATTTCATCGAATTACTGATCCCGCACCTGAAGGCCGGAGACATCATCATCGACGGCGGCAACTCCAACTACGGCGACACCATGCGTCGGGCCGCTTATGTCGAGTCCAAGGGGCTGCTCTACGTCGGCACTGGCGTCTCCGGTGGCGAGGAGGGCGCGCGACATGGGCCTTCGATCATGCCCGGCGGCTCACCCGCGGCGTGGTCCCATGTCAAGCCGATCTTCCAGGCCATTGCCGCGAAGGCGCCTGAAGGCGATCCCAACGGCGTGCCATGCTGCGACTGGGTGGGTGAAAACGGCGCGGGTCACTTCGTCAAAATGGTGCACAACGGCATCGAGTACGGCGACATGCAGATCATCGCCGAGGCGTACCATCTGATGAAGGAAGGGTTGGGGATGAGCAACGACGAGATGAGCGCCGTCTTCGGCGAGTGGAACGCGGGCAAGCTGGCGTCGTACCTCATCGAGATCACCCGCGACATCCTGGCCTATCGCGACGCGGCCGGCGAGCAGGTAGTGGATTTCATCCTCGATACCGCCGGCCAGAAGGGCACCGGCAAGTGGACCGCCGTCTCGTCGCTGGAGATGGGCATCCCGCTCACGCTGATCGGCGAGGCGGTCTACGCCCGCTTCCTCTCGGCCTTGCTCGATGAACGGGCCGCGGCTGCGAAGGTCCTCAACGGCCCGAACCCGCGCTACGGCGGTGACCAGGCGGCCTTCATCGATGCCCTGCGCGACGCGGTGTACGCGTCCAAGATCGCCTCTTATGCCCAGGGCTACATGCTGATGCAGGCGGCAGCCGGCGAATACAAGTGGAACCTGAACTACGGCGGCATCGCGCTGATGTGGCGCGGCGGGTGCATCATCCGCTCGGCCTTCCTGGGCAAGATCAAGGAGGCGTTCGACGA
The DNA here is from genome assembly GCA_002842085.1 of Chloroflexi bacterium HGW-Chloroflexi-1. Classification (GTDB taxonomy): domain Bacteria; phylum Chloroflexota; class Anaerolineae; order CG2-30-64-16; family CG2-30-64-16; genus CG2-30-64-16. The sequence goes on from PHCA01000078.1 coordinate 14,840, forward strand.
GAACCCCGCCCTGAGCAACCTGCTATTGGCCCCTTACTTTGCCCAAGAAGTGGCGGCAGCGCAACCGGCCTGGCGACGCGTAGTGGCCACCGCGATCGAATTGGGCATCCCCGTGCCGGCCATGGCCACTGCGCTGGCGTTCTTCGACGGCTACCGCCGCGAGCGTCTGCCGGCCAACCTGATCCAGGCCCTGCGCGACTATTTCGGCGCCCACACCTACGAGCGGGTCGATCGGCCGCGCGGTCAATTCTTCCACACCAACTGGACGGGAGAAGGTGGGGATGTGACCGCGGGGATGTATGTGGCATGAGATGAAATTGGTTAGAGAAGAGCGGGTGCTGGATGGCGTAGGCGCCGGCTTTGTCCAGCGGATCGCCGCTGACCACATAGGCCGCGATTTCATCGTCGCTGTAGGCGCACATCGTGACGTGGCTCGTGGAAAGCCGGGTCTCCAGCCGTTCGCCGCGCGCCAGGCTGACGGCGGTGTACGCCTGGTGGGCGCGCCCGCGCAAAGCCCGTAGCATGGCTGTGGCTTCCCTGGGATCGGCCGGCTTGCCCAGCAGCGCATTGCCCAGCGCGACGGCGGTATCGGCCGCGAGCACGGTGGCCTCGGGGTGGCAGGCCGCCACGGCAAAAGCCTTGGCCCGGCTCGGCCGGATGACCAGTTCACCGCCCGGCACGCTCTTGAAGCAATCCACCTGGCACGTAACACGGAGGAGAACACAGAATTGACTTCGATTCACCAAACCATCGCCGCCGAGCTGAAGATCCCGCTGCACCAGATCACCGCCGCCGGCGCCCTTCTGGACGACGGCAACACCATCCCCTTCATCGCCCGCTATCGCAAGGAGATGACCGGCGGGCTGGACGAGGTGCAGCTCCGCCAGATTCAGGAGCGGCTGGAGTATCTGCGCAAGCTGGCCGAGCGCCGCGAGGCCGTGAAAGCCGAGATTGCGTCGCAGGGCAAGCTGACCGATGAGCTGTCCGGCCAACTGGACGTCGCGGCGACGCTCCAGACCGTCGAAGACCTCTACCGGCCCTACAAGCCCAAACGTCAGACCCGCGCCGCGGTCGCGCGTGAGCGAGGGCTGGAGCCGCTGGCCCAGGCGCTCCTGGCGCAGGATCGTCAACTCAACCCCGACCGACTGGCCGAACAATACCTGAGTGATCAAATACCTGATACCGAATCTGCTTTGGCCGGCGCGCGTGACATCATCGCCGAGCAGGTCAGCGACGATCCGGCCGTGCGCCAGGTCACCCGCCAGCGTTTTGCGGCGGACGGCCTGGTGGTCAGCCAGCGCGCGAGCGAGGAGGCCGACGCGGAAGGCCGCTACCGGGTCTACTACGACTTCCGGGCGCCGCTGCGCGTGGTCCAGCCGCACCAGTGGTTGGCCCTGCAACGCGGCTCGGAAGACGGCAGCCTCAAGGTGCGCATGGAAACGCCTGACGGCCACATTATTGCGGACATTTCGCGCGGCTGGATCAAGACACCGGGCAGCCAGGCGGCGGCTCAGGTGCAACTGGCCATCGAGGACGGCTATGCCCGGCTGTTGCGGCCATCGGTCGAGCGGGAAGTTGGCGGGCAATTGAGCGAATATGCCGACGACCACGCCATCCAGGTGTTCGCTACGAACTTGCGTAACCTGCTGCTCCAGCCGCCGCTGCGCGAACGGGCTGTGATGGGGATCGATCCCGGCTTCCGCACCGGCTGCAAAGTGGCGACCGTCGGCCCCACCGGCAAGCTGTTACATACCGCCACCATCTACCCGCACCCGCCAGAGAACGACGCGGACAAGGCGCGCCGGGTGTTGACCGGGCTGATCGAAGCGGACAAGATCAACGTGATCGCCATCGGCAACGGCACCGCCAGCCGCGAGACCGAGGCGCTGGTGGGCGCGTCGGTCTACTCCGCGTCCGACCTGGCCCGCGCGGAGTTCCCCGACCTGGACGTCTCGATGCGCGGCGCGGTCTCCATCGCGCGGCGGCTGCAGGACCCGCTGGCCGAGCTGGTCAAGATCGACCCGCAGAGCATCGGCGTGGGACTGTATCAGCACGACGTGGACCAGAAGAAGCTGGCCGCGACGCTGGACGCGGTGGTCGAGTCTGTGGTGAACTACGTCGGTGTGGACGTCAATACCGCGTCCGCTGCGCTGCTGGGCTATGTGGCCGGCATCAGTAAGCGGGTCGCGGGGGCGATCGTCGCGCATCGCGATGCGAATGGGCCGTTCCAGTCGCGTGCCGAGCTGAAAAAGGTCAAAGGGCTGGGGCCGAAGGCGTTCGAGCAGGCCGCCGGCTTCCTGCGCGTGTCGGACGGCCGCAACCGGTTGGACAACACCGTCATCCATCCCGAATCGTACGACGCGGCCAAGGCGTTGCTCGACCTGGCCGGGTACAACCCGCGCATGGCCGATCTGTCGAATCGGCTGCGCGCGTGGTGCGAGGAGAACGACCTGACCTCCCGGCCCCCTTCCCTCACAGCGAAGGGAGAGCCAGGCGCCCCTCCCCGCGCAGGGGAGGGGTTGGGGGAGGGGTCTGCCTGGTCCGCTATCGCCGAGTTGCTCGGCATCGGCGAGCTCACCCTGCGCGACATCGTGGACGCG
>PHCA01000405.1 GCA_002842085.1 Chloroflexi bacterium HGW-Chloroflexi-1
CTCGGAAACATAGGCGATTATCGCCCCTTCTCCTGTTGTGGCCGGCTTGAGTCTGACTCGGATGACAGTCCTGTCGTCCTTGACCAGGGGCCCATACCATCCCATCGCGGGCCCGACCTTGGTGCCAAGAATCTCACGTTCGGCAGCAGGGTGCCAGACAAGTGATTTCTGGCGAGGATTCTCTTGTTCGATAACAGCCAAGCCAGCTTGGGGAGGGATGAAGCCTATCTCGACATGGTCAATGTCAGCCGTCGGCGTGATCTCGTAGATGATATCCGTTTCCTGATCCCATTCGAGCGGTCTGGTGAGATAGGCGTGCGCAGTGATCCGCTCGGTGCCGGGTGGCACAGGAAGTCCACCAGGACTGACATTGTTGGCAACCCAGTTGTTCTTGGGCGGCTGGTTGCTCGCCCAGCCTTCGGTACCGTCTACCAGAAAGTACAAGAAGGCCGTCCTTCCGTAAGTGAGCTCATGCTTTGGGTCCGGCCTGACCATGACATAAGCTTTCGCACTGTAATACCCATCTGCCGTGATCCGTACCCGGATGGGAAAAAGCTTCTCCTCCTCTTTGCGCAGTTCGCCTTGCCAGGTCAATGAACCACTCACCAGTTCGATCTCTGCGGGTAGTGTGATCGTTACCATCGCGTTCGGCGCGTCAATCAATGGCTTGACGGTGAACGTCATCGTCTGCGTGCTGCCGAGGAGTGGTTGGCCTGACAAAAACAGATCGACTTCAAGTGGCGGTTCCAATTTCCCCAGCACGGCTGGGGTCGGCTTCGTCGGGATAGTTACACAGCCAGCCGCGAGCAGGATCACCGCCAAACCCACCAGGCCAGCAGCGATCACCCATAGGGTTCGAGTTTTGCGCAACATGGAGCACCTCCCTTTTCTGTGGAAACGACTTCGCTGGTCGAACGATCAAGTCAGCCGCTCGGGCCGGCCAACCTGCGCCGAGCGGANNNCCCCCCCCTTGTTTTTGTCAAGTCCTGGAAGCACGTCAGCGAGGGGCTGGCGACACGGCGCGACTCGCACTACACCGGCGTGCTGTAGCAACCACGTGCCAGGCGCAGCCCACCTGCCAGCGCCGCCGGCCTCCCCGTGCAACGGCTTGCCAACGCGCTACTGCGGCCCGCGCCGCCGTCCACCTGGCCGCGGCCCGCTATCGCCTGCTCGCGGCGCAGCCGGTGGATCTGTTCCCGCCAACGTATCACGTGGAGACGGTGGCGGTGTGGGAGAGGGCGTGAGTCGTGAGGCGTGGTGCGTGGTGCGTGAGGACTTCCGCAGCGTGCAGGGTGCGGCGCTGCGGAAGTCCTTCTTGCTGGCTGCCCCGTCATGCGTGGTCAGCTATTCGACGCACACTCCGCCGGTTAGGCAGGGGTCCACCGTTGGCTTGGTTGTCCGTGTGGCGGGCGCTGCGATCGTTGGCGTGCGGGTCGCAGTGGGTGCGATCGTTGGCGTGCGGGTGGCCGTGGCAGTAGCGGTCCGGGTGGCGGTCGGCGCGACTGTTGGTGTGCGGGTGGCTGTTGGCGTCGCGGTTCGTGTGAGCGTCGCGGTCGGCGTACGTGTAACCGTGGCGGTACGGGTTGCGGTGACGGCGCCGGTGGGTGTGCGCGATGGCGTCGGCGTCGCGGTCGCTGACGACGTGACGAAGCTCACCGTCGTACTGACGGTGAACCCGCAGGGATCGACGGCCGCGACGCTGGCCGTGCCGGCCGTGGCGCTGGACAGGCTGGTCTGCGCCACGCCGTTGACGGTGGCGCTGCTGGCCGGGTTGAGCGTGCCCAGCGTCGTGCGCCAGGTGAGGGTCGTCCCGTCCGGCACGCGGTAGCCGCCGCCTTGCAGGCTCGCCTGGATGGCGCTGGTGCCCGGCACGACTACCGTCGCCGGGTTGGCGCTGATCGTCATGACGATGGCTGGGGTGTACGTGGCCGGGCCGTAGAGTTGGGGTGCGCCCGGGCTGTTCGTGCCCCACCAGTTGCCGGTCAGGTCGGGCAT
>PHCA01000079.1:0-14784 GCA_002842085.1 Chloroflexi bacterium HGW-Chloroflexi-1
GGATCCGGGCCGTTCAGATCCTCACGCCCGTCTACTGAATCATATGGATAGCCATAATCCGGTCGATAGAATTGAGTTCGTCCCCAACGGCTGCGCGTCCATTCCCAGACGTTTCCGGCCATCTCCAGCGCGCCGCAGGGGCTGGCGCCGCCCGGGAAACACCCCACCGGGCTGGTCTCGTTCAGCTTGGCCTCTTCTGTGTTGGCCTGGTCATCTTCCCAGTCGTTCTCCCAGGGCCAACGCCGGCCTGTCGGGCCGCGAGCCGCCTTCTCCCACTCGGCTTCCGACGGCAGACGAAACGACAGATCAGCCGCATTGAACGCCGCGCTCTCGATCTGCCCGGCTCGCCACACCCGAATCGGCAGGTTCGCCGTCCGCCACCGCGCCGCCAGCCAACGACAGTACGCCAGCGCCTCGTACCAGCTCACGCCCACCACCGGCCGCGTCGCCGCGCCCCACTTCGGATCGCCCCACCAGAAGGGCCGGTGGCGCCTCTCGGCTGGACGCCCGGCCAGCCACTCAGCAATGCTTTTTTGAGTGGCCTGGTCAATATCTTGATAAGGCGATGGGTCCGGCTCCGCGCCATGCCGCCAGGCCCAGCCCTCCGGCGTCCAGTAAGCTTCCGTGTCATAGCCGCCATCGGCCAGGAATGGGCCGAATTGCGCGTTGGTGATCGGATAGCGGCTGATGTAGAAGTCGGGCAGGGACAACGTGTGGGCGGGATGTTCGTCGTCGTACGCCATCTTGTCCCCTTCCGGCGTACCCATGGTGAACTCGCCCGCCGGCGCCTCGACCCACAGGATGTCGGGCTGTTCCCGCTCGCCGGCGATCAGGGTTCCTACGCCCGGCCGCGGGTCGCCCAATCGCCCTAACACATCGCCGGCATCGGCGCGCTCGCGGGGCGAAAGTTGCCCCTCCTCCAGCAACCGGACCAGCCAGCGCCGCGTCCGCCGTAGCAGCGCCTCGAAGTGGGGCTGGCCCTCGGATTTCTCCCACAATCGGAGTTCCACCAGCGCCTGGCCGGTCAGCGCAGCGGCCTGCCAGTGGGCCGCGCACGGCTCGGCCACGTCCCCCGGTTCTGCGGGCAATAACGTCCCCACCACATGGACGGCCGCGCCCAACCCGCCTTGTCTGGCCTTGCCCACCCCCAGCAGGCAGGCCTCCCGCCACCAGATTGGGTCCGCATAAACCCGTTTCTGCAACTGTTCGGCGAAGTCGGGCTGGTTCGCCAGGCAACACGCAGCCAGATACTCCTGGAACGACCGGTGCGGGAACGCATAGACCCCTTCGTCCCGCGCCACGATCAGCCCAGCCCGGTCCCGCAGGTATGCCAGCAGCGTATCCGGCGCCAGCGCGCCCAGCAGCGGCTTGAACGCCACGAGCAGGTCCCCCTCCGAGATGTCGGCCGGGCCTTCGTCCTGCTCCGGGCTGCCTCGCTGCCGTTCGTGCACGGCCAGCGCCAGCGTCTCCAGCGCGGCCCGCAGGCGGTCCTCGCCCGCGCCCAGCGCCTCGGTGATCCCAGGCTCCACCACCGGCTCGCCGTCGGGGCCGCGCACCTCGCGGGCGCGTTGCCAGCGGCCCAGCAGCAGCTTCGTGGTCTCCTCGTACAGGTCGGCCCGGTCCTCGGGCAGTTGCCCCCAACTGGAGTGCAACGTCGCCATCAAAGTCAGCAGCAGCGGCCGGGACGCCAAGTCGCCCAGGTAGGGGCGTTCGTTCAGCGCTGACCGCAGGCGCTCCCCTTTGGCTCGCGCAGTCTCCGCGTTCCAGCCCAGGGCCGGCCGCACCGCCTGATACCAGCGCTCGATGAAGCGACCCACCTGCGCCTCGGAGAAGGGCGCCAGCGCGAGTGTGGCGAAACCGGGCAACCGCCAATCGGGGTCGGCGTAGGCATAGGGCCGGGCGGTCACCACGAAACGGGCCGCGCCCAGCGCATGGGCCAGCCGCGCCACGGCCTCCAGCAGCACCCGGCGCCGTTGTCGCGCTTCGGGCACCTCGTCCAGCCCATCCAGCAGGATCAGGCCACCATCGTTCATCAGCCGTCTCTGCAGGTAGGGGAACAGCTTCTCGGCCGCGGGCTTGCCCAGGTGGCGGGCGATGTCGTCGCGCAGCGCGTTCCACAGCATCTCGGCTTCGCCGCGCTCCGCGTCCGCCGGGATGTGGCGGGCCGCGACCTCGCGCAGCACCAGTCGCACGGGCAGCAATCGGCGCTGCGGCGCGGTCAGCGGCGCGGGCAGGGCCTCCGAGCCCTCGGCCAGCAGATAGGTCAGGTAATTGGCGAAGGTGGTCTTGCCCGAGCCGGCGTCCCCCAGCAGCACGACCTTCGTCATCTCATCCTTGCTCAGCGCCTCCAGCAGCGGGGTCCGGTCCTCGCCCTCGCCCCGCATCAACCGCATCGCCCACGCGCGGCCGTCTCTGGCGCGTTCTTCCGCCGGTGTCACCACGTCCAGGTCCACGTAGACGTCGGGCAGCGGCACGTCGTGCCGGTCCGCGGTCGCGCCCTGGCTGGTGCGCAGGAACTCCTTGTCGATCATGCCCAGCGGCAGGCGGCGGCACTCCGCGGCCAGGCAGCGGTAGTAGGCGGCGAGCAGGTCGTCGGGCGGCTCTTCGCCGGTGTAGGTGATGTGCTGGTCGCGGCCGATGAAGTCGCCGCCTTGGGTGTCGACGTCGCCTTCGACCCGCGCACCACCTTGGGTGGCTGCCTGCCTTTGCCGGAGTTCGGCCAATTCTTGTTCGAGGGCGGCAATCCTGGCCTGAATTGATTGGTCGTCATGGGTTTGGCTCATGGGGCTACTCCTGAATGTGTCTTACGCCCAACCTGACGCCATTGGGCACGGCGCTGTGGGCTTGGTTGCTGCGGAGGGAGCGCTTGACGCCCAGCGAGATCGGGGGGAGCGCGATGGGCGTCGGCGGCGTGGTGCTGGTTCAACGAAAAAGAGAGGAGCTGGACTCGGCGCAACTATCAGGGTATCAGGCCTGGCGGTCTTCGCAGGATTGCCAGGCTTGTCGACAGAATATTTCAAACCACAGCTCTGTTAATTTGCGCCCCACGTCATCAAACCGCCCGGTCGTTTACTCTACCCACGCTGCAACTCAGGCATCGCATCGGTAGCCAAAGCAACCTGTAACTGACGGCCATCTTCCAGATAAATGCGATCACCTCGAACACGAATAGGGCTGGTCAGCGGCGCGTTGAGCTGCAGCCGTCCGCCGATGATGTATGCCTCCGGAGTGATCGGCTCGGTTTGAGCACGCCGACCGGTCAAGACGGTCGCCGGCCGGGGCACGTGACATTCACGGTCCAATGCCTGGATGACCTCTTCATCGTCCATCTCCAGGGTTTCGACCGGTAGCCAGCGCAAACTGTCGCCGGCCAGCGCCTGCTCCAACTGCTCCAACGACAACCCCCGCTCCTGAATCATCCGGTTATAACGTCCCCCCAGGTATTCCCAGGCCAATGAGTAACGCAGCGTGATCCGCCCATTATGCGTTTCGACGGCGTAGGCATCGCTGTGCCACGTGCCACCCGCCCCTTTTCGTTGCAATTTTCTGACCCTGATCATATCACTCTTCTCCTTGCCTCAGCCGTTCAAGATATGCTTTGGCCTCCTCCACGCGATCTTGCTCCAACAAAAAGACACCGATCCTCACCCAGTTCGCCGGTCAGGATGCTTTCCAATACGTAACGAGTACCGCATCCCTCGCCCCGCCACACGGTCATCCAGTTATAAGCTACGCGCCATCTTTTCCTAACCGCCGCCGCGCCAACACCGCCGCGCCCAGCAGCACGGCGTTATCCCCGAGCTGCGCCAGCACGATCTTGACCTGCTCGGCGCCCCGCTTGTTGATGAAACACTGATAGGCCACCCGGCGGATCGGCGCCAGGAAATCCTCGCCCAGCGCCTCTGTCACCCCGCCGCCGAAGATCACCACTTCCGGATCTACGAAGTTGACCACCGAGGCCACCAGGAGGCCCAGGTAAAATTGCGCCTTGCCGATCACCTCGGTCACCAGCGGATCGTTGCCCCGGAACGCCTCGGCCAGTGCGCCACTGGTCAACCGGTCGCGGCTATCGCGCTGCATGATGGCGGGGATCAGGCTCTCGCGGCCCGCGTCGATGCCGGCCAGGATGTCGCGCTCGATGGCCGTGCGGCTGGCGACGGCCTCCACGCACCCCCGGTTGCCGCAGCCACAGGCCGGCCCATCGGCCAACACGATCATGTGCCCGATCTCGGCGGCCGCCTTGCGAAAACCCTGGCGTAGCACGCCGTCCAGGATCAGCCCGCCGCCGATGCCGGTGCCCACGAAGATGCCGACCACGTCCCGGGCGCCGCGGCCCGCGCCCAGCGCGTACTCGCCCAGCGTGCCGAGGTTGACGTCGTTCTCGATACAGACGGGCATTTCCAGGCGCTCGCTCAGGCGGTCGGCCAGAGGAAAGTTCTCCCAGCCCGCCAGATTCGGCGCGTTCCAAATAATGCCCTGGTCGGGGTCCAACGGCCCCGGCGCGCCCGACGCGACCGCGGCGATGTCCGACATGTCGAGTTTGGCGGCTTCGACGGCCTTGCGGACCGTCTTGACGATCCGAGCCACCACCACCTCCGGTCCGCCCTCCGGCTTCGTGGCACGCTTGGCCATCCCCAGGATCTGGCCGTCCGCGGCGACCACGCCGGCCAGGATCTTGGTCCCGCCCAGGTCCACGCCGACTACCGGTTTACCGGAAATTCCTTTGCCCATGATTGCCTCCTGTACTGGGATGAGCCCGGATTGCGGATTGCAGAAACCCGGTTTCGGCCAGTCTCAGTAGATCACGATTTGCTACTGCCCGATCCGTGACCCGCCCGGAGTTTGAACTTGTGATCTACTGAGTCTTCTTACTCGATACCTCCATCTTATCCTCAAGCGCGAGGTTTGTCAATCACGCGCGCCATCGAGTGCGCGCCTTGAGTTAAGGATGGTTTTGACATCCCCGACCGAACTATACTTGACAGTAGGAATAATCTGTCAACTTTCAAACACAAAGCCCCGAAGGGTTTTCGGAAACCCTTCGGGGCTGATGTGCAACGCTATGTCAAGAACTATACAGCCTGGCGCAACAGTGGTCGGAACTTATAACCGTACAAGATCTGCCCTTCGTCACCGTCCTGGGTCAGCTTGCGAGTGACCATCTCCACCGGCATACCGATCGCCACCCCGTTGCCATCCACGTCGGTCAACTGCGCGGTGAGCATCGGACCCTCGGACAGCTTGACCAGCGCCATGGTGTAGGGCGTGTACTCCTCGAACCCGCTGGGCGCGTTGTACATGGTCGTGTACGAATAAACCTCACCGCGACCGCTGAGGTTGGTCCAGCTCTGTTTCTGCTCGGCGCAGTGGGGGCAGACGTCCCGCGGCGGGAAGATGGTGTTGCCGCAGGTGTTGCACACCTCGGCCTTCAGGCTGTAGCGTTGCTGGCGAGTGCGCCAGTTGCGAGGGATTGACATCAACTCAGGTCCTCCTCAATCGAAACCCGTTTCCGTCGTAAGTATACAGGATCATACATGGGTACAACTCGACCCACGTGAATCATATTATATCGCAGTTCGCCTCCCAAAAACTACCGGAATCGGATCCAGGCCTGCAAAAATGGCCGATGATAGGTTTTGGCAGGCGCCACAAACCCGGTTTCTCGGGGCCCACCGTGGCTCGGTCACAGACCGGCCACAGCCCCCCAGCCTAGATCGCGCTCAGAATATGTGTGATCACCGTCGCGCCGCTGCCGCCGATGTTCTGCGCCATGCCGAGCGCCGCACCCCCCACCTGGTTGGCGCCGGCCTGCCCGGTCAACTGCTGCACCAGCTCCACCACCTGGTAGACGCCGGTCGCGCCCACGGGATGCCCGCGCGCCTTGAGCCCGCCCATGGTGCTGATGGGGATCCGCCCACCGATGGCGATTTCGCCGTCCATGGCCAGCCGCACGCCCGCGCCGCGCGGGGCAAAACCGGCCGCCTCCAGCGACAGCGCCGACATGATGCTGAACGCGTCGTGAACCTCGAACAGGTGGATGTCGGCCGGGGTGACGCGGGCCTGGGCGTACGCCCGCTGGCTGGAAAGCGCCACCGCGTCCAGGGCCAGCGGGTCGCGGCGGTCGTGCATCGCCAGGCAATCGGTCGCCACAGCCGAGGCCAGGACCCGCGCCCTGGCTCGATCCCGAAAGCGATCTGCCGGGGCCAGGACGACACACGCCGCGCCGTCGCACACCGGGCTGGAGTCCAGCAGGTTGATCGGGTCGGCGATCATGCCCGCTTTCAGGTACGCGGCCTCACTGACCGGGCTCTGAAACATGGCGTACGGGTTGTGGGCGCCGTTGCGATGCGCGTTGACCGTGAAACCGGCGAACGCCTCGTGCTTCATGCCGAACTCGTGCATGTAGCGCCGCATCAACAGCGCGTTCAGTCCCGCAAAACTGATCCCCTGGCTGACCTCGTACTCCTGATCGGCCGCGGTGGCCAGTGCCGCCGTGGTCACGCCGCCGATGGTGTCGGTCATCTTCTCCACGCCGCAGGCCAGCACCACATCGTGCATCCCGCTGGCGACGGCCATGACGCCCACCCGCAGTGCCGCCGCGCCCGAGCCGCAAGCTGCCTCGATCTTCAGCGCCTCGATGCCGCGCAGCCCCACAAAATCGGCGATCAGCGCGCCCAAATGCTCCTGCCCGGTCAACTGGCCCGAAAGCATGTTGCCCACGTACAGCGCGCCCGCGGTCTCGATGCCGGCGTCCGCCATGGCCGCCATCACCGCGTCGTGTCCCAGGTGGCGCAGCGATTTGTCCCAATGTTCCCCCACCGGCGTCTGACCGATGCCGATGATTACAACGTCACGCATGTGATTCCTCGATACCTGGTAAACGGGTAGATTGGTAGATTGGTAGATTGGTAGATTGGTAGATTGGTNNNNTTACCACGTTACCAATTTACCACGTTACCACGTTACCAATTTACCACGTTACCAATTTACCCTCTCATTTCATCTGCAACTTATGTCGATACCGCGCGTAGGTCGCGTAGTCGATCTCGACGCGCCGGGCGATGTAGTCGCGGGTCAACGGGGCGCGCGCGCGCCGCTCGATCAGCCGGTCGGTCACGCGGAGTGAGAACGCGTCGGAGCCCGCGCCCGATCCGAACGAAACCATGAAGATCCGGTCGCCCGGCTGGGCCTCATCCAGGATCGCGGTCAGGCCGATCAGCGAGGACCCGGCGTAGGTGTTGCCGATCACCGGCGCCAGCAGCCCGGCCTCGATCTGATCAGACGTGAACCCCAGCATCTGGCCCACGCGCTGCGGAAATTTGGTGTTGGGCTGATGGAACACCGCGTAGGTGTAGTCGGCCGGCTGGGCGCCCAGCTCCGCCATCAACTGCCTGGCCGCACGGGTGATGTGCTCGAAGTAGGCCGGCTCGCCGGTGAACCGGTGGCCGTGGCTGGGATAGTGCACGTAGGCCCGCCGCCAGAAATCGGGCGTGTCGGTGACGTGAGACAACGTGGCCTCGTAGACCGCGACGCTCTCCTCGGCCGGGCCGACCAGGAAGGCCGCGCCGCCGGAAGCCGCGGTGTACTCCAGCGCGTCCCCGGGCCGCCCCTGCGCGGTGTCCATGCCGATCGCCAGGACATAGCGGCCCATCCCCGAGCCGACGATGCCGATCCCGGCCACGATCGCTTCGCTGCCCGCCTTGCACGCGAACTCCAGGTCAGCCGCCTGCACGTTCGGGGTGGCGCCGATCGCCTCGGCCACGATGGTGGAGGTCGGCTTGACCGCGTAGGGGTGCGATTCGCTGCCCACCCACACGGCCCGGATCTCCTGCGGGTCGATGCGCGCCCGGTCCAGCGCGTTGCGCGCCGCCTCGATGGACATGGTCACCGTGTCTTCGTCCAGGCCAGCCACGGCTTTCTCTTTGACCGGCGCGCCGCCCGCGCCGTCGTTCCAAATGCGGGTCACTTCGCTGGCCGGCAGCCGATAGCGCGGCACGTACGCGCCGTAGCCGACGATACCTACATCACGATCTGGTTTCAACATGCACTCGTACTCCGTGTTGCGTATTGCGTGTTGCGTACCACCCCTGCTTTTATTCTCGCCACGGTCATAAAGTGAGGTTGTCCGATGCGTAGCATCGGCGTCATCTTGTCACCCCTGCACCTTGTCACCTTGTCAAGTATATTCGGTCTCCTGCCGCAATTCTGCCAGCAACTCGGCCGCCCGGTCAGTGCGGATGGTGCGCTCGGCTACCATAGCCGCGGCCAGCCGGTCCACCTCATCACCCATGGCGCCCGCGGCGACGGCCACCTGGCGCGCGTGCAGGGCCATGTGCCCACGTTGGATGCCCTCGGTGGCCAGCGCGCGGAGGGCGGCCAGGTTCTGGGCCAGTCCCACTGAGGCGATGATCGCCGCCAGGTCACGCGCCCGGCTCACGCCCAGGATTTGCAACGCGGCCCGGGCGACCGGGTGGACGCGGGTCGCGCCGCCCACGGTACCCACCGCCAACGGCAGCTCCAGGCTGCCGACCAACGCCCCGTCCGGGCTCAGCGACCAGGTCGAAAGCGAGCGATACTGCCCATCGCGAGCCGCGTAGGCGTGTGCGCCGGCCTCGACGGCCCGCCAATCGTTGCCCGTAGCGATCACCACCGCGTCGATGCCGTTCATGATGCCCTTGTTGTGCGTGGCCGCCCGATACGGGTCGACCGCGGCCAGCGCGTACGCCTCGACGATGCGTTCAGCCACCAGCTCGCCGGGCATGGATAAACCAGGTTTCTCGGAGAAACCCGGTTTGTTTTCGTTGATATCCAGCGCCCGCGCCGGGATCACGCAGCGCGCCCGGGCTAGGCGGCGGTCGGCCAGGTTAGACAGGATGCGCAGGTTCACCCGCCCGCCGGTGATCTCCTCGACCAGCGGGGCCAGCGCCTCACACGCGGTGTTGACCATGTTGGCGCCCATCGCATCGCGGCAATCGTAGATCAGGTGCGCCACCAACATTGGGCCGGCCGGGCTCTGGGGGATCGCCCGCACTTCCAGATCCCGCGCGCCACCCCGTAAGCTGACCACGACCGGGTCGGTGCGGTTGGCCAGGTCGATCAGGCGCGCTCGTTGGGCGAGCAGCTTTTCGGCCGCGGCGCCCGGGTCGTCCAGGTCGAGCACCTGGATCTGGCCGATCATCGACGGTTCGGTGGTCTCGGCGTGAAAGCCGCCGCCGGCCCGCGCCAGTTTGGCGGCGAAGCTGGCGCCCGCCACCACCGACGGCTCCTCGATCACCATCGGGATCAGCACGTCCTGGCCGTTGACCACGAAGTTGGTGGCGATTCCCAGCGGCAGGGCATACGTGCCCACTACGTTCTCCACCATCTTGTCGGCCTGGGTCAGTCCAAGACCGCCCGGTTCAGCCAGGACAGCTTCGAGGGTGGCCCGTTGCTCCGGCGACACGGCCACCCAATCGACGATGATGTGCCGGCGCTCCGCCGGAGAGAGCCGGAAGAAACCGCTGATGCGCGAAGAATTGGCCATGAGTCCTCTGCAAACAGGATGCTAGCATGTCTGCGTATTGCGTATTGCGTATTGCGTATTGCGTAGAGGGACTAACCACGAGGTACGGAATACGCAGTACGCACCACGTACGATCGCCACCTGGTCTGGGTAGCCGTTAAGAAATAGGTCCTTGGTACGAGCGGGCTCGGTCAAGAGACCGGCCCGAGCAAAGTGCGGAGTTATTTCTTAACAAGTGTACGAGCGGGCTCGGTCAGGAGACCGGCCCGAGCAAAGTGCGGAGTTATTTCTTAACAAGTACTGGGAGCTCTCGACACCGGGACATCCTACCCCGTTTCGGCTCTCAAAAGCTACCGGATTTCACGGTCCGAGGGTGGAAAGTGGCAAGATCACCGCAGCAACCGGCCCGGTGAGCAGTTGAGGGAAGAGCCCCAGCAGGACGCTGGCGGCGACCAACAGGATGGCTAAGAAAGCCAGGCCGCCCGGTTCCCGCTCCACCGGTGACCCGCTCAGCTTGCCGAAGCAAGCCCGACCCGCTCGCACTGTGCCCACCAGTACGCCGGCCGCGCCGAGCACCAGGAGCAGCGCCCAGCGGGTGTCGTTTTCGGCGACCAGTTGCAGCAGCGCCCAGCGCGAGGCAAACTGCGCGGTCAACGGCATACCGGCTAACGCGAATCCACCCATGATCAACGCGGTCACGGCCCAGGGCAGCCGTGAGACTGCGCCCGCGATCTCATCCAGGCGGTCACTCTCCATGTGATGGCGGACCGTTGCCGCGCCGGTGGCCAGGGTCAGCAGCGCCAAAGTACGCGTCAGCAGCAGCCAGATCGCGGTCGGCAGCCCGGCGGTGCCCCGCAACCCCATCGCCACCATCAAGATGCCGTAGTCGTAAAGCGCGGCGTAACCGGCAAAACGGCCCAAACGCTCCTGGGTCGCGGCCAATACGCCGCCCATCGACGCGGTGAAGATGCCCGCCCACAACAACCAACGGGCGCTATCCACCGCGGAAGCCAGCCAGGGATAGGTCACCAGGAAACGTTGGAGCAGGAACAGCACGGTGGATTGCCCGCCGATCCACAGGAACGCGGCCACCACCAGCGGCGCCTTGCCTGCCACAGCCGGGATGGCCACGTGCAGCGGCGCCGGCTGGAGCAACAAGATGAAACCGGCAATCAGCAACCAGCCGGCAATCCGGTAGGGGGTTTGGTCGTCGGGGTTGAGCGGCGCCTGATCGATGTACCAGGCTGCGACCAGGAACAGCGGCACGGCCAATGTCGGGAAAAGCAATTGCCGCCATGCCCCCCGCGTGTCGCCCGGCTGCCCGGCCTGGATCAAAAAGACCGCCAGGAGCGCGGTCAAGACGACGGCAAAGGGCGCCCACGTCAGCGGTTGCAACAGCGCCACCGTGGCCCACAACGCCAGCAGCGCCAGGCCCAGGGGATAGAACGTGCGGCCCTGGTAGGTGCGCCAGGCTAGAATGAACGTCACCGCGCCGGCGCCCAACAGGAAGACCAGCAAAGCCTGGGCGGCCGGGGTGATCTGCAACGAGAGATCCGCCCAGGTCAGCGGCTGACCCAGCCACACCGACCGACCGGCGAGGCGCACCGGCAGCGCCAGCGGCAGCCGCCACAACCCGAGGGCCAGCAACGCGGTCAGGCCGGCGGCCAGCAACGCGGCCAGCGCCTCGACCCGGCGCAGGAAATAGAGTGCGCCGGCGGCCAGCAGCAGGAGTGAGAGAAGCAGTGTCGGTCCGGCGATCATGCTTGCCACCGGGAGACGCCCGGCCCGGATGCCGGCTGCGTCTCAGCCAATCCACGCGACAACACCAGATAGGAGATCGCTAACCCGAGCAGCAATTGCCCACCCCCAGTGATTCCCACCAACATGCGTTGTTGCGTCAATGAGAAGAGCAACAGTTGAAACCCGCCCAGAAACGTCAGCAGCGCCAGCCCGGCGTGCAGCGGTTCTTCGTGCAGCGCCAACCCCAGCAGGCCGACTAACCCCAGCCAGAAAATCGTGTCGCGCAGTAGAGGCTGGACCACCGGCAGTCGCACGTCATCGCGCAGCGCCAGATAGGCCACGGCCGTCAACGCGACCGCCAGAAGACGAAAACTGCTCAGAGAGGCCACCTGCGGCCAACGCGCCTCATGGCCTGGCCTCAGGAGAAGCTGCATCCCTCGGCCGCTGCCCCCGCGCGAAGCCCAGCGCAACTGGCGCGCCGAAAGGAACAGCATCACCGCGATCAAACCACCGACGATGACTTGCAGCGAGGCCCACTCAGTGGGGATCACCTGCGACAGCAACAGCGCCAGCATCACAGAGAGCAACGCGTAGGCCAACAGCACCAACCGCCAATCCCGCGCGATCACGATCACGGCCGCAGCGACGCACGCCACCAGCGCCGCCGGCAACCCGATCAAGATGCTGACCTGACGGATCAGATCAACCAGGGACATGCGTCTTCACTACCCCCGCAACAGGACCCACAAGATCAACCCTGTCAACATCAACCAACCCAGGTACCCTTCCCCTTCACCCAACGCAGCGAAGTATTGCAGGCCGGCGCCCGCCAGCGCCACGACACCGGCTATGGCCTGATACAGCCACTCCAGGCTGACGACCGCGACGATGCCGCGCTGCCAGCCGCGCATCTGGGCGAAAATCTGCCGCCGCATCACTCCCAGCCCGACGCCAGCCAGCCCGGACAGAGCTAACCCGATCCAGACCGAGCGCCGCGCGTTGGCCAGCGCCCAGCGCAACGTGGGAAAAGCGCCGCCCGCGTGCAATCCGGCCAGATTCGCCAATTGCGCCGGCGCCGTCCCCCAGGCGATCAGCGGGGCGGCCAGCAA
Organism: Chloroflexi bacterium HGW-Chloroflexi-1; assembly: GCA_002842085.1. Taxonomy (GTDB): domain Bacteria; phylum Chloroflexota; class Anaerolineae; order CG2-30-64-16; family CG2-30-64-16; genus CG2-30-64-16. Next base: position 12,352 of record PHCA01000079.1, read on the forward strand.
CGCCGTAGCGAGCCCCAGCCGCGCCAGGGTGGACCAGTCAGGTCGTGCCGGCCGCGCTAAGGACTCGTCTGACAACAACTTCTCGCTTTGGCCGGTCTCCGACCGAGCCAAAACCGGAAGTTGTTTGTGGACGTGGCCTGACTCAGACAGCTCGGCCCCGATGGCCGCCTGCCACAACGCCGCGACCAGCAACGTCTCGGCGACCAGGATCACCCCGAAAAGTGGGAGCGCCACCGGCAGCCCGGTCGGGAAGATCAGGACGGAGCGGGCCAGAAAGCCCGGTGTGCCTGGCAGCCCCCATAGCGCCAGCGCGCTGAGCCAGGTCGGCAACGACCAGCCCCACCGCGCGCGCGTGGCCTGCCCCACCGCCAACAAACCGCTCCCCAGGCTGAACGTCACCAGGGGCCAAACCAAGGCGCCTGGCCCGGCCAGAACAGCCACGTAGGCCGCCATCACGACCAGACTCGCCCGATTGAGCGCGATCCACCGCCAGCGCAGCCCCTCATCCTCGGTCGTCCAGGCCACCAGCGCCGTGCCCAGCAGCGCCAGAGCGCCCAGGGCGGCCCACTCCGGCCGGCTGTCCCAGTTCGGTCCAGCGACCTCATGGACCCGCGCCAGCAGCCACAGGCCCGTGGTTGGCACGATCAGGTGCAGCGCCACCCGGTCGGTGGCTTCGATGCGGCCGGAGCTGGTCAGCCAGTAGTGCAGCGGATAGACGCCGGCCCGAATCAGGGCGACGACCCAGAGCAGCCCCAACTCGACACGCTCGAACGGCCCGCTCATCAGGAGCGTACGGCCGCCGTTCTCGCCCAGCAATGCCAGCACCACAAACACCAGCAGGCCTGCCAGGCTCAGCAGGCCCCAGGCCCGGCCGGCCGGCTCAACCCGTTCCCCGGGCCGTAACTGGAACGCCAACGCGGCATCCAGGATGACCCAGCAACTGGCCAGTGTGACTACGTTCCCGGAGAAAACGAACGCCAGGGCCGCGGCCCCCAGCAACAGCGTCCGTTCCGCGTCCCCCCGGCTTGACGACGCCGTCTGGTCAGACACACTGGCTTGGCCAGACACACTGGCTTGGCCAGACACACTGGCTTGGCCAGACACACTGGCCCCGCCATCCTCCCGCAACAGCAGCGCGGTGGCCGTCAGCAACAGGACCAACAGCGCAGCCAGCCAGCTCCAGCCGTCCAGCCGCCAATCGAGCGCGCTGCCAGCGACCGTCAGCGGTTGCCAGACCCAGCGCAGGCTGGCCTGGATGGGAGGCACGCGCAGCAGGACCAGGTCGGCCCCCGCGCCCAAAATCACCAGCGCGGTGAACAGCCCGCGCAGGCGCGCGAACACATGCTCCGAGCGATCTCGTTGGGAGAAGAACACCGGTCGCAGGCGCACCGCGCGACTCAGCCGCAGCAGCAAGCCGCCCAGGGCCAAGACCAGGGCCGGGCCGAGCGGGTGTCGGAAAAGGGTCTCAAGCGTCGTCATGGCAATCAACGGCCATTGTAACGCCAGGCGCGGGAATAGCCAAAACAGGCCCTGCTGGTCGCGGCAGCAGGGGGCAGGGGGCAGGGGGCAGGGGGCAGGGGGCAGGGATCAGGCGTCAGGGATCAGGCATCAGGAGATGAATCTTCGGTCACCCTGTCATCCTGTCACCCTATCACCCTATCACCCTATCACCCTGTCACCCTGTCACCGTCCGATGCGCAGCATCGGCGTCACCTTGTCACCTTGTCACCCCTCGCCCTCATCCTCGCCCGCGGCCGCTGGCAACTCCTGGGCCTCCTCCAGGTGCTGGATCAGGTCCGTGTGTCCGATGATGCCGACCAGCTTGCCCTCGGACAACACCGGGATCGGGTTGGCCTTGCTCTCGACCATGAGCGTGGCAACCTCTTCCAGGCCGGCGTCCGCGTCCACGGTCTTCACCGGCACGGTCATGATCTCTCGCGCCGTGGTAGCCAGGATCCGGCGCACCAGTGCCCGATACTCGCGCTGTCCGCCCAGCGGGATCTTGGCGTCCAACAGCGGCAGATAGAGCGGGTAGTTGGGCCGGGCGTGCCGGGCGATCAGGTCGATCTCGGTGACGATGCCGATCACCTTCCCGCTGTCCACGACCGGTGCGCCCGTGATGCCCAGGCGGCGAAAGGTCCGGGCGATCTCCTGAATGGGCGTGTCGGGGCTCAAGGTCACCACGTTGGTTGTCATGATGTCACGAGCTTTCATCAGCGCCTCCTTTGACACGAAAAGTGTCCATGGTACATCTCGATCCTGTGCCGCAACGTTCGCGTACATCATACACCCTTTTGACCGATTTCTCAATGGTCTGGGGGACCAAGTAGCTATTCCTAACCCGGCGTAGCCGGAACCAAATGACTCACGCAAAGGCGCAAAGAACGCTAAGAAAATCCTTTGCGACTTTGCGGCTTTGCGTGAGAGTTTTTC
>PHCA01000079.1:14816-20782 GCA_002842085.1 Chloroflexi bacterium HGW-Chloroflexi-1
GGCTGGTCGCCAGCCTCGGAGAGGCTTTCACCTCGTAGCCGGACGGCTTTTAGCCTCCGGCGGACCAGGTTAGCCGCGAATCTAACATTGTCGAGCTACCCACGGTATGTATGCCGCCCCTACACCAACGGCACCCACGTGCGGATGCCGGTCCAGTCGCCAAAGTTGACGACCGCGCTCTCGCCATCCGTGATCGTCACGGGCGTTTCGTCGGGCGTCGTGGAAAAACGCAGCCAGGCCGGATTGGCCTCTCGTACGGTGTAGTGGCCGGCGGACAGGTTCAGGAAGCGGTAGGCGCCATCCGCTTGCGTGACCGTGGCATCGATCGTTTCGTCGCCACGCAGCAGGTGCACGGTGACGCCGGCCAGACCGGGCTCCCAGGCATCCTGCACGCCGTTCCTGTCCTGGTCCAGCCACACGCGGCCTTGGATGGCCCCGCGGCCCGCGGCCGGCGTCGGGGTGGCCGTGGGGGCGGCTGTAGCCGTGGCTGTAGCCGTGGCTGTAGCCGTGGCTGTAGCCGTGGGCGTCGCGGTGGGTGTGTGAGTCGCGGTAGCGGTAGCGGTCGGCGTCTGGGTGGCCGTCGGCGTCTGGGTGGCGATCGCAGTCGGCGTCTGGGTGGCCGGTGCCGTGTGAGTCGCGGTGGCGGTCGGCGTATCGGTGGCGGTCGCGGTCGGCGTCTGGGTGGCCGTTGCCATGTGAGTCGCGGTGGGTGTGTGAGTCGCGGTGGCGGTCGCGGTCGCGGTCGGCGTCTGGGTGGCCGTTGCCGTGTGAGTCGCGGTGGCTGTGTGAGTCGCGGTGGCTGTCGCGGTCGCGGTCGGCGTTTGGGTGGCCGTTGCCGCGGGCGTCGCGGTGGGTGTGTGAGTCGCGGTGGGTGTGTGAGTCGCGGTGGCGGTGGCTGTCGGCGTATCGGTGGTGGTAGCGGTCGGCGTCTGGGTGGCCGTTGCCGCGGGCGTCGCGGTGGGTGTGTGAGTCGCGGTGGCGGTCGGCGTCTGGGTGGCGGTGGCGGTCGGCGTCTGGGTGGCCGTTGCCGTGTGAGTCGCGGTGGCGGTCGGCGTATCGGTGGCGGTCGCGGTCGGCGTGGAGGTAGGAGGTTGCGTGGCGGGGTAGATGGCGCTGATGCCAGCCACGTCGTTGACGTGCAGTGCACGCTTCACCGTCCCCAGCATGATGGTGGGACACATCACCACACCCAACGTCGAGTAGATGCTGCAACCGGGATCGTCGTCGTGGCCCAGCGACAACCAGTGCCCGAGCTCGTGGAGCAACACGCTCTGCAGGTCGGGCTCGTCGACGCCCGGTACGCCGGTGGCGTCCCAGGACCAGTAGTCGTTGATCTTGATGTCGGCCTCGATGATCTGCCCGTTGCTGGTGTAGTACCACCAGGTCGCCTGGGCCAGGGGGCCGGAAGACCCCATGTCGTTCCAAAACACGGCGTTCACGCCATCGTACGCCGTCGCGTTGGCGGCCGTCGAACCGCCGTAGGTGAAGTTGAAGTTCGCGGTCGCGACCCCGTTCCATGTCGCAGCAGCCTGGGTGACCGCGTTCAGAAAATCGGTCGCGCTCCCGTTGCCGCCGATGTCTGACGTGTTCAGGTTGACCTGGTAGTTCTCACCCATCGGGTTGGCGCCCAGCCACTTGACGTTGTTGTATACGTATCCGTCAGGTTGGCTCGCCGCGCGCCGGCCCATCTCCAGAGCCTGGCGGGCGGGCGCGGGCGGCAGGGTGATGCGCCCGCCGTCGGCAATCACGAGGCGCGCCACGCGGTCGAGAAACGTCGCGACGGGCATGCTCTCAGCCTGGAACGCGACGTCGACCTGGCCATCCTGCACGTCGATCTTGCCCTGCCCGGCGCCGCAAACCACCAGCGTCCCGGAGCCCGTGCCGCAGAGGAACGCGATAACCTCCTCGCCGGGCCAGAACCGGGCCTCGTCAGAGACGGCCATGGTCAGATCGCCCACGGCCCCGCCCGCCGTCTTCACCCGGAGCAGGGGTCCGGCCGGGCGCCCCTGGACGGGATAGAGGACCTCCAGCATATTGTCGGTCTCGATGACCCGGTGGGCCGCGTCCCAATGACTGGCAACCGCCACCACCCGGGCGCGCACGATCAGATCGGCGTCACCCGTGAGCGCGTCCAGGGGTCGGTCGATCCCGGAGGCCGTCGCCGGGCCGCCACCCATCAGCCAGAACAGGACGACCGCCAGCAGCACGCCTGCCCACCATCTCGAACGGCGCCCAACCTGGGAACCACCGAAAACACGATCCATCGGACATCTCCTGACCCGGACGAGCCGGCGCCAACCAGATTGAAACCACAAAAAGATCGCCCTTTCAGGATATACTCGCCACGTATCCTCTCAAGCGACAGCTCCGGGGTGGCTCGGTCAGGAGACCGGCCACAGCGAGGTGACTCGGTCAGGAGACCGGCCACAGCGAGGTGGCTCGGTCAGGAGACCGGCCACAGCGAGGTGGCTCGGTCAGGAGACCGGCCACAGCGAGGTGGCTCGGTCAGGAGACCGGCCACAGCGAGTGCCACCTTGCCACCTTGTCAAGGATACTGTCTACAGGGCGGCTGTCAATCACCCAAAACTCCTATGCGCCAAGACGGTGTGCCGGAATTGTACCAACACAAGCGGAGACTCTCCAAACCTTTGCCTCCCCCGCCGCTCTGAGGTAAAATGCTCCCCATGTCACTTACATCCCGCCGTTTACTGTGGGCCCTGCGCCTGCTGGCCCTGGCCTTGATCGGGTTGCACTTGGCCGCGCCGCGCTTTTCTGAAGCGACCGCGTGGGGGCTATGGCCGGCAACCTATCTGCCCGCGGGCTGGCGCTGGGGGTTGGGCCTGGCCGCCGCGGCGCTGGCGCTTTTGGGTGGGCGGATAGGGCGACCACGGAGGGATCGCCCCTACAGCCCAATGCGATTCAACACGCCCGGACTGCGATGGGGGGTCGCGCTGCTGGCGAGCATCCCGTTCTACCTGTTCCGCATCCGGCACGTGCGCTGGGGCGACGCCAACATCCTGGTGAAAGCCATCCCACATCCCGATGTGAAGCTGACTTACGTCTGGCAGGCGCCGCTGGATGTGTTCGTGCACGCCAAGGCATGGGCGTTGGGAAACCGGCTGTTCGGCTGGCCCGACCCCACGCCGGTCTACTGGATCTCGAGCGCTTTGGCCGGAGTGGTTTTCGTCTGGATCCTGTTGGGGCTGGCAAGCTGGTTGGGACGAGATCGCGGCGAACGGGCGCTGCTGTTCGGGCTGGTGGCCACGCTGGGCACGATGCAACTGTTCTTCGGCTACATCGAGAACTACAGCATCATGACCGTGGGGGTCCTGCTCTACATCTGGCTGGCTTTGCGAGCCATGCGCGGCCAGACCTCGATCGTCTGGCCCGCGGCGGTGCTGGCGCTGACTCACGCCTTTCACCCTTCGACCATCATCCTGGCCCCGAGCCTGCTATACCTTGCGGTGAGAATGGCACGCGCAGAGCAAAACCGCCCCCCCGTCCCCCCAACCTTGGGGGGAGACTGCGCAATTTTCCCAAAGGCCCATCCTGAGTCTATCGAAGGGTTGGGGACCAGGGGGCCAGGCATCCGTATCCATCCGCGTTCGGGCGCGTCCATAGGACGCGCCCTGGTCAGCATCGCCGTTCCTTACGCGCTGGTTTTTGTGGGGGTGCTGGCGCTGATGTCGGCCGGGCGCCACGGGGTGGACGCGTTGCTCGGCGTCGATTTCCCGGGGGGCGGCGACCGGCGCTGGTTCGTGCCGCTGTTCGAGACGACCACCAGGTGGGAGCACTATACCATGTTCTCTCTGGGCCACCTGGTGGACATCGTCAACGAGCAGTTGCTGGTCGCGCCGATGATCTGGCCGGGCCTGATCGCGACGGCCATCTTCGCCTGGCGGCGCCTCCCCCGTCGCGACCCGGAGTTTCGTCTGCTGGCCCTGCTGGCGGCGCTTTACTGGTTGCTGACGTTGACCTGGAACCCGGACTACGGCGGGCAACGGGACTGGGACCTGTTCGCCCCGGCCGCGGCGCCGGCCGCGCTGCTGTTGGGCTACATGCTGCCGCGCGCGCTGCCGGAACGCGTCCCGTTCCGGGCGGCCGGCTGGGCGCTGATCGCCACGCAGGCGTTCCACGCCGTCGCCTGGATCTACCAGAACACGTTGCCCTGGTCGAAACCCTGAAGCGGGAATGACGTGTTCGCCCGCTCGGTCATCCTATGCCGCGACCGCCAGGCGCGCGACGTAAGCGGCGTGCTCGGCGCTCTGGCAACCTTGCTGCAAGACCGCCAGGACGGTCGCCAGGTCGCCTTCCAATAACGCGGGGACCGCCAACTGCAAGCCGGGAAACACCTCGCTGCGCACGACCCCCTGGCTGTCAGCCGTCAGTGGCACGTACTGCCCTTCGCGCAGCCGAAACCAATCCACGCGCCGATCGTCGACCTGCCACACCAGGTATTCCGGCACGCCGCTGCGCTGGTACACGCACAGTTTATCGTGCAGGTCATACGACACACTGCTGACCGCAATCTCGGCGATCAACTCTGGCGCACCTTCGATATATCCATCGCGACCGATACGCGATGCGCCCTCCAAGGCCACATCCAACCGCAACAACGCGTCGGGCTGTACCTCGTTCGCCAGGTCCAGGCGCACGGTAGCGTTATCATTGAGATGCACCCCGCAAGTAGCCGCGCGGTAGATCCCCAGCCACGCCATAAGATCCCCGTGGGCCTCACTGTGAGCGTTACTGACAGGCGATGGCATGTATACGACTCCTTCGATGAGCTCCGCTTTCTTGACGTGCGCCATGGCCGCGTAGCGGCGTTCGAACTCGTAACGCGTCAAACGATCCCCCGGCTCCAACGGAGGGACGCCGGGCACCCATCGGCCGCCGAGAGGCGTCCACACCGGCGGTCGGATGGTTTTTACTGCCGGGTTCGTGCCGAACATCGTCTTACTCACTGTTGCAGTGCTCACGTCGATGCACCCCAAATTATTGAGAGGATACCACCTTGTCACCTTGTCAAGTATTGATACGCGGTCAGCGCACATCCTCGGTAACGTGGCGCAATACCTGGTCGGCCCACTGCTTCGCCTGCACCGCCAGAATGCTTCGCTGGAGCGGGCTGTGTTGCGCTTCGGGCCAGGCCTTGCGCCAGAGAGCCAGCAGCGCTTGCAGGTTTACCAGCTCCTCGGCCAGCTCAGCCGGCGCTGCGGCCGCCGTCCATTCGATCAAGTACTGGCTCTCCTCCAGCATAGCTGCCGCCGCCGCGCTCCCCGTCGCATGACGGGCCGAAGACGCGACCCGGCCCAGGTCGGCCGCCAGTCCGGCCAATCGCAAGGGCAACGCATCTCTGAGGTAGCGCTCGCGCATGCGCTCACTATTTTTCACTGGACACCTCCCAGCAGCTCACGGGTGATGGCTGCGACCTGGCGCCGGATCTCTTCGCTCTGAATGATGATACCGCGATTGCCCAGTCGCGGCCGGATGTTGATCAACGACTCGAACTCGATGCGCTGCTCGGCCGGATACCAGTCGGCGCCCCACAGGTCATCCTGCTCGCTGCCCTCAGCCAGCAACAGCGCCTCGCAATCCGCATGCATCTCGCCACCGCCGGCCAACAGGCGCCGGCGGATATCTACCACGATCTTGACCAGGATCGGGTAGACCTCCAACATCTCCTGGATTTGGCCCGGCGTCGCCAGGCGGTCGAGCAGGTGGATCACCTGCGCCCCCTGGCCGGCAGAGGATTCGTTGCCTTGAACGATTTCTACCAGCGTCATCTCTTGCATCGGTGCGCCTCCTACGATCACATTTAACAGTCGCCATTATACGCGCGGCAGCCCGTCCTGTCAACCAACCACGGGCCTTGCCTGGCGGGAAAGATCGGATGGTAATTATCGCGTTCATTCTTAGCGCGGCCTCCAGCCGCAACCAAAGGGCTGTCATTGCGAGGGCCTCGC
>PHCA01000080.1 GCA_002842085.1 Chloroflexi bacterium HGW-Chloroflexi-1
GTGGCCGTGTCGGTTGGGGTTGGCGTGTTGGTGGCGGTGGCGGTCTCGGTCGGGGTCGCGGTGGCCGTGGCCGTGTCAGTTGGCGTTGGCGACGGGGTGGCGGTGGCCGTTGCCGTGGGTGTGGCCGTGGCGGTCGGCGTCGCGGTTGAAGTGGCGGTCGGCGTGTGGGTGGCCGTAGCGGCCGGCGCCAACGTGCCGTGCCAGATCTCCCCGCTTTCGTCCGTGACAAACAGATCGTTCATCCCGAAGATGTAGAGGTCGGTCAGGCCGGCTGTGGTGGGGGAGTTGACCTGATACCAGTTGGCGCCGTTGTCCGTGCGGTAGACGATGCCGGAGCTGAGGCAGTCTTCCCCGCTAACCGGCACCTGGTCGCAGCCCACGGCGTAGCCGTGCTGACTGTCCGCCATCTGCACATCCCAGAGCATGGCCGCGGTGGGCAATCCCGCGAGGGTCGCGCCGCTCCAGGTCAGCCCGCCGTCCGTGGTGATGATCATGTGCGGGGTTTTGCCGGTCATCCAGCAACTGTTTGCGTCGGTGCAGTATACGCCGTAGTAGCGCCCCGCATAGCCAGCCCCGGTGGTGAAGCGCCGGGACCAGCTCGCGCCATTGTCGGCCGAGCGGTAGACCGCATCTTTAGAAGCGCTGTAGCAGGTGCCGGGTACCGGACATTCGATGTCCCACTGCACGGTCATCCCGCCGACGACCACCGCCTGCAAGACCTGGCCGTCGGTAGCGCGCAGGAAGTTGCCCGTGTAGCCCAAGGCCGGGTCCGACTGATAGCCTGTGGTCCCCATCAGCACCGTGTTGCCGCTGCCGGTCCAGCCTGTGGACCAGAGCCACTTGGTGTAGCCGGAGACGTTGGACATGGAGGACCAGGACGCGCCGCCGTCAGTGGTGCGCAGCATACGGTTGGTGCCGGCCACCCAACAGTTGTTGGCGTCCTTGCAGTCCAGGCCGATCAGAAAACGCCGCGAGCCGGGGACCTGGTTGGTGACCCAGGTCTGCCCACCGTCGGTGGTCTTGGCAAAACTGCCCGGATCCTCTCCAGCATCCCAACCGAGCCCGCCCACAGCATAACCCACGTTTCGATCGACGAACGTCAGCGTATTCCAGTGCACGGCCGGGCTGGCGTGCACCTTCGTCCAGTTGAGCGTGACCTCTGCCGGCGACGTACCTTGCGGGCCGGTAGTTGTGAGCGCCGCGGCCACCGGCAGGGCGATCAGCATGATCAGACCGAGCGCCACCGCCCACCTGGCGAGGGCGGCTGCCCCCAACGTCTGCTCGACGATGCGCCGGAACAGGTGGGGTCGGCCGGTTCGACGCGGCGCCGGTCTGGTCATATTGGATCGTTCTTGCATGAAAAACACTCCTGGCGGGTGACGGGGTGACACGGTGACACGGTGACACGGTGTGTGACCCTGGCAACGGTTGGAATCGTGAGACAGCAGTCTGTCTGGCCAGCATACCTGCCAGGCATGAACAGGCCATGAAAAGCAGGCCGGGGAAATGTGAAGGTTTCGTCACAATCCCCCCGGCAATGCGATCATCCGATGTGTTTTGGCTCGGGCACTACGGTATGGCCTCGCCTACGGGAAGTTGTGGAGCAGCAGCGGCAGGTGCCGCTGAAGCGCTTCGGGTGTCGGTGTGCTGGTTGGTGTTTCGGTTGGCGTGGCTGTCGGCGCAGCGGTGGCGGTCGCGGTGTTGGTGGAGGTGGCGGTCGCGGTGGCTGTCGCCGTCGCCGTCGCTGTAGGCGTCGCTGTGGGCGTGGGCTGCAACTGGTGGCCTACGTAGAATGTCCAAGTTCGGTTTGCCTGGATGTCGAACGCGATGCCGCTCGGGTTGGTTTGGTATCCGGGCGGCGGCGCGTTCTCGATCAGAGTGTATTGGCCCGGCTCGATCTGCTCGAAGCGGAACGCGCCATCCGCGGCAGATGTGGCTGTATAGACGTCCGTCCCCGCTTGCTTGAGTGCTAGCTCGGCGTTGGCCAGTCCAGGTTCGCCGGCGTCTCGCCACGCGTCACCGTCCAGATCGTGGAACGCGATGCCGGCCACGATGCCGGTGGAGGGGGTTGGCGTGGGGCTCGGGGTCGTGGTCGGCGTGGCCGTGGGCACGCTGGTGGCCGTGGGCGTCGGGGTGGGCAGGAGTGCCCCGTGCCAGATCTTGCCGGCCCAGTCGAGGAGGAATACGTCATCCATGCCGAAGACCGACAGGTCAGTGATGTCGGCGGCCGTCGGTGAATTGGTCGGGAACCAGCTCACGCCATCATCCGTGCGGTAGATAATGCCCTGCCCGATGCAATCTTCGGAACTGAGATAATCTGGTGCCGGGCCGATTTTGACCTCGCTGCACCCCACCGCGTAGCCGTGCTGCGCATCGACCATTTCCACGTCCCAAAACATGCCGTTGATCCCCAGCCCCGAGACGAAAGCCTGGCTCCAGGAGGCGCCCCGGTTGGTTGTGTAGATGATCGGGGTGAAGGGGGTGGTCGGCTTGCCGTCGGAGCGTTTGCCCACCATCCAACAACTGTTTGCATCGGTGCACGAGATGCCGTAGTAACGCCCCGGCACGCCAACGGTGGTGATGCGGCTCCAGTTTGCGCCGTTGTTCGTCGTGCGGAAGACCGCGTCCCTGGCCGCGCTGTAGCAGGTGCCGGGGACGGGGCAGTCGATATCCCACTGGACCACCATGCCGCCCACAGGGACTGCGGTGAAGCTGAGGCCATCGGTGGCGCGCAGGAAGTTGCCGGTATAGCCGACCGTCGGATCCGCGTTGTAACCGGTCGTGCCCATCAGCACCGTGTCGCCCACCCCGGTCCATTTGGCCGACCACAGCCACTTGGTGTAGCCGGAGCTGTTGGACAGGTAGCGCCATGAGGCGCCGCCATCGGTGGTGCGCCACATCTGGTTGGTCCCGGAGGTCCAGCAGGTATTGGCGTCTTTGCAGGACAGGCCGATCTGGAAATGTCTGGAGCCGGGAATCAGCGCCGTGGTCCAGGTCCGGCCACCGTCGGTGGTCTTGCCGAAGCTGGAGCTGCCGCTGGTGATATCCCAGTCCTGCCCGCCAACGGCGTAGCCCACGTTGCGGTCGACAAAGTCCAGCGTATTCCAGTGGACTTCCGGGCTGTTGTGCACCTCGGTCCAGGTGAGCGGATACGCGGTCTGCTGGGCCGGCGATGCCAGGCCCGTTTCGGTGGACGCAATCGAGGCAACCACCGGGATTGCGAAGATGACGATCGAAATCGCGACCAGCAGCCAGCGGCTCCTGGACTCGCGGGGGGAAGACGGAAAACGCATTGACATTACTCTCCTTGACTGTATTCTATTGGGTGCATTCAAAATGAGTACTGACTTTGAACACACCCTATTCTATTCTCGCCGGCCGATCTGGCGCGCCGGCACACCGGCCACAATGGCCCCGGGGGGCACATCCCTGGTCACGACCGCGCCGGCCCCGACAATGGCCCCCTTCCCGATGGTGACGCCGTCGAGCACGATGACGCCGTACCCGAGCCAGGCGTCGGCCTCGATCACAATATCGCCTCGGCTGTGCAACGGCTGCTGGGTGATCGGTTGGCCGGCTGCGAAACCGTGCTCGTAAGGGTAGAAGGCGCAGGCCGGGGCCACCTGCACTCCTTCGCCGATGCGGATGCTGTTCAGAAACGCCGTGAACTGGCAGTTGGGCTGGATGCGGCTATGTGCGCCGATCTCCACACAGCCCCCGGCGCCCAGCTCGATGATCGTGCCCCGATAGAGATGCGCGGCGTCACCCAACGAGACGTGGCCGCCGTCGCCGCTGTCAAAGATCACGACCGCGTCATCCACGTAGCAGAATTCACCCAGCCGCAAGTCGGCGCAGGCGATCTGGGCCTTAGGAGAGACGTAGCCGCGGCGGTTCAGCCGCGCCAAGTGGCGCTTGCCCTTGTAGGGCGGCGCTGCCCAGGTGGCCAACCGGGTCGCCAGCCGGCCGCCGGCGCTGAGCCCGGCGCGGCCCATCCAAAAAGCGATCCACCGGTCGCGAAAAGACGCCATGGGTTTGCCTCGGTGTGTCGGTAGATTGGTAGTTGACGGATCGGTAGATTGGTCTTGGTTCCAGTTGCCACAGGAATACAACTCCTGTCACAACAAGGCGTTAGACTCCTGCAGCGAGAGTCACCTTGTCACCTTGTCACCCCTGCGCCCCTGCGTCTCGATACCACGCCACAGCCTCGGCAAAGGCCGCGCGCAGGTCCGATTGGGGCATCCCCAGTTCCCGGATCGCGCGGGCCGGATTTGTGGTCAGGCCGGCCAGGAGAGGGCTCTGCGACTTCTGATCGGCCACTGGCGCCAGCGGTCTGACGCCGGCCACCTCCGCGACCAGGTTCAGGAATGCGCGCTGATCCAGGTTGCCCTCCCGGTGTCCCAGGATGTAGGTCTCTCCGGCCGCGCCGTGCTGGGCCGCCAGCAGATGGCCCAGCGCGACATCCCGCACCGGGACATGGTTGATGCCGGCCGGCGGATAGGGGGTCACCTGACCCGCCAGCGTCGCCAGGATGCGCCGGCCTGTGGCCGATGGCCGGGCATCCCCCGCGCCGACGGGCGCGGTCGGCTTGACGATGACGATTTCGATCCCATGAACGGCCCAAGATTCGACCGCCAGCTCGCCCAGATACTTGGACTTGACGTAATCGCTGGCCGTCTGCCAGAGGTTGAAAGGAACCGTCTCGTCTGGCAGCACATCGGGATCGGTGGGCCGCCCCACCGTGCCGATCGTGCTGGTGTGGATCACGCGCCGCACGCCGGCCGCCGCGCAGGCTGCCAGCAGCGCGCTGGTACCGCGCACGTTGACCCGATACATGGCCGTGGCTTGCTCTGCACTTTCGAACAGCGCGGCCACGTGGAAGCAGAGATCGCACCCGCGCAGCGCCTGTTGCCAGCCGGCCGGCGACTGCAAGTCGCCACGGATGATTTCCACGGGCAGTTCGGCCAGCGCGGCCAGCGGGCTGCCCTCGCGCACGAGCGCGACCACTTCAGCCCCTGCGGCGACCAATTGACGAGCCACATGCCCGCCCAGGAAGCCGTTGCCGCCCGTGATGAACGCGCGTTGGCCTGCCAGGGAGAGCGGGGGCAAGGGAGCGAGGGAGCCGGAGCGAGGAAGTGCACGGGAAGAGAAGCTGCCGGAGCCTGGGTCCGACTTCGAAGGTTTCAGCCGGCGGTACAACCGCCGCAACAAGGCCGGGTGCGGTTGGTTGGCCTGCTCCAGCCACGCCAGCGTCTCGGCCGGGACGGCCGCGGTGGCCGCGTGTAGCCCGACCGCCGGGTGCGCCTGATAAGCCGTGGCGCGGATGATCGTCTCGCGGGGCAGGTCGCGGAGGGCCGCGGCCGTGTGGCGCAAGGAGGCCGCATCCTGGCCCGGCAGGCCGAGCATGACGAACACCTGGCACTTGATCCCCAACGCCCGGCAGGTGCGAGCCACCCGCCGGGTGTGGGCGATGGCCTGCGCCGCCTCGGCCGCGTCCGCGGCGCGTCCGAGGGTCTGTAGCAGGGCCGGATCGCCGCTTTCCAGGCCGATCTTCACCATGCTGCAACCCGCGGCCCTCAGCAAACGCAGCAGTTCGTCGTCGAACTGCTCCGGCCGGGACTCGCAGGCGAAATTCGGTGTGATCCGTTGGGCGAGCAGCCGTTCGCAGATGGCCACAACCCGCGCCCGGTCGTGAGCGAAAACAGGATCGCGCACCTGGATGCGGGGGGGCCGGATCGTCTCGGCCAACCATGCCAACTCGTCCACGGTGCGTTTGGGACTCTGTGACCGAAACCGCTGGCCCTGGGCCACCGTGTACGCGCAGTAGGCGCAGCCCGCCGGGCACCCGCGGCTGCTGAGCAGCGACACCGCACCGTACGGCTGCCAGGGGAGCAGGTCCCAGGCCGGGAACGGGAGCGCGTCGAGGTCGAGCAGCAAATTGTCCGCGCCGTAGCGCTGGGGGCAGAGCGCCCTGGCCGACACCGCCCCCGTGATCTCTCCCGCGACCAGTCCAGCCACGGCCTCGGCGATGGCGCCCTCCGGCTCGCCCAGCAGCGCCGCGTCCGCCAGGCCCTGGCTCAGCCACGCCTCTGCCTCGAAGTGCGCGGACGGCCCGAAGAGCAGCACCGGGGCAGAGGCCGGGTTTCTCGGAGAAACGCGGGTTCTGGCGTGGCGCAACAACCGGAGGAAGTTCTCGTCCGCGTAAGCCGTGCCCTGGCTGACCAGCACGGCCAGCACCGTGCTGTCGGCGGCCGCGATCGCGGCCAGCGCGATCTCGTTCAGGGTGGCCGATACGGACAGTTGGCGGCCGACTGCGTCCAGCACGGCCGTCGTCAACCCGGCGCGGCGGGTAACCCCGGCGCACGCGGCCACGGTGTGCGGGGGATAGAGGAACGGCCGCGGGCCGGGCACGAGCGCGCCCATGCCGGACGTGGCCTCGTGGTGCGAGACCATGTCGCCCAGCCCTGGGGGGATGACGAACAGGATGGAAGGACGTGCGCTCATGAGCATATTTCTCGAGGGCGACCGCGGAAGGGTCGCCTGTACGTGTATGATCCTTGAATGGTTGTGGCGGTTATCCGTCATTCCCGCGCAGGCGGGAATCCAGGATGTGCAACGTTCCAACGATTCAACGTTCCTACCGCAGACGATAGACCAGCGTCGTATTGCCGTCGCTGAACGACCGCAGGTACTCCACCTCGGCCGGCGCCGCGGCCGGGTCCAGCAGGAAGCTGAACTGGGGCCGCAGCCTGGTGACCTCCCAATCATCGACGGCCAGATAATGGGCGTTGTGGGCCCGCGCATACACGAGCAACTCCGCCCACGTGGCGTTGGGGCTGGTGATCGACTGCCGGTCCGCATACAGACCAACCTCAGCGCTGCGGGTCATGATGATGTCGTCGGGATTGCTGATCGTCGCCAGCCATTGCCCTGCTGCCTTGTGGCTCCACGCCATCTGGGCCAGACCCTGTTCAAGTTGTCCCAGGCCCAGCGACAGGCAGAAAGCCACCGTGATCGCCAGAGGGAAAGCCGCGGCCAGCCGGATTGCCAGGGCGGCCGCGGAGCTTTTCGCACCGCGGAAGAGGGCGTGGACCGACCCGGCAGCCCAGTTGGTCAGGTGGGCCAGCCCGGCCGCGGCCCAGAGCAATCCGAGCGGCAACGCGCCGATCAGAAAACGGTCGATCACGAAGAAGACCCAGAAGCTGGCCAACGGCAGCAGCGCGGCCCACAACACGCTCTCATCCTGCCAGCGGCGCCTGGTCCACGGCCGCACAAAGATCCCCACGGCCGCCAGGGCGACGATCCAGGGCGAGAAGAGGGTTTGGTGGAAAAGCGCCAGCCACGTCTCTGCCATGTTCTGCCGCACCTGGTAAAAGAACCCGGCCGGATTCGCCAGCACGTATTGACTCAGACTTTTGTTGAACCGCTCGGGGGAGAACCACATCGGCTCCAGGCCGGTGGAATCGAGCCGCGAGACGGCCAGATCGTGCGCTACCTGGTCGTGAGCCAGGTACGCGGGGGCGATGTCGAGGATCAGCCCGACCTTGCCGCTGAGGGTCCAGTGGCCGGTGGCGTTGTGCAAGTAGATCACGTAAGGGCTCATCACCGCCAGGCAGACGATCACGGCCAACGCAAGCCGGGCGATGGTGGCTGGTCGCCAGAAAGTCCTGCGCGCCAGATGCCACACGACCATGAAGAGGCCCAGCATCGCGAAATAGGTCAGCCCCTCCGGCCGGGTCAGGTAAGCCAGGCCGAAGCACAGGCCGACCGCCGCGTACCACCCCACGGCCGATAGCTGCCCCCCGCCTCCTGCCCCCCGCCCGCTGCCCCCTGTCCCCTGTCCCCTGCGGTCATGGTGCCCCACAGGAACGGCTGCGCGGCCAGGGCAGGGTACACGGCGACCAGCGTCGCAGCGATGAACCCCACGCGGCGGCCGTAGATGGCCCGGCCCAGGGCATACACCGGCAGGCACAGCAGCGCGCCCGTGACGATGTGGATCACAGATGTGGCCCATTCAGGTGTTAGACCGAGCTTCAGCAAGGCCGCGGAAGCCAATGGCAGCACAGGGGGCAGGTGGACGTCCAGGCTGCCGGCCCGCACGGTATAACCATGTCCCGTGATCAGGTTGCGAGCGATCATCAGGTGGCCGGCCTCATCCCAGCGGATCAGCCGGGGCAGCATGGCATAGGCCAGCCGCACCAGCGCGGCGCTGGCAATGATGCCCCACAGAAGCAAGCGATCTTTGTTTGTACCGTCTTGGTTGACGTGCGTCATGTTCCGGGTCCGATTAGATCATGGGTGGCTGTGGCCGCCGTTCGATAGACTCACGATGAGGTCTGCGACCGAGCCACGGTGGCTCGGTCGCAGACCGGCCACAGCCACCTACTTGGGAAGTAGTAGATACCTCTTGCCCCGGCGGCCCGATTTGGCTGCCCCGGCAAGGCTTCCGGTGGCTCGGTCAGGAGACCGGCCACAGCCAGGAAAAGTTAGTGGTATTAGGTCGCAGACCGGCCACAGCGCCCACTTGGGAAGTAGTAGATACCTTCAAAACCTCCAGCGATAGACCAGGGTGGTCCGATTGGGGTCCTCGAACTGCGCGAGGAACTCCAACTCCGGCGGCGCCTGGGCCGGGTCCAGCAGGAAGCTAAGTTGAGGCCGCAGGCGCTCGATCTCCCAACTATTCGTTACCAGGTAGGCCGCGGCGTGCCGCCGGCCGTAGGCCACCACGTCGGCCCAGTCGGCCTTGGGAAAAGCGACCAGCGGCCGGTGGGCGTAGTAGCCCACCTCGGGGTTGCGCGACATCACCGGCTCGTCTGCCCGGCTGTGCGCGGCCAGCCATTCGCCGGCCGCCTTGTAGGAGGGCGTCATCGTGGCCTGTTCCCGGAGCGCGATCCGGGGTTGCTGGCTCAAAGAACCTACGATCACCAGCGCCAGGATGA
>PHCA01000081.1 GCA_002842085.1 Chloroflexi bacterium HGW-Chloroflexi-1
AGCCTGTTTCGCCAGCGTGGTGTAAGCCTGCACGAAATCGGCCGGCGTTGGCTGAGCCGTAGTCGGCAGCCGCGTGCTGTCCCGTAGCAGGTGATAGAACGCTGCCGCGTCCAGGTCAATCCCGTCGCGATAGGTTTGGGTCCCGAAAGTCACATAGACGGGCACGACGTGGAGGCCATACTCCTGCCCCATCGCCTGGGTCAGCGACGCCGTGCTGTCGGTCACTACAGCCACTTTGCGTTTGCCTGCGGACATGCGATTACCTCCTGTAGTCATGAGTGCCAATTAGAACCTTCTGTTTTTCGTGGGGGTTTCTTCTCCCAAGATCTCCCAGCCTCGCCCGCGCGCGCAGGCGGCCAGCGGGACATCCGGATAGACGGCTACCGGATGTCCCACGCGTTCCAGGAGCGGCCGGTCGGTGTAGCTATCGGCGTAGACGTAGCTCTGTTCCCAGGAAATCGCTCCCGTAGACCGCAGATATGTCTCCAGCCGCGACACCTTCCCCGCGCCCTGACAGACCGGCGGATGGGCGGCTCCGGTGTAGCGGCCATCCTGCTCCACCAACCGCGTGCCCACCACCTCGTGAACGCCGATGGCTTTGCCGATCTGGGCCAGCAGCGGCTCCGGGGTGCCGGAGGTCAGGATCACCCGCTGGCCGGCCGCCTGGTGCTCGCACAGCCGCGCCAGAATGTCAGCCCGCACGCGGGGCAAAACGTACTGTTCGGCCACCCACCGGAAAGCCGACTCGGCCTCGGCCGGCGTCCAGCCGCGCACCGGCCAACCCAGGTGGCGCGCCCAAAGGTCGCGGGCGACCGCTTCGGAGAGCACGCCCAGTCGCCACAGTGGCCACAAGGCCGTGTGGCTGACCAGGTAGACGTAGAGCGGAAGTCGCTGCACGCGATGGTGTTGGTGGTGTTGGGTTATCCCGCGCACGATGTGGCCGGTATAGAGTGTCCCGTCCAGGTCAAAGATGGCGGCGAGCATCGGTTCAGTATCTCCTGAAACCGGGATTCCAAAAAAAACCAAAATATCCGGCAAAAAAACCTTATGGCTGTGGCCGGTCTCCTGACCGAGCCACCGTGGCTCGGTCAGGAGACCGGCCACAGCCACCCCGGATTATTGAGAGGATACCTCAGCCCTTTACCGGTGGCGTGTCGATCATCAACAAACTGAAAACCTTGGACAGGGCCGCCGCCAACTGACGGCGCACCTTGGGATCCATGTCGGCAACCAGCGTCTGGTAGCGGCGGATGTGCTCCAGCAGCTCGCGTCCCCATTCGGCGGTGTCGGCGCTTTCGTTGGCCAGCACGCCCAAGGCAAAGCCGCCCAGCAAGCTGAGATTGGCCCGCGTGGCCGATTCGACGCCAGGTAAGATTCCAGGCAGGTATTCCAGCAGCAGGCGCCGTCCGGCACTGCTTCTCAGTCGCAACGCGGCGATCGTCATCACCTCGACGCAGTAACGCAACGGCCCCGGGCCTTCAGGTGGAGTGCGGGCCAGCACCTCCTTGATCAGCTCTTGGTCGTACAACTCGCCGGCGCGCACCTTCTCCAACGCACGCGTTTTGATCGCTTCCCAGCCCTCGCCGGCGGTTTCTCCGGCAAGGCTGGCAAACAGCCGATGGGCTTCGGGAGAAGGCAGGAATACGACCTCCGAACGCCCCGGCCCCGACTTGCCATCCGCCAGTTGATACTCGGAAATCACCAGTCCCTTTTCCTCCAACAGGCGAAGCATGTCATAGGCGGTGAATCGGCTGATGCCCAACCGTTCGGCCACCACCGTGTAGTGGATGGGCCCTTGCAGCTCGCGGTAAAGATCGAGCATCTTATGGATAAAGTCTTCCTGGCGGCGCGTGAGTTTCATAAGGATCCCCAAGAAACCAAAGAATTCGAGGCAATTATACTCCGGCGGGTGGAATTGTCAAGTTGCACGTGCAGGGAGGTTCGTAGCAATTCAAAATACCGCGTGGCGTTTGTCAACGCGAGTTCACCCCTCCCTGTGAGGGAGGGGCCGGGGAAGGGTGGTCGCTCATCCGGTCGCGGTGGCGCGCTCCAGTGGCACCTCGACGCGGACCTGGGTGCCGGCCGCCCGGCCGGGCAACGGTGACCTGATGACGATCCCGCCGTCGATGAGTCGGGCGCGCTCACGCATGTTCAGCAACCCAAAGCTGTTGCGCTGGTTGTAGTGGGCGTCGACCTCCTGGACGTCGAACCCCACACCATCGTCTTCGACCTCGGCCCATAGGTGTGCCGGCGCTGTCCCCAGACGGATGATGACATTGCGTGCGCTGGCGTGTTTGGTGGTGTTGTTGAGCGCTTCCTGGATGATGACAAACAACATGCTGGACACGCGGGGGGCGATCGGCCTGTCGGACAGGGCGCCGAAATCGAGATGGATTTCGTAGGGGGCATGCGGCCTGGCGCGTTCTACCAGTTGGGTCAGTGCAGCCGTCAGGCCGTGCGTTTCCAGCGCCAGCGGACGCAGGCTGAACAAGAGACCGCGCACCTCCTGGTTGGCCTCCTGGGCCAGGCTCTCCAGAAAGTTCAGCTCGGTGGCCATCTTCTCCGGCCGCGCGGCTAACTGGCGCCGCGCCATGTCGATGTTTAGGATGATGGTTGAGAGGATCTGCGCCGGGCCATCGTGCAGGTCACGCGCGAGCTCGTGGCGCACCTGTTCTTCGGCGGTGATGATGCGGTCGTGTTCCTCGCGCAGGGCGGTGAAGAGGCGCGCGTTCTCGATGGCTGCCCCGATGAGGGGGGCCAGAGTGCTCAGCCACTGTTGATCGTCGGGCGTAAAGGAGTCGCCGTCGATCTTGTTGATCACCTCGGCGATGCCGATGATCTTGCCCTTGACCTGTAAAGGCACGGCCAGGATCGAGCGGGTGCGGAACCCGCTCAAGGTGTCGATCTGGGTGTAGAAGCGGTCGTCCACGTTGACATCGGGGATGATGAGCGGCTCGCCGTGAGTGGCCACCCACCCGGCAACCCCTTTGTCCATGGGCATGCGCTGTTCGCGCAAGACATGCTCGGCCGGCCCGGCCGGGATCTTGAAGACCAGCTCGCGTTTGGCCTCGTCCACCAGCATGAGCGTGCTGGCCTCGGCGTGCAGCACCTCGGTCACCCGATCGGCGCACTGTTTCAACACCTGGTCCAGGTCCAGCGTGGAGGAGATGGCCTGGCCAACCTCGTAGAGATGCTGGAAGCGATCGAGACGGTCCTGGGTTTGGGCCAGTGTGGTAGCCTGGTGCGAGAGGGTGTGCAGGGCCTGGATGGCGCCCTGAAGCTGAGCGCACTCGTTGTCGGGCCATGACATCTCGGGCGGGAAGCTCAGCGCCAAATAGCCGACCGGCACACCGGCCCAGGCTGGCTCCCCTTCATGCAGCCACACGCAGAGCAAGGTCGCGTCCGCGAGCCGGTGAACCTCGAACCCGGCCTCGGGCGCCAGTGCCGGCTCGCTACCCCATGCTTGCGCAAAGGCCAGGCTGGTCCTGCCCAGCTCGCCGACGCGCAAGGTCAGTGGCGGCGGGGCGGAGAGTTTCAGCCAGGCCCCGGTGGCGCAGGTCTGCCTCTGGAGCCATGTCAAGGCCTGTTGCCAGAAAGTCTTGGGGTCGTCCTTGTGCGAAAAATGGTCAAGGTGGACGAGGAGGTCGGCGGCCACTTCAGCCAGGTCTTGTGATGACATTGTGTGCCCCTACGCGGTTTTGAGTTGGGTGTGTCCAAATCGGGTTGGGGGGCGCGGTCACAGACATCATCGTGAAGCCCCTCCTGAGTGCATCCTGAGCTTGTCGAATGGCCTGTCGAAGGGCTGTGTCGAACGACGCCCCCAGCATGACAAATACTCTACCTGACCTGGACAAGCCAGAACCGAACAGACGAATGTCACCAGGAAATTCTTGTCTGTCGGGCAAGGATTTCACTGGTCAGGCCCTGATATAAACTATATCATATTTTTGTCGATCGGGCAACTTGCTGCAGGCATTTCATAGCGCGGCCTTCAGCCGCAACCAAACATCGTAGTCATTGCGAGGAGCGGGGTGTGCGACGAAGCAATCTCTGCCACATGAGGGAGATTGCTTCGCAAAAACCGCTCGCAATGACGCCGTCAAAGATTCTCGCGATCAACGCAAATGTTACAGAGTAATACTATATGACGTTTTCTAGTTGAAAAGGGTACGGCGCGTATCTTCTCAATTTTTCGGGGAATCGCTCGCTGTGGCCGGTCTCCTGACCGAGCCACCGTGGCTCGGTCAGGAGACCGGCCACAGCCCCCCCGGGATTATCGAGAAGATACTACGGCGCAGCGGCGCGGGCTTTTGGACAACACTCCCCAGTTACGATATACTGGCGCTTGACATTCCAGGCGAAGCATGAGACGCCATCCGGCGTATCCCCCAGGAGGTAAACAGATGATCCCGCGCAATTTCCCGGGCAAGGGCAAGGTGGCCGTATTGAAGACCAGCCCGGAGACGGTACTCGATGACATCGGACGGTTGATGGATCTGGCCGGCTATCGCGCCGCGCTGCCGGCCGACCGCGAGACGATCCTGAAGATCAACATATCCTGGCAGACCTGGTACCCGGCGTGCTCGAGCACGCCGTGGCAGGTCGAGGGCGTGGTCCGCAAGCTCAAGGCCGACGGGTACACGGACCTTTCGGCCGCCCACAACAAGACGGTGGTGGTGGATGCCTACGTCGGCGAGCGCAACAACAAGCACAAGGCCGTGGTGGATGCCTACGGCCTGCGCAACGTCCACCTGTACGAGCCGGAAGTGCGCTGGGTGCGTTACACGCCCAAGGCCCCCATGCTGGTGCTGGATAAGATCTTCCCCGCTGGCATCCTGCTGCCGGAGTACTTCTTCGACAAGAACATCATCCAGTTGCCGACTGTCAAGACCCACGTCTTTACTACTATCACCGGCGCGATGAAGAACGCGTTCGGCGGCCTGCTCAACGAGAAGCGCCACTGGACCCACAGCGTGATCCACGAGACCGTGGTCGACCTGCTGGCGATTCAGCAGGAGATCCACAGCGGGCTGTTCGCCGTGATGGACGGCACCTTTGCCGGGGACGGCCCCGGGCCGCGCGCGATGCGCTGGTACGAGAAGGACATCCTGCTCGCTTCCGCGGATCAGGTGGCGATCGACGCCATGTCGGCGAAAATCCAGGGCTTCAACCCGCTGGATCTGAAATTCATCCGGTTGGGTCACGAGCTGGGATTGGGCGTTGGTGATCCCAAAGAGATCGAGGTGATCGGCTACGACGTCTCGGCTGAGGACTGGCACTTCGTCCAGGAAGACACCTTTGCCAGCAAAGGCCAGAAGCTGATCTACCACGGCCCGCTCAAGCCGTTCGAGAATATCTTGCTGCGCTCACCGATCGTGCCGTGGAGCTATTTCGCATCCAACTTTTACCACAACGTCTACTGGTATCCGGTGGTGGGGCGCAAACGGGTCGCGGCCGCGCTGGACACCAGGTGGGGACAGAAGTTCAGGGAGTACGGTGACGGCCAGGTGATCATGCCGGGTGTCGAGCCGCGCACCATGGCCATCGCCGGCGCAATGGCGCTGGGTCTGCTGATCGCGGGCGGGCTGCTGCTCCTGGGCCGGCGTCATGGGCGGGACTGACGCGGCGCGGTCACCGTCTGCTTTCTGGCGTGTCGATCTCCACACCCACACGCGCTTCTCGTCCGATTCGCTGACCGAGCCGGCCGCGCTCATCGCCCGGGCCCGGCGGGTCGGGTTGGACCGCGTCGCGGTGACCGATCACAACACCATCGAGGGGGCGCGGGCTGCCAGACAGTTGGCGCCCGATCTGATCATCGTCGGCCAGGAGATCGACACCGCGGCCGGGGGTGAGTTGATCGCCTATTTCCTCCAGGAACGGGTGCCGCCGGGATTGTCGCTGGACGAGACCATCCGCCGGCTGCGAGCGCAGGGCGCGGTCATCAGCATCTCGCACCCGCTGGACCGCTTGCGCGGTTCCGCCTTGGGGGAAACGCACACCCTGGAGATCATCGACCAGGTGGACGCGCTGGAGGTCTTCAACGCTCGCTGTCTCTTGGCGACGGACAACGCGCATGCCGCGGCGTTGGCCGCGCGGCACGGCAAGGCGATCACTGCGGGCAGCGATGCCCACACCCTGGCCGAGCTGGGGCATGCATACCTGTCCTTGCCGCCGTTCGAGGATCGCCCGGATGCGTTTCTCGCCTCTCTGGCTCAGGCTCAGGCGAGCGGGCGCTTGAGCGGCATCTGGCCGCACTGCTGCAGCACGTTTGCCAAACTAAGAAAGCGGCTGTAACGCGGCCGGTCGCGCTCTCACTTCGCACCTCACAGGTAACTACTCAGCCTGTCATTGCGAGGGCCTCGCTGTGGCGAGGAGCGTAGTTTGCGACGAAGCAATCTCCGCCATGGTGGGGATTGCGGCAATCCCGATTGCTTCGCAAACTGCGCTCGCAATGACAGAGGGCTGAGTAGTTACCCTCACGGAGGCACCCCTTGGATCTGGCGACCTTCATCCTCGGCCTCCTCCTATCCGTCTTTGCGGCAGTGATCCCTACAGCGATCTGGGCCTCCCTGGTCTGGTGGTGCGATCGCTACGAGCGGGAACCGATCCCGTTGCTGGTGGTCTCGTTTGTCTGGGGTGCGCTGCCCGCGGTGCTCCTGGCGTTGTTGCTGGAGACGCTCCTCGATGTTCCCGGCGGCGGCCTGGGCCAGGGTTTGGTGCGAGAGGTGGTCTCTGCCAGCGCGGTGGCCCCGATCGTGGAGGAGCTGGCGAAAGGGGGCGCGCTGCTGCTCATCCTGCTTTTCTGGCGCGGCGAGCTCGATGACGTGCTGGACGGCATCCTTTATGGCGCGATGATCGGGTTTGGGTTCGCCATGACCGAGAATCTGCTCTACTTCATGAGTGCGCTGAGCGATGGCGGATGGGGCGAGTGGGGCACGGTGGTTTTTCTGCGCGGCGTCGTTTTTGGCCTGAACCACGCCTTCTTTACCGCGTTCAGCGGCGCGGGATTGGGCTACGCCCGGCTGGCGCGCGGACGGGGGGGGCGCTACGGGGCGCCGCTGCTCGGCTTGGGCGCGGCGATTCTGGCCCACGCGGTGCACAACCTCGGCACCCCGTTGTCGGGTGTCCAGACTGCCGCCATCTTGCTGAGTCTGGTGGGGGACGCCGGCGGCGTGTTGCTGGTGGCCGTGATGATCGGGCTGGCGTTGCGCCAGGAGCAGCGCTGGCTGCGCACGGAGTTGACCGATGAGATCGGCCGGCTGTTGACGGCGCCGGAGTACGAGATGTTATCCTCTTTGCGCGGGCGTTGGCGCATGCTGCGGCAGGCGCGGCGGGCCGGTGGCTGGCAGGCGGTACGCGCCGTCAGCCAACTCCAACAGGCCGCTACCGAGCTGGTGTTCAGCAAACAGCGGACCCGTACCCGCGGGCCGGATCCGCAATTGGCGCGGCGGCAGGATGGGTTTGAGAGCCGCCTCGCCGCCGTTCGGAGGGTTTTCGAAAACCCTGCGGGTCTGCGAAAGGAGACACAATGCTAGACATAAAGTTCATGCGGGAAAACCGGGAGCAGGTGCTGGCCGCCATGGTCAGCCTGGGGGCCGAAGACGCGCCGGTGGCCCAGGCGTTGGCGCTGGACGAGCGCCGGCGGACGATCCTGACCGAGGTGGAGGCGCTGCGGGCCGAGCGCAACGCCGGCTCGAAGCAGATCGGCCAGTTGATGCGGGCAGGGGAGCGCGCGGAGGGGGAGGCGCTCAAGGCGCGCATGACGCAGATCGGGGAGCAGATCGCCGGCCTGGATGAGGAGCTGGGCCGGGTCCAGCGTGCCGGTGGGTCGGGACGAGAGCGAGAACGTGGTGGTGCGCCAGGAAGGGGCGCTGCGAACGTTCGACTTCGAGCCGCTGCCGCATTGGGACCTGGGGACTGCGCTGGACATCATCGACTTCGAGCGGGGGGTCAAGCTCAGCGGCACGCGCTTCTACGTGCTCAAAGGCGCGGGCGCGCGGCTGCAACGGGCGCTGATCACCTGGATGCTCGACTTGCACACGACGCAGCACGGCTACACCGAGATCTACCCGCCGTACATGGTCAAGGCGGAAGTGTTGGTGGGCACAGGCAACCTGCCCAAGTTCGGCGACAACCTCTACCACGACGCGGAGGAGGACTTCTGGTGGATCCCGACCGCCGAGGCGCCGGTGACCAACCTCTACCGGGAAGAGATCCTGGATGGCGACCGGCTGCCGATCTGCCACGTGGCGTACACGCCCTGCTTCCGGCGGGAGAAGATGAGCGCCGGCCGGGACGTGCGCGGCATCAAGCGCGGGCACCAGTTCGACAAGGTGGAGTTGGTCAAGTTCACCCGGCCCGAGGATTCTATGGCCGAGCTGCTGAAGCTGCTGGGGGACGCGGAGGACGTCTGCCGCGGGTTGGGCATCGCGCACCGGGTGGTGCAGATGTGCACCGGCGACCTGAGTTTCGTGGCAGCGGTCAAGTACGACGTGGAGCTGTGGGCGCCGGGCTGCGGGGAGTGGCTGGAGGTCAGCTCGTGCACCAACTTCATGGACTTCCAGGCGCGGCGGGCGAACATCCGCTTCCGGCCGGAGCCGGGCGCCAGACCGGAGTTCGTCCACACGATGAACGGCTCAGGCCTGGCGCTGCCCCGGGTGATGATCGCGCTGATCGAGACCTACCAGCAGGCGGACGGCTCGATCCTGATCCCGGAGGCGCTGCGGCCGTACATGGGCGGGATCGTGCGGATCGGGTGATCGGTATCTTCTCAATTTTTCGGGGAATCGCTCACCCCGGATTATGGCTGTCGCTTGAGAGGATACTTGTCGGGCATCTATTCGTTCCTTCAAGATTATTCGTGTAGTCATCATGTTACATAAAAATACATCTGTAACTGACTCGGTTTTGGACCGACCAGAGTTGAGGCGTTCATGCCGTCAAGCGGCTAGGCTCGAAAGCGCCGGGTGGGCAGGCGCCGGATCATCTCCGCGATGGCGGTCAACATCAGGAGCAGGTTCCCGCCGATGCAGGTCCAGAAGCCCCAACCAAGGGGGAGGGAGGACCGATAGAGGTCGAGGATCGCGGGGCGGACGCGCAGGAAGTCCTGTGCGGGAAGGATCGTCGCGGCCAGGGCCAGGAGGGCGACGAGCGCCAGGATCACGCCGTTCGGCAGGTAGCGGGTGATGAGGCTGACCGGGAGCGCGGCCAGACAGACCGCGATGGCGCTAATTTGCAGGCGGTATTCAGGCAGGCGCAACGTTGTAGGGTTCCACGCGGGTGGCAACATGGCCAGGGCCAGGGAGATCGCGGCCAGCGCCAAGGCGAATCGTATCCAGGGCCGCAGCTCGCGCCGGTTCGCCAGCAGGCTGGCGCTCAGGCTGGCGGCCAACAGAGGGAAATAGAAGATCTCCCGCCGCACGGCGATCTCTCCGGAAGCCACCTGCGGCAGGAACTTGACGTATTCGGCCAGGTCAAGCCCGGTGATCACCAGGCCGGCCGCGCGGTGCGGCGCCCAGGGGCCGAAATAGCCGGCGATGCCGATCAGCCCGGCCAGAATCAGCGAGAGCCAGTGCGCGCTGGGGTGATGCGTCCGGCGTGTGCGTGTCATCGAGATGCTCCGAGTTGAACACACCCATTTCGTCAGTGAGCAGCCAGTGCGTAGGCCGCCAGTAGTTTGCGAGCTGCGGCGTGCCACGTGAACCTTGCGGCCTGTGCGCGGCCCAGATCGACCAGCCGCACCCGCAGATTGGCATTGCCGAGGATTCGAGCCATGGCATCCGCCAGCCCGTCTACATCTGCGGCGTCTACCATGAGCGCGGCGCTGCCCACAGCCTCCGGCAAGCTGGAGTTGTTGCTGGTCACCACGGGCGTGCCGCAGGCCATCGCCTCCAGTGGCGGCAAGCCGAAGCCCTCGTACAACGACGGAAACGCCAGCAGATCGGCCAGCGTGTACAGCGCGGGCAGGTCCTCGTCGGCGATGAAACCGGGAAAGTGCACGTGCTCGCTCAGCCCCTCTTTGGTCACTTGATCGTAGATGGCCTGGTAAAGCCAACCCGGCTTGCCCACGATCACCAGCTCGTGGGGTAGCCCGGTTTGGCGGCGCAATTGCGCGTAGGCTGAGACCAACCGGGGGTAGTTCTTGCGCGGCTCCAGGGTGCCGACTGATAGGATGAACCACTCGGGTAACCCGTAGCGCGCCCGAACCTTTGCCAGCTTGACCGTCTCCCGCACCGGTCGGAAACGTGGCTCGACACCCGCGGGCACGACGCTGATCTTGTCGGGCGTCACGGCCAGCAGCTCGATCAGGTCGTTGCGCGTGCTCTCGGAATCGGCCAACACGTGGTGCGCCTGGCTCACCGCGCGGGGCGCCGCCCGCTCCAGGAAGGCGCGCAGTCCCGGATCGGCGCACTGCGGGACGCGCAAGAACGAGAGGTCGTGGATGGTGACGACGCCGCGCGCGTGGCTCAGCGGCGGCAGCGTAAAGTCCGGCGAGTGGAAGATGTCACTGGCGCCCGCCAGGCGCTCCGCTGGCAAGGGGAGCCGCAACTTGTGCCAGCCGACGGTCAGCCAATGGGCCGGGATGCTGCTGGTCCGCACGGTGAAGTTGGCGGGCCACTCTGTCCCTTCGGGCTCTTGCCCCGCGCAAAACAGGGTGTAGCGGTTCTCGTGATCGATTTCCGCCAGGGCGGCAACCAGTTCGCGAGTGTATCGGCCGATGCCGGCGTGCTGCCGTAAAGCTGGCGTGTAGTCAATCGTTACGTGCACTGTCTGCACCTCTTACGGTTGTATCATCTCAATTTTGTGGGGTTGACGTGCCAGGCACTTGATGTCCTACTCAATCCCCCGGTACGTCCACACCCGGTTGATCCCATAGTTCCAGAACAGCACCACCCCAATCGCCGTGATTTTCGCCAGATTGTAGTCGAACGGGTCCGGGACAAAGCCCGTGATCAGCCGGAAGACCGCCCAAAGCACCAGGTTATTGATCCCCAGCCCGATGACGTTCACCAGGGCGAATTGCCCTAACTGGCCCAGGATGGGGCGTTGGCGGCTCTCCGGGAAGGTCCAGAGCCGGTTCCAGGTGAAGTTGCTGGCCACTGCCGTGCTGAACGAGATCGTATTGGCGACCAGCAGGTGCAGGCCGAATGCCTTATGCAGCAGGTTCAAGATGCTCAGATCGACCACCATGCCGATGGCGCCCACGGTAGCGAATTTCAGGAAGCGCAGCAACTCCTGGGGGCGGCGTTCCAGCCCAAATCGATTGATGATCGGCAGGCGCAGGACCCGGATCAGCAGCGCCGGCAGTGTTTCCTCTGTTGTTACCTGTCCTACCAAGATGATACCTCAGGCGAGTCAGCGAATCGGCGAATCAGCGAATCAGCGAATCAGCGAATCAGCGAATCAGCGAATCAGCGAATCAGCGAATCAGCGAATCGGCGAATCAGCGAATCAGCGAATCGGCGAATCAGCGAGTCAGCGAATCAGCGAATCAGCGAGTCAGCGAATCAGCGAATCAGCGAATCGGCGAATCAGCGAATCAGCGAATCAGCGAATCAGCGAATCAGCGAATCAGCGAATCAGCGAATCGGCGAATCAGCGAATCAGCGAATCAGCGAATCAGCGCAACTTCCCAACTTCCCAACTTACCCACTCCGCAAGGCAACCAGGCTGCCCAGTAGGAGCGCTAACTGTAGTTGCATGTGCTGGACGAACAGGTTGTCGAATAGACTGTGTACGCTGAGATAGGCCAGGGTGCCCAGCAGACCGATCGCCAACGCGGCCCTGTTCCCGTCTGACCGCGTGGCCGATCGCCAGGCGTACCACGCCATCCCCAGCCAAAACAGCCCGAATGCGCTCGCGCCCAGCGCTCCGGTCTCTGCCAGGAAGTTGATGTAGACGTTGTGCGCGTGGCCCAACGGTTCATACCAATGGGGCAG
This sequence comes from Chloroflexi bacterium HGW-Chloroflexi-1, assembly GCA_002842085.1. GTDB lineage: Bacteria > Chloroflexota > Anaerolineae > CG2-30-64-16 > CG2-30-64-16 > CG2-30-64-16. The sequence goes on from PHCA01000081.1 coordinate 11,940, forward strand.
GGCATACGTCGCATATACGACCCCGTAGTTGCCGATCCCGACCCCCAACCAGGGATGATCGGCGAACATGCCCAGCCCGGCTTGCCAATGCGCCAGGCGCTCCAGCACTGAGAAATTGGCGTCGGTGATCTCCGTGCGGGCCGGATCGGGCTGGCCCGATCCGGGCCCCACCACGCAGCCCCCTGGATCGTTCAGCCGCCCGGTGATGGCGCTGGGGAGCCAGGCCGTGCCAACCAGGGCGATGACCGCGACGAGCAGGAGGACGACGCTCAAGGTCAAGAACGCTGTGCGCCGGTTGCGCAGACCAGCGACGACCAGTAACCCGATCAGTAGACCCAACCAGCCACCACGCGACCAGCTCATGCCGATGCCCACGGCCAATGCCAGGGCCGCGCCGCCACAAGTCAGCCCCATCACCAGGTCCACCCTGTGTCGCGTCTGCCACCAGCGGCCCAGCCCGCCGAGCGCCAGGCTGGCAGCCACCGGCGTCAGATAGCCCAGGTACCCGGCGTACGGGTTGGGCTGGCGGAAGGTGCCGTAAGCGCGCATGAAACGGCCCATCAGGATGAATGGCTCGGGCCCGACCTGGCGCAAGAATTGGTATGCGCCGAGTCCTGCCTCGATGACGCCGGCTGCGAACAGCCCGCCGATGACCCACCAGGCCCGGCGACGATCCAGAACCTGTGTTGCGACGAAGTATAGGGCGGCGAATTCGGCCCATTTGAGCCACTCGGGCAGCCCCTCACGCCACGAGGTAGCTTGCGTCAGGCTCAGCGCGGCCAGCCAGACAAACGCCAGCAGGGGCCAGGTCAACGCGGGCGGGCGGAACCGGATCTCTCGACGGGCGATGCTTTGCATCAGCCAGCCAGCCAGGATTAACGCCACCAGCAAATCGACGGCGTCGATGCCCGGCGCCGGCAGTGGAACGAGGCCCCCGAGCGGGATAAGCAGCGCCAATACCGCTAAACCAGTCGCCGGCGAGGCCAGGATCAGCGCGGTCGTCGTTGCGCCGACCAGGGCCGCAACACTCCGGACCAGCGGGGCACGCGCCAGGTAGATCGCCACCAACCCCAGCGCGACCAGGCCGGCCAGATGCCGCGATCTGTCCGTGCCCCACATCAAACGGCGCCAGCGGGGAGCCGGCGCGTCACAAATCATGCGTTGTTCCTCCACGCGCTATCAGTTCTCGCCGGATGGAAGCCGCGATACAGCGCTCACAATTGAACAGGGGCATAATACGGCAAAGGTATCGGTTTGTCAATTGACGCCCCAGTGGTTTATAGTATTACCCTGTAACATTTGCGTCATCTGCGCAAATCTTTCTTGCGTTGAAAACGTCTTTCGTTGAAAGGGGTTTGGTTGCGGCAGGAGCCGCGCTATGGTATACTCTGTGACGTTCATCGACTCGCCGCGCGTCAGGCCGCGGCCATCACTATTCGGGTCCTGGAGAGATGATATGGCAAAACGTGCGCAATTACCGAAAGATGCCCGCCTGGCGCGCAAAGCCAAGGGCGCGACCCGGAAGTCAAGCAACTCGTGGCTGTTGTTCGGGGTGATCGCAGCAGTCTTGGTTGTGGTGATCGGCATCGTGTTCTTGCAGATGCAGTTTGTGCGGAAACCGATCGAGGTATCTGGAAGGGTGGGAGAGGGCCTGGCGTGGGGGCCATCGGATGCCACAGTACAGATCGTAGGCTATTCCAACTTCGTATGCGGCCACTGTGCTGACTTTGCGCTGAACCAGGGTCGGCAATTGCGGGCCGAATACGAGGCGACGGGCAAAGTTCGGTTCGAGTTCAAGGCCGCGAACGTGGCCAACGAGGCAAACGCGGCCAACGCCGCGAACGCGGCCGAATGCGCGGCGGATCAAGGGCGGTTTTGGGACTATCACGATTTGTTATTTAGCCAGCAAGGTGTAAAGGCCGATCCGTTCAACAAGGCGTCTCTCAAGGACTACGGCGCCAGGCTTGAACTGGACGCCGCTCAGTTCAAGCAGTGCATCGATAGCGATCGACACTTGGAGAAGGTTTATCGGGATGCCGCAGAGGGTCGTGGCCAGGGGGTGAACTACACTCCGACTTTCTTTATCAACGGTCAGAAAGTCGAAGGCGCGATTCCGTACGTTGATTTTAAAGCCAAGGTTGAGGCAGCGCTGGCCAGCCGCGACTAGCCTTGCGAAGGTTCCCGAAACCTTCGCAAGGCTAATTTAGCCCGCTGTCCACAAATATCTTCCTTCGTGTAGTCATCGCACTATTTTATAATTTTATTTCATTTTATTTTTAAAATTCAAAAGGCTATGCGAAGTCAGTGACTGCCACGTGCCTGGCACTTCCGAAAAGTGCCAGGCACGTGGCAGCCACTCCATTACCTGTTGAGAGGATACCTCAGGACTAACAGAGGTGTTTACCGATCAACAGGTCGAGACGGGCCGCTACCGCCGGGGGGATCATTCCGCGCTGTGTAATGATGGCGTCCTTGAGCGCGTCGTCGTAGGGGGAGGGGGGCGCGTCACGGAGGGCCAGCACCGCGTTTACCACCGACGCCTTGGCGATCTCCGCGTTCTCCAGGAGTTGTCGCACGACCATCTCCACAGTCACCGCCGCCTCGGTCTCGTGCCAGACATCGTAATCGGTGACGTGGGCCATCGTGGCGTAGCTGATCCCAGCCTCGCGCGCCAGAAATGCTTCCGGCGCCGCCGTCATCCCGACGATCGCAAACCCTGACTGCTTGAACACCTGACTTTCGGCCTTGGTGCTGAAACGCGGTCCCTCGATGGTGACAAAGGTACCCCCGCGATGTACTGTGTGACCGGTCGCGGCGACAGCATCGGCACAAAGGCCGCTCAGATAGGCGCAGAAGGGATCCGCCACGGAGACGTGGACCACCAACCCGCCGGTACCTGCGCTGGGGTCATCGAAGAAGCTGAGCGGGCGCAGCCGCGTGCGATCGAAGAGCTGGTCGGGGACGACGATATCGCCCGGCTTGTACTGGGGTTGCAAGCTGCCACACGCGCTGATCGAGATCAGGTATTCGACGCCGAGCATCTTGAAGCCGTAGATGTTCGCCTGGCTGTTGAGTTGGGTGGGGCTGATCCGATGTCCCCGGCCGTGGCGCGGCAAGAAGGCCACTGGCTGCCCACCGATCTGGCCCACGACATACGCATCTGAAGGGGCGCCGAACGGCGTGTCGAGCCGCACTTCGCGCACATCGGTGAGTTGCGCCATGTCGTAGACGCCGCTGCCGCCGATGACGCCGATCCGTACTTTTTCCATGCGCTTCATCCTTTCAAAAACCGAATTCCGGCTCGACCCCGGCATCATCGAGCACCTCAGCCACCAGTTCCGACAACGCCTGGTGATGGGTTTCGTTGCTGGTCAGGACACCGAATCGCCGCGACACGTCGCGTTGGTTGTACCGCAACGGCCGATTCCAACAGTCGGTCATGATACCGCCGGCCTCACGCACGATAACCTCCGGCGCGCAGGTGTCCCACTCTTTCGTCCCCGGGTTGGGGTGGACGTAGAAATCGGCCTGGCCGCGGGCGATCAAGCCGATCTTGAGTCCGACGCTCCCGATGCTCCGCTCTCGCTGCACGCCCATTCTGGCGATGATGGCATCCACGAGAGGCGCGCGGTGCGAGCGGCTAACCACCAGGCGGAATCGCGCCAGGTCGGTTTCTTTAGAAACGCGTAAAGGACGACGTTCTCCATACTCCTCCACGAACGCGCCTGCGCCGCGCGCGGCAGCGTAGAGCACATCGTCGATCGGTTGGTACACCACGCCGACCACCGGCTCGCCATCGGTTGCCAACCCTACCATGATGCAAAATTCGCCGTTGTGAGAAATGAACTCCGCAGTGCCATCCAGGGGATCGACGATCCAGACCCGGCGCTTTTCCAAACGGGAGAGATCATCCTTGGATTCCTCAGCCAGCACGCCATCATCGGGGAAAGCCTGGGTGAGCTGCTTGACCAGGTAGGCGTTCGCGGCGCGATCGGCCTCGGTCACCGGCTCCACTTCGTTGCCGTAGGACGGTGTCAACGCGGCGTCCTTCCATATCACCGTGTGGGGCACGTCGTAAAAAGCCTTGATGATCGCGCCCGCCTCGCGCGCCAACTCCATGGCGATACGCAGCTCGCGGCTGTATTCAGAAGACGGGCCCGCCGGGGCCGGGAGATGCTGAGAGATTGTCACTGTGATGCTCTTTCCGTATTCGTTATTCGTTAATCCCCGGTCCATCGCATTCACCTCCGGTCACGAGGATCCAGGCGGCATGATAGCACATGAGTCAGTGAGACGCAACTGGCATTGGGGCATCTATTTTTCTGGAACGGCCTAATCCGGGGTGGCTGTGGCTCGGTCAGGAGACCGGCCACAGCGAGCGATTCGAGAAACCCTGCAAAGCAGAAACCCGGTCCTCGCGGACGCGGGGACCGGGTTTCTGCGCAGGTGGAGATGCCGGGAATCGAACCCGGGTCCGAAACAAACGAACGTACGCATCTACAAGCTTAGCCGCTGATTCAGATTTCGCCGAACGGTTCGGCAGTGACCACCGTCCACTAGTTCGACTAGCCGAGAGCCTTGGACCCGCTTATCGGCGTCTACGGGCCGCACCTTACGGTCTCTGTCAATGCACCTCGACGCCGCCTGGCCCCATCGAGGGCACCGTGGTCACCCTGCGGCGACCAGTTTGTTCCCTATCCTCTCGTTACGCAGCCAACGCCATGGCGTTGGTGCGGGCGAAGGGGAAGGTGAACGCTTTGCCTGTGTTGGCAGTTAAGTTTTTGCCCCTGATTTACGAGGATGGAGCACCTCGGCTTGCAGCATACGCCCTATTTGCCCCGTCGAAACCAGTCATCCCCAGAACAGCCCGACTATACCACACGAGGCCGGTTTTGACAAATCGCAACCAAACGCTGTCATTGCGAGAGCCTCGCTGAATGCCGCTCAGCTTATGACGCCGCTCAGCTTATGACGCCGACGAAAAACGGGGTGCGCTGGTGGAGGCTGGTCGGCACGATATCCAGGATGGGCTGCCTGCCATCGGAAGCATACCCGCCGGCCTGCTCGGCGATATACGCCAACGATGCGCACTCGTATAGCAGGCGCAGCTTGCCGTGGGGCTTGCCGGGGTCTTTGCTGTCGGCCGGGTAATAGAAGATGCCGCCGGCCAGCAGGTTGCGGTGGAAGTCGGCCACCAGCGAACCGACGTAACGCATGGAGAGCCCGCCATCGAACTCACCGGTCTTGCCCTGGACGTAGTCGGTGAACTGGCGCACCCCGGAGCTCCAGTAACGCTCGTACCCCTGATTCACACTGTAAAATTGGGGCTTGTCTGGGATCCGGATGTTCGGATGGGAGAGCAAGAATTCACCCACGCCAGGGTCCAGGGTGAAGCCGTGAACGCCCTGCCCGGTGCTGTAGACGAACACGGTGCTGTTGCCGTAGATCACGTACCCCGCTGCCACCAGATCCCGGCCCGGCTGCAAGAAGTCCTCGATCTGACCTGATTCCTCCTTGCTTTTCCGGCGATAGATGCTGAAGATGGTGCCAATGCTGATCGTGTAGTCGGTGTTGGAGGAGCCATCCAGCGGGTCGAACAAAAGCACGTATGGGCCGGTCCGATACCCTGCGGGGATGGGGATGATGTCGGCGTTTTCCTCAGAAGCCATTCCGGCGAGACGTCCCGTGCAGGCGTTGACCCGGATGAGGGTTTCGTTCGCCAACAGATCGAGCCGGGCCACTTGTTCCCCCTGCACGTTCTCCAGGCCCGCCTTGCCGAGCACGTCGATCAGCCCGGCACGGGTCGTCGCGTGGGCGATGATCTTGGCCGAGAGCGCGATATCGTAGAGCAGGCTGGTCAACACGCCGGTCGCCTCGGGGTGAGTGCGCTGCTGCTCCAGGATGTGCGCCTCAATTGTGGTCACCTGAATAAACGGAAAGGCATGATAGGAAGCGTTCTCCACTGGATTAAGCGGTTCAGACATGGTTTCTCCTTTGAAATCGTGTCTATGTGGGCGTCGGCTTAATAATCCACGGTGGCTCGGTCACAGACCGGCCACGGCGCGGCCGCAGTCATCGGTCCTGCGCCCAATCCTTGACGGCCCGCTGCAGCTCCCGATCCATGTCGCGCTCGGCTATGGCATCCCGCTTGTCGTAGAGCCGTTTGCCGCGCACCAGCGCGATCTCGACTTTGGCGCGGCCGTCCTTCAGATACATGCGCAGCGGCACGATAGTCCAGCCCCGCTCGGACACCTTGCTCTGCAACTTCTGAATCTCCCGGCGGTGCAGCAAAAGCTTACGCTCCCGCCGCGGTTCGTGGTTTTCCCGGTTGCCGAAGTCATACGGGGAGATGTGGACGTTTAGCAACCACGCATCACCCTGCCTGACCTGCACGAAACCATCGCGCAGATTGACGCGCGCGGCCCGCACGGACTTGATCTCGGTGCCCGTGAGCGCGATCCCGGCCTCGAACGTGTCTATGACCTCGTAGTCATGCAGCGCTTTCCGATTGGAAGCGACCTGCTTGACCTCGCCAGCACTTCGTCTCGCCAAGTGCCCCTCCATCTGCCGTTGGCCCATCCTTACGAGCTTGTTAGCCTGCTAACTTTTCCGATAGGTACTTGACCGCCCGGTCCAATTGCGGATCGCGCCCTGCAGCCGCGTCCTCTTTAGTGAATGGCACAGCGATGTCCGGCTCCAGCCCCTCTCCGTGAATGCCACGTCCTTGGGGCGTGAACCAATGCGCGATGGTCACGCGTAGCTGCGACCCATCGCTCAGAGTGTTGGGCAATTGCACAGAGCCCTTGCCGTAGGTCTGCGCGCCGATCAATATCCCCGTGTCGGCATCCTGGATTGCGCCAGCCACGATCTCCGCGGCGCTGGCGCTGCCCCCGTCCACTAACACGACCAGCGGCGTGTTGCCCAATAGATAGCGGCCCTGGCGCGCGTAAACCTGCTCCTTGCCATCCTGGAAGCGTTCCAGGAGGATGTTGCCCTCTGGAACGAAATAGCTGCCGATCTGCACCGATGCGTCCAGCAACCCACCGGGGTTGCCGCGCAGGTCCAGGATCAGCCCTTCCGGTTTCGTGGCCAACGCCGCCTGAAGCGCCTCTGCCAGGCGCGCTGGCGCCACGTTGCTGAATTCACTCAGCGCGATGTAGGCAACCCGGCCGTCGGCCAGCGTCTTCGACTCGACCACCGGGATCTCGATGCGCGCCCGGACCACGCTGACGTCGAAGGCCATCCCCGCGTCCGCAGGGACGCCGCGGTGGATCGTCAACACGACAGTGCTGCCGTCGGGGCCACGGATCAGGCTGATGACCTCCAGCAGGCTGAGCTTCGTGACATCCTGCCCATCGACGGCAACGATCACGTCATCAACCTGCAGACCGGCCTCCTCGGCCGGCTGTTTGGGGAACAGATAGGTTAGCCGGACACCGCCGCCTTCGGCCAGGTCCACCCGCGCCCCGATCCCCTCGAAATGGCCTTCGAGATCCGAGCTGAACAGCGCGGCATGTCGTGGGTCCATGAAGGCTGTGTGGGGGTCGCCCAACTGGCTGACGAAACCCCGGAGCACCTCGTAAGTCAACTCCTGGCCCTGCGGCAGATCGCCGTAGAACTGTTCCTCGAGCAGGCCCAATACCTCTTGAAACAAAGCCATGTCCAGGGTGTCTTCGCCACCGCTGACGCCCGGCGCATCCGTGGCTGGATGGTCGGGCGTGGGGGTCGCGGGCGCCGCCGTCTGGTTTGGCAGCGATAGGGTAGGGGGAGCGTCCGTGGGGAAAGCAGCTTGTGAGTGCGCGCCCACGCTAAGCCCTATCCCGAACGCGGCCAGCGCGAGGATCGCCGCGGCCACGATGATCACGAAGGACTTGACTAACGTCGTAAGGGTGTTTTCTCTCATGTTTTATCATCACTTTACATAATCTAGTTCAGCTATCGGGTCTGTTGTTCTGTAGGGCGGTGGTCGGATCGTCGCGATCTCAGCGATCACCGCTAAGGACTGAAAATTGAATAACTTGCGCAAGTCCGCTCTTCATTTGCCGGAGCAAGTGAGTAAGTTATTTAGTCCTTAGCCCTAAGGACGTATCCTCTCAAGCGACAGCCATAATCCGGGGTGGCTAGCCAGCGATTCCCCGAAAAATTGAGAAGATACCTGAGCCCTAAGCCATGCCTGGGCCCGCGCCAACTGGGGATCCCGGCCGGCGTCCCGGTCCGCGGCGCTGATGTTGACCACGATGTCTGGTTCCAGACCAGTCTGGTCGATCTGGCGCCGGGCAGGGGTGAGCCATCGGGCCACCGTGACGTGAAGGGAAGAGCCATCCGGGAGTTCGTGCACCTCTTGCACGGAGCCCTTGCCATAGGTTTTCTCGCCGATCAAGACTGCTCGGCCGCCATCACGCAGCGCGCCGGCAACAATCTCCGAGGCGCTGGCGGTTCCGGCATCCACGAGCACCGCGATCTTCCAGGCTTGCGCCGGGCTGCGGACCGCTTCGACAGGGTAGAACCGTTCCTGGCCGCCACGCTTCACCTCCCAGAGCACCTTGCCGTCCTGCAGGAACTGGCTGGCGATATCCACCGCGGCATCGAGCAGCCCACCGCCGTTCCCGCGCAAATCCAGGACCGTCTTTTCCACGCCGGCAGCAGCCAGCCCGGTCAGGCCCTGGCTTAATTCCTGGTTGGTACGCTCGCCGAAGATGCTGATGCGGACATAACCGATGTGGTGCGCCTGATCTAGCACGCGCCACTCGACGCTGGGCATCTCGATGCGTTCGCGCACGATCGTGATGCTCAAGGGGGCCGGCTCGCCGGTCCGCCGCAGTGTCAGGGCTACTTCTGTGCCAACTTCACCTCGGATCAAGGCGACGACGTCTTGAACGCTCATCTCAGGCGGAATCGCCTGAGCATCCACGGCGATCAGAATATCGCCGTCCCGCACGCCCGCGCGAGCCGCAGGGCGATCCGGCATGACGGTCAGCAGAAGGTCGCCGGCGTCATTCCGGCCGAGGGTTGCGCCGATGCCGCCGAAGTGGCCGCGCAGCTCGTCCCGTTCGAACTGGCGTGGCGTCGGTTCAACAAAGATCGTGTACGGGTCGTTGTACGACGCCACCAGGCCGTGGGTGGCGCCGTATACCTGAGCTTGCGACGGCGGCGCTTCGCCCATGAAGTCCCGGTTCAGCAGATCTCGCACCTGCCAAAACACACTGAAACCGGGCGCATCGGCTTCTGCACCCTGGACACGGTGCTCGCCCAGCGTATAGCCGCCCACGAACACCGCGCCGAGCAAAAGCACGATGATTACCCCTGATGCAAAAAAACGCCACCGATACATCGCAATGCCCTTTCAACGTATCTTCTCAAGCGACAGCCATAATCCGGGGTGGCTGTGGCCGGTCTCCTGACCGAGCCACCGTGGCTCGGTCAGGAGACCGGCCACAGCGAGCGATGAAGGTACCATTATGTCGAGTGACGAGACAGATCAATGTAATAATCGACATAACGGTCATAGTGTGAACATGCTCTACAGCCCGCGAGCCACGAGATGACATAACGGCGTGTCTCTGGCTCTCTGCTTATTCTTGGATGCCGCCTGGGATCACTCAGGGTCAACGACATGATCGCGCTCGAAGACCGGCGCCAGATAGGGCCGATAGCGCGGCAGCAGGTTGGCGGGCAACTTGCCCGTGACCCGAGTGCCCTCGGGAACGTGGCTTTCACGGCTGATCACCCCGCGTTGGTGGAACAAGCCCAGCAGGTCCCCGCGCTGATACGGCAAGAGCACTTGCACGCCCACCAGCTCCTCGGTGAGGATCTCCTCGATCCGGGCCAGCAGTTCCGGCAGCCCCCACCCTGTCAGGGCTGAGATCGCTACGCTATTGGAAAGATCGGCGAGCTGCGCGCTGATCTCTGCGGGGTTCGCCAGCCGATCCACCTTGTTCAGCGCGACGACGATGGGTTGCTCCGTCGCGTGCAAATCCTCCAGCACCTGCATCACTGCCGCAGCTTGCAGCTCGACATTATCATGAGTTATGTCAACTACGTGTAGCAACAAATCCGCTTCGGTGATCTCCTCGAGGGTGGCGCGGAACGCGGCGACCAGCGTGGTGGGCAACTTCTGGATAAAGCCGACGGTGTCGGTGATCAGCACCTCCCTGCCCCCAGGCAACGTCAGCCTGCGGGTGGTCGGGTCCAACGTCGCGAAGAGCTGGTCGGCCACGTAGATATCGGCGCCGCTCAACGCGTTCAGCAGCGTGGATTTACCCGCGTTGGTGTAGCCGACCAGGGCGATCACCGGAATCGCCTCTTCGAGCCGCCGCCGGCGGTATTGGGCGCGATGGGCGCGGACGTCTTCAAGCTCGCGCTTCAGGTGCGCGATACGCCGGCTGATCTCTCGGCGGTCCACTTCCAACTGGGTTTCGCCCGGACCACGCAGACCGACGCCGGCGGCGCCGCCGCGCGCGGCCGCGCCGCCGGCCTGACGAGCCAGGTGCGTCCACGCTCGGGTCAGCCGGGGTAACCGGTATTCGTACTGCGCCAGCTCCACTTGCAGGGCGCCTTCGCGGGTGCGCGCATGTTGCGCGAAGATGTCCAGGATTAACGCGGTGCGATCCAAAACCTTGACGGCCTGATCCCCGATGGCGCGCTCGAGCTCACGCTGTTGCCCGGGGGACAACTCCTTGTCAAAAACCACCACCTGCGCGCCGGTATCGGCCCGCAAGGCCACCAGCTCCGCCACCTTGCCGGAGCCGATCAGTGTGGCCGGGTTGGGCCGATCAAGGCGCTGCTCCAGGACCCCCACGACGCGTAGTCCTGCGGTATCGGCCAGCCGTTCCAACTCGGCCAGCGAGTCCTCGAGGCGCCAGGCCGTCCGCTGGCCTTTGATCTCCACGCCCACCAGCAGCGCGGTCTCGCGCGCGGGCTGAACGTCTATGCCTGACAGGCCGATCTGCGGAGCGATATGCCACTCTCCTGTTTCTTTTTCAGTTGCTCAGTTCTTACTGACCTGCTTCCAGCAAGGTCTCCAACACCCGGCCCACCCGTTCCAACGCCGCCGGCGCGACCTTGTCAGCGGTGTCAGCAATCGTATGCCAATACGGATAGTCAAAATCGATCAGATCCAACGCCGGGATACCCAACTGCAAAAACGGCGTATGATCGTCGAGCATCGCCCACTTCTGCTCGGGAATGAAGTAGTCCTGATAGTCCAACCGCGCGGCAATGGCCCAAACCCGGTCTTGCAGCGC
>PHCA01000082.1 GCA_002842085.1 Chloroflexi bacterium HGW-Chloroflexi-1
GACAAGTAGACAAGTAGACAAGTGACAAGTAGACAAGTAGACAAGTAGACGCTTGGGCCGGTCTCCCGACCGTGCCCGTTGCTGTGCGGGCGGCTCTTGACAAATCAGATACACAAATCTCACAGGTAAGCGTCTGCTGTAGCAGGAGGACAACTTTTGGGGTAAGCGTTCAAGCGTTCAGGGGGTGGGCCAGAAACCAGGTTTTTAGATGTTTCGATATCCTTTATGATCTATGATCTTCTCGGCGTTTTCTGCGGTCTCCGCGGTTAAATTGCCTGTTTGGTGCCGGCCAGGCCGGGTTAGGGAGTACGTGGTGGAGAGAGACGACGCTCCTGGTCTGGATAGATTTGCACTCAATATGCGCTGGCTTCTTGCCGGCTTGACGTTCATCGCGGTCGGCTTCAGCAGAGGGCTCAGTGACCCCGCCACTTTGCTCACCCTCGCCGTTGTTCTGGCCTACCTGCTCTCCCTCGAGACACTCGTTCGACTCAGGAAAATCCGTCATCTCCTGTCGCTCATCTCGATCTGGGGCGATTCTTTGCTCATTACCTGGATCGTCTATAGATTCGACACCGCCTTTGTCGCGCTGTACTACATCGCCATTGTGGCCAACGCCCTTGGCCGAGGGCTGCGGGCAAGCCTGCTGGGTGCTGTGGTGATCAGTTTTCTCTACAGCGGAGTGGCCCTCTGGATCTTTGCTCAGGGGCGGCTCGAGGCGATCTTCGGGCCGCTCCTCCAGGTGGTCACCTTCTTCGTCGTCGCCTACCTGGTGGGACGTCTCTCCGAAGCGCGCGAGCGCGAGCACGGGCAATTGACCGGGCAGCGTGAGGAGGGGAGACGGAAATCCGGGCTTCTGTCCACCCTTTCCCACGAGCTGCACACGCCGCTGACGATGATCAAGGTGGCAGTGGACGTGCTGTTGGAGCGCAGGTCGGGGCCAGTGAATGACACTCAGATGACCTTTCTACAGACCATCAGCCAGAGCTGCGAGCGCCTCATCAGACTGGTTGAGGAGTTACTGGCCCAGGCGCGGGCCGAGGCGGGGTGGGTCGAAATCAGGCCCGCATTGATCGACGTCAGAGAGCCTGTAAAGAAGACGATCAGGGACATCCGCCCCCTGTTGGCCCAGAAGAGGCAGGTCATCCGCCTCGACTACCCCCAGGTTCTCCCCAAGGTGCTGGCCGACGAAGCCTGGATGCAGCAGGTAATGACTAACCTCCTCTGCAACGCCAGCAAGTACACCTCTGAGGGCGGCAGCATCTTTGTGTCGGTGGGGGAGGATCAACAGTGTATTCTGGTCTCGGTCACCGACGACGGGGCCGGCATGTCACAGGCAGAGCGAGAGCGTCTCTTCGAGCCCTTTTTTCGTGGCGACCACCCGCAGAAGGGGACCGGGCTGGGTTTGACGATCATCAAACACATTATCGAAATGCACGGGGGAAAGGTCTACGTTGACACCACACTTGGGCATGGGACGATCTTCCTTTTCACCCTGCCAAAGGAGACCAGGGATGCGAAAGCTGAGAGTGCTGGTAGTTGACGACGAACCGCAGATGGTGGGCATCATCGCCTATGTTCTGGAACAGGAAGGCTTCGAGGCGCTCACCGCCTACGACGGTGAGCAAGCACTCCTCAAGGTCGCCGGGGAGAGGCCGGACATCGTCGTTCTGGATGCGGTGATCCCCAAGATCGATGGTTTCGAGGTCTGCCGGCGCATCCGCCAGCAGACGGCCATCCCGGTGATCATGCTCACCGTCAAGCGGGAGGAGGTGGATAGAATCCGTGGGCTGGAGTTGGGCGCCGACGACTATGTCACCAAGCCCTTCAGCCATCAGGAATTGGCGTTGCGGGTCAAGGCTGTTCTCCGGCGGACGGGCATGGATCGAACCCAGGAGCGAATAGTCAGCGGAGAATTGAGCATAGACTTCCAGCGATACCAGGTGACCTTGTGCGACCAACTGGTTGACCTGACTCCCATCGAATTCCGTCTGTTGGGCTGCCTGGCCAGCAATGCCGGGCGCGTGCTCACCTGGCAAGCCTTGCTGAAAGAGGTCTGGTCCTACGAGGAGTGGCAGGCGGGACCGGAGTTAGTCAAGGTGCACATTCGCCGTCTACGGAAGAAAATCGAGCTTGCGCCCAGCGGGCCCCGGCTTATCTTGACCGTGCGGGGGGTCGGTTACAGGTTCTGTAACCAAATCGTAACCGAACCGTAACCTGTAACAGGCTTGATATGGTTCCTTTTATCGAGGGGGATTCCCTCATTAAAGGTGTGTCAAGGAAGGGAGGAGGCTATCAAGCGTATGAAAGCACATCAGGTGATCGTTCGGTTACATCGTTTCCCGATTAGAAACCAGGAGGTAGGAAATGAAAAGAGCAACAGTCTGGTTGGCGCTCGTCGCCCTGCTGATCACGGTGACGACAGTTGGTTGCGGACCCGCGCCAACTCCCCAGGTGATCAAGGAGACGGTACCCGTCGAGGTCACCAAGGAGGTAGTGGTAGAGACGACCAGGGAAGTGGTGGTCACGGCCACCCCGGTGTCGCCAACGGCAGTGCCGGAACAGACCGGCCCGGCTACCATCATGCTCTACACCTCGGTTCCGGAAGGTGTGGTCGTGCCCCTGGTGGAAAAGTTCAACGCCGAGAATTCCTCTGACATCACGGTGGAGTATTACCGCGCGGGGTCGAACAGCATCATTAGCAAGATCACCACCGAGCTCATCGTCGGTAGGGTGCAGGCAGACGTCATCTGGGTCGCCGATCCGGCCTATCCTATGAGTCTCAAAAAGATGGGTCTGCTCATGCCCTACGAGACGCCGGCGAGCATCCCCGATCAGTTCAAGGACCCGGACGGTTACTTTTGCGCCGGACGGGTGATCAACATGGGCCTGGCCTATAACACCAACCTGGTCAGCGCTGAGGAAGCGCCCAAGGACTGGGAAGATCTCCTCGATCCCAAGTGGAAGGGCAATGTGGGCCTGGGCTCACCCTTGTTCAGCGGCACAGCCATCGACGCATACCAGGCGCTGCGGGACAAGTTCGGGACCGAGGGCGAGCAGAGCAGCAAGTACGCCGTCTATTTCAAAAAACTGGCCGATAATGGGGCTGTTGTGGTCTCCGGCCAGGAAGACGTCATCAGGAAGATAGCCTCCGGTGACCTCAAAGTGGGCATGGCCGTGGACTTTATGGTCCGGCAACAGATAGACGCAGGTGGTCCGATCGCGTTCGTTTACCCCGAGAGCGGCGCGGTGGCCATCGCCAGCCCGCTGGCGATCTTAGCCTCCACGGATGAGCCGGAAGCAGCCCAGGAGTTCATCGACTTTTGCCTGTCGCAGGCTGGCCAAGAGTTCCTGGTGCAACTCAGGGTGCTCTCTGTGAATCTGGACATCGCTCCACCTGAAGGTGTGCCGACCGTGCCCGAAATCCTGGCCAACGCGATCCCGATAGACTTTGAGAACATCGAGAAGAATCGGGACGGGCTACTTCAGGAGTTCGAGTACGGGATGTTCATGGCGCCGTAGGAATATGCATGAATGAAGGCTGAGAGGCTGGAAGATGCAAGTCTGGAAGTCTGAGAGGATAGAAGGATGGAAGGTTGAGGATTTGGGGAAGTTGAGTACTCAACCTTCCAATCTTCCAGCCTTTCTCTAACAGGTGCTGAAGCCATGAGACTACCGCGCAGAGAAGAAATATCCGTTAGCTATCTGGTGTTGGGGGCGGCAATCCTGGTGCTGGTCATCCTGGTAGCGTGGCCCATGCTGTTGCTGTTCGTCAACACCGTCATCGTGGACAGCGAGTTCACCACGCGCCTGTGGAGGGAAGTGTTTACTCGCCGGCAGAACTACACGGCCCTCCGCAACACGCTGTACATAGGTGTGTTGGTGACACTGGGCTCGACTGTGATCGGTTCATTCTTCGCCTGGCTGGTGGGACGGACCGACCTGCCTTTCAAGGGCGCTCTCAAGGCGCTCTTGATGCTGCCGTTCCTGATGCCGCCCTTCATCGGCGCCATAGCCTGGGAAACGCTTCTCAGCCCCAGAAGCGGGTATTTCAACAAGGCCTTTATGAGCCTGTTTCACACTACCACCCCGTTGCTCGATGTCTTTAGCACATGGGGGATTGTTATGGTGGAATCCATCTATTTCTACCCCTTCGTTTTCATCACCGTAGCCGGGGCTTTGGAGAGGATGGACCCTACCCTGGAAGAGGCCGCCAGGACCGCCGGCGCGGGCATGCTGAAAGTAATGAAGGACGTCACCCTCCCCCTGGTATCTCCCAGCATCATGGCCGGAGCCCTGCTGGCCTTCGCCGCTTCTATCTCCAACTTTGGCATCCCGCTGTTCCTGGGCATGGAAAAAGGCTTCTTCGTGCTGACGACGCGGATCTTTATTTACATCAAGACTCAAAGCGCCAGTTTCGAGGGGCTACAGTTGGGGGCTACTCTCTCCGTTTTCCTGCTCCTGGCTTCCGGGACGGCCATCATCCTCGAAGGTCGTCTGTTAGGCGGCCGGAAATACGCCATCCTCGCCGGAAAAAGCATGCGGCCGCACATCGTCGAGCTTGGCCGCTGGAAACCTGTCTTTCTCGCTCTCTGTCTCGTCTTCCTGTTCGTGGCCGTATTGGCGCCCATCGGTTCGATCTACCTGGTGTCACTGCTCAAGGTCTATGGCCAGCCGGTGAGGTGGGAGAACCTGACCTTGAACAACTATTACCACGAATTGTTCAAGGACTCTATGATCAGAGGGGCTCTGAGGAACAGCCTGGTCTTGTCCGTCGCTGCAGCCACGATCGTTATGATCGTCGGTTCGGTCATCGCCTACGTTCTGGTCAAGACGAGAATAAAGGGGCGGAAAGTGGTGGAGTTCTTCGTTATGCTCCCGTACTCCATCCCCGGCACGGTGGTGGCTATCGCCATGTTGCTGGCCTGGACGGGCAAGTATGGCCCAAATCTCTATGGCACCTTGTGGTTGATCCTGGCGGCCTATTGCGCCCACTTTATGGCCCTCGGTGTCAAGTCCGCGGCCGCTTCTTTGGAACAAGTGCACACTTCACTGGAGGAGGCGGCCCGGGTCTCGGGGGCGAACTGGCTCAAGACCTTCGGAGACATCGTCGCGCCACTGATCAAACCAGGGCTCGTCGCCGGTTGGTTGCTGGTCTTTATCCCGGCCTTCAGGGAGTTGACCACTTCCGTGCTGCTCGTGTCCACGCACACCATGACCATCGGGGTGGCCATCTACAACCGGCTGGAAGATGGGTACTTTCTGCTGGCTACGGCTATGTCGGGCATTATCCTGCTGCTGGTGTTTGTCGGGAATCTTGTCATTACGAGGGTGACCAGATGAGCGAAGTCAGACTTGTCAACGTGACGAAGACCTTCGATGCAGTGGCAGCCGTGAGGAACCTCAGCGTCACGATCCGTGATGGCGAGTTCGTGTCCCTTCTGGGGCCATCGGGGTGTGGAAAAACGACCACTCTGCGCATGATCGCCGGTTTCGAGAGACCCGACCAGGGGGAGATCTACTTCGGGGACGAGGTTGTCTCGTCGGGGGAAAAAAACATCTTTCTGCCCCCGGAGAAAAGAAAGCTGGGCATGGTCTTTCAGAGCTATGCCGTCTGGCCGCACATGAGCGTGTTCGATAACGTCGCTTATCCGCTGAGAGTAATCAAGATGAACCGGGGAGAGGTGAAAGAGACGGTAGACCACGCCCTGTCTCTGGTCAAACTGGAAGGGCTCGGTTCACGGTATCCGCACCAGTTGTCCGGCGGGCAGCAGCAGCGGGTGGCCCTGGCCCGGGCCCTGGTAATGGAGCCCGAGGTGATGCTGCTGGATGAGCCCCTGAGCAACCTGGATGCCAAGCTCCGGGAAGAGATGCGCTTTGAAATAAAGGACCTGCAGAAGAGGTTAGGGATCACGGTGATCTACGTCACCCACGACCAGGCCGAAGCCATGGTCATGTCCGACAGGACTGTAGTGATGAACGAAGGGCTGGCCTACCAGATAGATGAGCCCAGAAAGATCTACGAACAGCCGGCCGACAGATTTGTGGCCGATTTCATTGGATTGATAAACTTTGTAGAATGTGAGGTTATTGACGAGAGAACTGTGCTGTTGAAAGATGGCACGGGTGTGCATAAAGTAGAATGCGGCATTGGTGATTTCAACAAAGGGGAGCGGGCAGTGCTGGCGATCAGGCCCGAGAATGTCAGCCTAGGTGCGGGTCCCATCCGGGGGACGATCAAGAGAGCTGTTTACCTGGGCAACGTCCTTGACTACAGGATAATGATGGGAAAAATCGAGCTGCGGGTACAAGGGGAAGCGGGTGTCATCTATAACGAGGGGGAAGAGATTGACCTGGCGATAGGAAGGTGTCTACTGTTTCCACCACAAGCTTGCTGAGAGAACCTGGCCAACTATACTGAACTCAGTCCGGATACCCCCAGCAAGCTGGCGGGAGGAATGAGCCGCGGTGGTCTGGAGCCGGCCGTCCCCGGTGCAAACTCCTTGCTGACAGTGCCCCGCAGCTCTTGCTGCGGGGCACTTTGCTGCCGCGACACCACGTGAGCAACTCGATAGCTTTCTTGAAACAGGCAACAAGCCGTGATATACTGGTTGTGAGCTGTGTGGTACCTGGACTGGTGGGCCGGTCTGTTGAATGAATGGCCGGGAAAGCGAGATTTTGGACATGTTGAGACCCGGGAGTCTGGCCCTGGAGCATTTGACCAAAAGATTCGAAGATGGCCAGGTCACAGCCGTCGATGACCTTTCCCTGATCATCAACGAAGGCGAGTTTATCACCATCCTGGGGCCCTCAGGCTGTGGCAAGACGACCACCCTGCGCCTCATCGCCGGTTTAGAACGTCCGGCAGCGGGCTATATTTACCTCGGCCGGCAGTTGCTGAACCATCTCCCCCCCGAAAAACGGCAGATAGCGATGGTCTTTCAGAACTACGCTCTCTTCCCCCACTTTTCGGTCTTTAGGAACATTGCCTATGGGCTGCAATTCCAGAAATTACCGGCGCGGCTCATCCGAGAAAGGGTGGAAATGGTCTTACACCTGATGAATCTGATCGGCCTGGAGGAGCGAGCCCCCGACCAGATCTCAGGTGGAGAACAACAGCGCGTGGCCCTCGCGCGGGCCCTGATATTGCAGCCGAAAGTCTTGCTCCTGGATGAGCCGCTTTCCAACCTCGACGCCAAGCTGCGCGTGCAGATGCGGGCCGAGATCCAGCATTTGCAGCAGCGTTTGGGCATCACCACTGTCTATGTCACCCACGACCAGGCGGAGGCGATGAGCCTCTCCAACAGGATCGCCGTGATGCACGAGGGCCGATTACAGCAGGTGGGCACGCCTCAGGAGATCTACCAGAAGCCAGCCTCCGTCTTTGTGGCCGACTTTATCGGCAAGGCGAATTTTATCGAGAGCAGAGTTGAGGATGTCTCCGATTCGATCCTGACTGTCGGTCTCTTCGATGATCAGATAGAGCTTCAGCGCGCTGCGCATTCTTTTCAGATAGGGGATAGTGTTTTCCTGGTCATCAGGCCGGAAATGGTGCACCTTGCCGCGGATGGATCAGGCTATCCTGGTGAGGTGCGAAGATCAACCTATCTGGGCCCGCTGGTCGAGTACGAGGTCGAGGCTGGCGACCAATTCATCTTCGTCGTCGATTATGAGCCCCATCGGGGTAGGATCTACCTCGAGGGGGAGCCGGTGAGGGT
>PHCA01000406.1 GCA_002842085.1 Chloroflexi bacterium HGW-Chloroflexi-1
AGTTGACGTGCTTTGTGCCGAATGAGGTCGGCGGCATACTTGTCGATGCCGTCGTAAGAATTCTGTGAAACCATCGGGGCCTCCTCGGAGCGAGGAGGAGGTCCGCGTGGGTGTCGGCACGGGCCAGATCACAGGACAAAGCTGTCGCGTGGGCGAAGGGGTCGCAGGTACGCCGCCAATTGCCGTATTCGGCTCGGCGACACCCACAACAGCCTCCGCCATGCGTCCAGCTTGTTGTCCAGTGTCTAAGGGTTC
This sequence comes from Chloroflexi bacterium HGW-Chloroflexi-1, assembly GCA_002842085.1. Lineage (GTDB taxonomy): Bacteria > Chloroflexota > Anaerolineae > CG2-30-64-16 > CG2-30-64-16 > CG2-30-64-16. The sequence continues at coordinate 256 of PHCA01000406.1, forward strand.
AGGTCATTACGTGTTCAGGCTGCCCGTTCCTCGATGCGCATCAGGAACGGGAGACCGTGCTTGATCTCGAGCAGGCAGACTTTTCCGCTGCCCATCTGCGCGAGGTGCTCCAGCAGCGCCACGACCTCTTGCTTGAGGATGAAGTCATCCTGGTCGCGCTCGGGCCGGGGACCGCTCTGTCCGCCCAGCTTGATCTCGCGCTCGATGACCGTGTCAGGGGTGAGTTCCGGCTCGCCGTCGCGGACCGGAATGTTGGTGATGCGGCCGAAGTTGATGTCCTGCATCAACTCGATGAGTCGCCGCTTCGGTGGGGTGAGGTGTGCTTTGTTGACTTGTGCCACTGCCAGTCTCCTTGTTCGGAAGTTCTGGCACGCCCGGTGGCCAACCCTGTGCTGACCAATAAAAAACGCCGGATCGCGCCTTCATTGGGGAAGGCGCTACATCCGGCGTCGCAATGGCTACATTTGGCGTAGCGGAAATTTTTTTTAGTTTTTTCTTCCTGGGTGGTCCCGGGTCATTCGTTGACTATCGGGCGGACCTCCCAAACGATCTCCTCTTCGGTCCGGTAGACCGGTTCGTTGCCGCACTTGATGGACTCCTTCAGGTGGGCGGCCAGCGGCTTGTCATACTTCTCCAGATACGTGATGGCCCGGTTCACGGCGTTCCGGAAGGCGTCGCGGATGTTCTTCCGTTTGTCGTTGGATTTCCGGAGTTTGCCACCCAGACCAACCGCCTCATTGATTGCGGCGGTGA
>PHCA01000083.1:0-22162 GCA_002842085.1 Chloroflexi bacterium HGW-Chloroflexi-1
GGCAATCCCGATTGCGGCAATCCGAGATTGCTTCGCAAAAAACGCTCGCAATGACAGCTTGCGGTTCTGGCTTCGAATGCACTCGTTTGATTTCCGACCGGTATATACACGCCCCCATAGCTCAACGGATAGAGCGTCTGACTTCGGATCAGAAGGCTGCGGGTTCGAATCCTGCTGGGGGTGCTTTTGTTTGCCCACCGCACAGACGCTCCCCGGGATCCTCTCAAGCGACAGCCATAATCCCCCCCGGGGGGCTGTGGCCGGTCTCCTGACCGAGCCACGATGGCTCGGTCAGGAGACCGGCCACAGTGTTTTCCGAGTCACACCCGCGCAAGATTAACGTGTCCACCCACGTCCTCCAAAAAAAACGGTCACACCGCCCCTGCCAGGTGCAAATCTGAGCGCCATTGTAACCGAAACGCCGAAGGCTGGCAAGTGCCCAAAATCCGGAAGGCCCCCGCCCGGCTTGACCCCAAATCCGCCACAGAGTACAATATGATGTATGATATCCAGAAGCGTGCAACGAGGAAGGCTGCGCAGCGAGGTATTGGCTTTGCTCAGAACGGCCCTGGAGAAAAGAGAGGTCAGTATGAAAAGGACCCGCCGCGATCCAGACTTCGACTTCATCCGCGACGATCCTCGCTTCCGCACACTGGTGGGAAGGTAAAGGACAAACACAACAGCAGATCAGGGGATTGAACGGATTATCTGATCAATCCTCTGATCCGCTGGTATATTCCATTGGTTTAAAAGCACCTCACGCCGGAACGAGGAGCCTCTCGCCGACCCAGAGGTTGACCAATGTCTCAGTGGACACACCATCCCGCCGGGCGCGCTCCGTCAGCCGGTCGGCCAACTCAGGGGCCAACGTGACCTTTCGGCAACGTGGCAGGCGCACTTCGATCTCGACTTCACGCGTTTGATCCTCGAAGTCAATCAGGTCGTGAGTGTCCCAGAAAGCCGCGATCTCTTCGATCGAGCGCGCTTTGGAAATGCTCGTCAATTGTTCTGTTTCATTTTCTGCCATAGCGTTTGCGCTCCCGCCCAGTCATCTTACGGGCACTGATGATCAAGGCTTGCTGAGTCAACTTGAGGATAAAGAACACGGCAAGGTAGCGGCCAACGTCTGTCCGCCCTTCTGCTGAGTAAACGTCTTCACCCTGGATGTTGCCGGATTCGATGAAACGAAAACGCGGCCGATTCCGAAAGACCTCTTCCACTTCATCTTGGGTGACTTCGTGGACAGCGGCTAACTTCTCGATTATGTCTGGCATCCGGATGAGATCATCAACCCGCATGGTCATCGTGTCTTTGAGTAAGAGCCCAGTCGCATCATATCTGATAATAGCACGATCTTAGAACAAGGTCAAGGAGCAAGTTCATGATCCGCACCGTGCCCGAAACCACCGGCGAAGGGATCGAGCTGTACATCCGCACCTACTACTCATTGTTGCGCAGCTCCGGCGACGTGCGCATCCGCTCGCTGGAAGAGACGCACGAAGGAATGCGTTCCAGCCTGCACCTGGGCGCCGAGTCGCCGGACTTCGACGCGTCCGCATTCCTCTACGCGGCGCTGCGCCTGCCCGATTGCCTGGACTGTGTGCAGCGCGTGGTCATGGGCCAATCAGATGAGGTGTTCTTGCGCGGCGGGTTTCGCGATATCACGCAGTGGCAGCGCGTGGATGCCCCCGCACGCCGGCGGCGGATGCTCTTCGACGGGAAAGACACCGTGGCGGCCTTCGTCTCCAGCGTTTCCGACATCGACGATCTGATCCCCTCGCTGACCGCCTTCCAGATCGAGTGGAACAAGCTGCACCAACGGCTGGCGGCCACCCAGTTGGGCCACGACCTGGCCGCGGGCCGGGCCTCAGCCTCCGACGTGCCCGCGGCGCTGCGCGAGACGTTGGGAATGAACGAGACGGACATGGCACGGCTATATCAGGTGTGGGGGTCGAAGTGGGACACCAAAATCCGGGCCCTGGCCGCGCACCCGACCGATATCCGGGTCACATCCCTGGCCAGCGGATTCAACGACTATCGCAAAGCGGTCCAGACCTGGTGGGATGACCTGGTCCGCGCGGCCGACGCTACCTACCTGGAGTTCCGGCCGATCTACTTCGTCTCCAGCAACCCGCACAGCCTGACCAACTTGCTTTCAGGCTATGCTTTGAGCCAGCGCGACGCGCTGGCTGCATTCGTAATAGCGCACAACCCTGAGGGATTGGCCGAGGAGTGGCAGCGGCTGGCGGAGGGCCGCGACAAGGGGGCCCAAGAGAACTTCCTCTATTACGTGCTGCGGGCGTATCTGCGGGGAAACGAGGAACGCCACCGCCAGTGGTACGATGCGGAAACCGCGGCCGGAGCCATCTACCGCTTCGACGAGCCGTCCGAGCTGGACATCAGTAGCCAGATCATCGACCTGCAGAACGTGAACACCGGGCGGATCGACCCGCGCTTGCAGATGCCGGGGCTGGAGCGCCTGCGCCAGAGCAACGCGCTGATCGTGAACGTCGATTACCCGCTGGGTTTTGCCGCCTACCACCTGCTCTCGCAGATCGCGTCCAGCTCATCCGACCTGCTGGGCGTATACCTGATGGGCAAAGCCGCCACCCTCAGCGGCCGCGTGGGGGACGTGCTGATCCCCAACGTGGTGTATGACGAGCAATCGCGCAACACCTTCCTGTTCAAGAACTGTTTCCTGGCCCAGGACGTGGCCCCCTACCTGTTGCACGGCACTGTGTTCGACAACCAGAAGGCGGTCACGGTGCGCGGCACCTTCCTGCAAAACCGGGAGTTCATGCACGTCTTCTACCGGGAGGGCTACACCGACCTGGAGATGGAGGCCGGCCCGTACCTCAGCGCGATCTACGAGGACATCTACCCCAAGCGTTATCCGATGAACGAGATCGTCAACCTGTTCATCAACGCGCCGTACGACATCGGCCTGCTGCACTACGCGTCCGACACGCCGTACAGCCGGCGCCAGAGCCTGCTCAGCAAGAGCATGAGCTACTTCGGCGTCGACGCCACCTACGCGTGCAGCGTGGCCATCCTGCGGCGGATCTTCGAGGTGGAGGTCGCGCGGCTGGCAAAAGGCCAGACCTGACAGGTTTGCAAAACCTGTCAGGTCTGTGACCGAGTCGCTGGTGGCCGAATCCGCGTCAGCGTGGCGGTGGAGAGCAGGAACAACCCGGCGTAGATGGCGAAGATGACCAGATAGCCCAGGCCGGGCCGCAACGCATTGAAGAAGTCCGCCATCGGCCCGCCGATCCCCGCGCCGACGATGCCCGCGCCCGCGCCCGCCAGGTTGGAGATACCCAGGTACTTCCCGGCTTCCCGCTTCGGCACGAGATCGGTGCCGAGCGCCCAGTTGGTCGCCATGAAGGTCCCCGCGCCGATGCCGATGATACACCCGCTGACGATCACCAGCGGGAGGTTCGTGGCAAAGAGCAGCAGCACCGTGCCCGCGGCCGCGACCAGCCCGGAGAGGCCCACCAGCCGCTTGCGGCCGAACCGGTCAGCCAGATAGCCGCCACTCAACGCGGAGGGCAGCAGGAAGACCGCGACCACGGCCAGCAGCACGGTGGTCATCGTCGCCGCGTTGGGGATATGCAGGACATCCCGCAGGAAGTACTGCGCAAACCCCTGGATGGAACCCACCGCGGCCAGGAAGAGCAGCCGGTTGACGACCCACCAGATGAACGAGGATTGCTGGCGGGCTGCCTTGCCGATACCAAGCCAGGCGCCGTAGTACACCCCCACGAAAATCGCGCCCGCCATGCCGATCAGCCCGGCCAGCCCGACCACCGCGACCTGCACCCCGATCGTCGCGCCTTGCCCGCTCAGCCAGGCGCCACTGCCGCGCACCAGCCAGACCGCGCCGCGCGTCACCGCCACGAAGAGCACAGTCAGGCCGAGCAGCCGCAGGAAGGACTCCCGCATGCCGCCGGCGGGTTTCTCGCGCAGCGGCTCCTCGTGGACGGCCAGGACCGTGATCAGCATCGTGCTAACGAACCCGGCCATGATGATGCCGACGGTCAGCCAGATCTTGCCCGCGTCCACTAACGGGCCGATGAAGATGACCAGGAACACGGGCAGCAGCTCCATCACGGCCTTCACGCCCGAAGCGCGCCCGCGTTGATTTTCCGGCGCCAGGTCTGGGATGAGGCCTTGCAGCGCGCCGTGGCCGACATTGGATGAGACCTGGAGCAACCCGATGCCGATCAGCAAGACCGCGTACGCGGCGGTCACGCCAAATACAGTGCGCGTGAAACCGTCCAGCGATGAACCCAGGAACGCCGGCGAAGCACCGATGATGAACAGGAAGAGCACGTTGAGCAACGCGCCCGCGGCGATGAAAGGTCGGCGCCGGCCCCAGCGGAGGGTGCTGCGGTCGCTGAGCATCCCGGCCAGCGGCTGGACCAGCATGGCCACCGCCAGCCCGATCACCCGTACGGTGGCCAGGTAGGTGTTCTTCTGCTCCGGCGGCATGAAGAGCACGACCAGATAGGGCAAAAGCACCGGGGTGATGATGCTGGAAGCGATGTTGATGCCCAACCAGTAGAAGTTGATGCTGATGTGATCGTACCAGCGCATATCTCGTTTCATGAGGAGTGGCTCTTTGAAAGCTCGAGACGGTTCAGGCCAAAACGCCCGGTCGCACGGCGCGGATCACATCCAGTGACGCCAGCGCCTCCTCGACGGTCAGTTCGAGGATCACCGGGCCGCGGAAGTCCACCTCGATCAGCCGGTCGAGCAGACGGCCCAGGTCCAGGTCGCCCTTGCCGAGCGCCTGGTGATCCTGGCCGTAGCCGGTCTGCCGTTCGGGGCCTTGCCAACGCGCCGCGGTCGTCAGGCACGGCGCATCGTGCAGATGGATCTCGGCCAGGCGCGGCAGACAGGTTTCGAGCGCGTCGAAGAGGTCCACCGGCCCCGAGAAACCAACCAGCACGTGGCCGACGTCCAGGCACAGGGAGAGGTCCAGCGCCTCCGCCAGTTCCAGCGTCAGTTCGAAGGGGAACTCGATGGTCTCGATGGCCAGTTGCCGGCTGGGAATGCCGGTCTCGGCCAGGATGGTCGCCAGGCTATGGCGGGCGGCGGCCTGGAATTGCCGCAGGATGAGCGCCTTGCCCGCGGCCGGCAACCGCATGCCGTAGAACTCGGCCGCGAGCGAGCCGGTGGCGTGCAATACGTAGACCTCCGGCTTCAGCGCCGCGATCGCCCGGATGATTTCGGTCACCGCCCGCACCGAGCCTTCTCGGACGGGTGTCAACGGCGTCGAGGGTTCGACCGACCAGAGCGGCAGGTGTACGGTGTAGCTCACGCCGGTCTCGGCCTGGAGCGCGGCCAGCCCGGCGATGGCCGGGGGCGCGAAGGTGTGGGGCATAAATAGGGACAGGTCGCCGCCCAGCTCGACCGGGTTGAAGCCCTGGGCGTGAAGTGACCGGACGAGCGCGGCGTGATCGAAATGGGTCGCGTGTGCGATCAGGTCACCGGGTCCGCCCGAAGTAACGCCGGCCGGCGGCGCGCTGGGGATCAGCGCGCCGATCTGCATGGCCATGATTCCGAATCGCATGTGGGCCTCCTTCGAGAAGCCAAACCTGACAGGTTTCCAGCGAGAAGCCAGACCTGACAGGTTTCCGAAAACCTGTCAGGTCTTCACCTTGTACCGTTTGATTGTACGCCATCTGTCCAGGTTGGGCAAACTCGCAATCGGAGAGTCGTCCACTTGCGTCTGAACAGCGTCCTGGACTATAATGCGGCTATCTGAAGGATGAAAGACACAGGCCAAAGGTTACACTTCGCCCTCTACCAACTCGCAATGTCTTAAGGAGCGACTTCATGAATCCCATCTTGCTGAAACTCGGCCCCCTCCAGGTGCACTGGTACGGGCTGCTGATCGTGGGCGGGGCGGTGCTGGCCGCCTGGCTATCCACCAGGGAGGCCGCGCGGCGCGGCGAAGACCCCGAACACGTCTGGAACGTGCTGACCTGGGCGTTGATCCTGGGCATCATCGGCGCCCGGCTCTACCACGTCTTCTCGACGCCCACGGGCAACTTCGCCGGTTGGGCCTACTATCGCGCACACCCCATCGAGATCATCGCGTTCTGGCACGGCGGGTTCCGCGGGCTGGGGATCTACGGCGCAGTGGCCGGTGGGATCATCGCCATCGTGCTCTACACGCGCATCGCCAAACTGAACCTGCTGCGCTGGCTCGACATCCCGACCCCCGGCTTGCTGCTGGCGCAGGCCATCGGCCGGCTGGGCAACCGCATCAACCAGGAGCTCTACGGCCCACCCGCCGACCGGCCCTGGGCCTTCCACATCAACCCGGTCTATCCCTGCCAGGAGCCGACCGGCTCCCCGATGGCGTGCGGATTGCCCGACCGGCTGACCCAGGCTGCCAGGGATTGGTACGCCACTCACGGCTTTCACCCGACCTTCTACTACGAGATGCTGTGGAACATAGCCGGCTTTGCCCTGTTCTGGTGGGCCGGCCGGCGTTTCAAGGGCTGGCTGCGCGATGGGGACGTCTTCCTGTTCTACCTGATCTGGTACCCGGTGGGGCGGTTCTGGGTCGAGTTGTTCCGCCCCGACGCCTGGCGCATGGGCAGCCTGGCCACCGCGCAGTGGATCGCGCTGGGGGCCATCCTCATCGGGGCCGTGGGCCTGTTCCTCAACCACCGTCGGCCGCGGCCGGTGACGGGGTGACAGGGTGACAAGGTGACAGGGTGACGCATGTCCATCCCAGTCACCCGTCTACCAATCTACCCGTCTACCAATCTACCGAACGTCGTCAATTGGCTGCCGCTTATGCGGCCGGGGTTCAAGCGCTGTTGACGCCTGCGGAGACCCGGGGGGTCGGCATCGGTGAATTCGCCGCGCCGGCCGATACCCTCTTGCCCGCTTCCCGGACGCTGTGCGAGGCTGCTGAGGCCGGCCTGACCGGCGGCGCGACCGCGCTGGACCGGGCCGCCGCGGAGGTGCAACTGTTGGCCGGCGCGGCGCTCGATCTGGTCGTCGCCAGCCACCTGGCCGGAGGCGAAGCGCCGGCAACGCGCGGCCTGGCCGCGGCACCCGCGGACATTGCCGAGCTGCAGGCGCTGATCGAAGCGCCCGAGGCCTACCTGGCCGGCGCGGTCGCGGGCCGGGGCGTGCGCGCCGTCGGCGACGCCAGGTCCGCCATGACGGCCGCGGTGCACACAGCGCTGACCGGGATCCGCTCGGACGTGCTGACAACCGGCGGACACGTCGTGCAGGGGCTGCTGCTGTTGGACGCGGCGCTGCTGAAAGAAGCGCTGCGGATCGTCGGCGGGGATCTGGCTGCAAAACTCGGCGTTGACCTGGTGGGCATCAGCCGGCGCGTGATCGATTTCGTGATCGCCGCCAACGAGAAGATCCTCGCGCTGCTGGGCATCGACGCCCTGGACGAGGCGCACACACAGCTCGCGGCCTGGCTGGCGGACCTGCACGCGGGCACGCTGTTCCCTGACCTGGTGGATAAGCTGTACGGCACGCCTGCCATCGAGACAGAGATCGCCGACTGGATCGCCGACTACAGTGCGGGAGAGGCCGCGCTGATCATGGGCCATGACGAGGTCACCTTGCTCGCCTCCCGCTTCGCGGCCAAGGACAACGTGGTGGACAAGATCGCCACCGGATTGGCAATCGTGAAACTGACCCCACCCGCGCTGACGCCGGTCGGCCGGCTCGCGATCGGCGTGGTCTACCTGGGCCTGCTGGCCTACCTGGTCGGCGCAGGCTACGACCATGTGGATTCCGACCGCATCAAGCTGTTGGATTGGGTGGAAGGCGTGCGCGGGATCTCGCAGCGGTTGCTGGTGACGCCGCCGGCCTGATTTGTTATGTAAATTTGCTCTCCCGGCGTGCGCCACACCAGGTCCAAGTGCGGCGCACGCCCGTTTAAGCGTTCGGCAACGGATAACTATTCCCACCCGTGGGCTCTTCTTTGCGGGGATCGAAGTGCTGGCGTTCCGCATGCAGGTCGGCGGCGGGGGTATCCCCTACCAATTCCTGCTGATGCTGCCCTACCTGGCCACGCTGCTTGTGATGATGTTCACGTTCCGCCGCGCGCGGGCACCCGCGTTCCTGGGGCAGAATTATGATCGGGAGAAGCGGACGTTGGCGTAGGATCGCAAGTCAGTTGCGCGGATAGCGGTTTCGGGTTATACTCGGTGTCGCAAGGGTGTCGTGGGAGTAGTCGAGTAGCCCTTGAGGAGATATGAAATGACACAGGCGATTCACTGGGAAGTCCCCGACAATCTCTATCGCGAGCTCGTCTGGGCGCAAAAAGAACTGGAATTTCCCAACCTGGTTGATTTCATCAGACAGGCAGTGCAACGTCGTCTGGCAGAGATCAAGCACGAGGCCTGGCAGCGCGACTTCGGCCGACTCCAACAGCAAATTCGTACTTCCGGTGGATTCGGTTTGGGCGAGACCAAAGAAGAGGTGATTGCTAACCTGCGCGAGATTTGGCGGCAAGTTTACGAAGAAGAGTATGCGCATCTGTATTGACAGCGTTCCTGAAACGCCATTCCCTGGCAACAATGACGGAGGACAAGTGATCCTGGCTCAAATGATGCCGGCCGAAGGAGAGGCAGACGCCCGTTGGGACGCACTGCTTGAAACCGAGGAGTCGCAACGCCTGCTCGAAAAAATGGCTGACGAGGCCCTGACTGAGATTCAGGCCGGACTTGCCAGGCCGATGATCTTCACCGAGGATGGGGAAGTCACGCCAGGAGAATAGGAAGGTGTCGGGCATGAAGTACCTCAAGATTCACACACTCAACAAAGGCCAGTGGTACGACCGAGATACCATCCTGCTCCATGCCGCATTCCAGGTCTTGGTGGACTTCATCGAGCAGGAAAAGCCCGATGAGATCATTGACTGGCAGCACGAGGAGCTATATCGCAACGCCTGGAACGAGATCACGCAACTGTACCAGTGGTGGAAAGAGGCGCGGCCCAATAGACACGACCCTGTGGATGACGTCGCTTCCCCTCCTGATGAGGAGTACGTCATCTCCGAAGCCGGCGTTATGTCATTTCCTGATCGGGAGAAGTATCCGGAGTATTATGCGGCCCTGGACAAGTCCCGTGAGCTGGAAGACGAATGGCACGAGGAAGACCAGCGGAATCTGCACCGATTGATCGAGGTGCGGCCGTTCTTGTGGACGTAGCAGGTTAGCTATCACTATGCCGACCATCGTCATCGAAGGCTATAAGTTCAGGTTCTACTCTTCCGACATCGTCGAGCCGCCGCACGTTCACGTGCTACGCGGCGAAAATGTGGCCAAGATCTGGCTGTCACCCATCGGCGTCGAGTACAACCATGGCTACAACCGGCGTGAGTTGAATCGCATCTTGGGGGTAACCGCACAGAACAGAGAACGCCTGCTTGAGGTGTGGCATGACTACTTCAATCGCTAAAACCCGTGGCAAACCGCTAGCCGCAACCGGCGTTCGGTTTGCCGATTCTACAGTCTACGTTGCCCTGAGCGACGACGCTGAGATTTCTGTCCCACTGGCACGCTTCGAGTGGCTGGCAAAAGCTGCGCCGGAGCAACGCGCCAGGTGGAGCATCGAACCGCGCGGTTATGCAGTGTGGTGGGATGATTTGGACGATGGTTTTGAAGTATGCCATTTGCTTAATGCGCCAGGAGCGACGCAGCGGGCGCAAGAGACCATCTCCGCGCCTGAATCCTTGCGACCGTTCGGCGTGTGTGCCGGCGAGTTCCAGACGCCGGATGGTTTTGACGATCCGTTACCAGAAACCATCATCCGGAAATTCGAGGGAGTAATGAAGTGAGCGGCTCGCCGCGCATCGTTTCTGCAAAGGTGACAGACGACTCCATCATCGCGCAACTCACCGATAGTCGCACCATCAGCGTTCCCCTGGCGTGGTCATGGCGCCTGTCCGACACAACACCAGAACAGCGCAGCCACTACGAGATCATCGGGAATGGGCCCGGGGTTCATTGGCCGGACGTGGATGAGGACATCAGCGCGACGGGGATGCTTTATGGAACACCGGCGCCTCGCTCGAAAGCGGCACGCCAGCTATGGCGCGCCCGACAAGCGGTCACCGCGGGCCTCGTCGGAGCGCCGGCCTGACTTGTCAACAGTCGCGAGACTGGATTCACTTAAATCCGAGGCGTGGTTATGAAAGTTCGCGACGTCCTCCGCCTGCTCGAAGAAGACGACTGGCAACTGGTCAGATTATGAAGTACGTAGTTATTCTGGAAAAAGGCGATAACAGCTACGGCGCTTATGCCCCTGACCTGCCCGGCTGCGTCGCGGTCGGAGAAACGCAGTCCGAGGCGCTTCGGCTGATCCAAGAAGCCATCGGGTTTCACCTGGAAGGTCTCCGCGAAGAAGGAAAACTGTTCCCGCAGCCGAAGTCCCGCAGTCGGTACGTCGAGGTGCTCGCGGCTTGAGTGACCAGCACGGAAGTGTAAATCGTGGAGTGGGCTGATGGAGTTCAAGATCGAGTACGAACAAGAAGAAGACGGACGGTGGCTTGCCGAGGTGCTCAACCTGCCCGGTGTTCTGGCCTACGGCCGCACGCAAAAAGAAGCCATCGCCAAAGTCCAGGCGTTGGGGCTGCGCGTCCTTGCCGACCGTCTGGAACACAGCGAAGAACCGGCCGCCTTTATGCGCATTGCCTTTGCTGCCGTATGAGCCAGTGGCCGTCCACCCAGGCCAGGCGCGTGTTGGCCGCGCTGCTGCGCATCGGCTGGAGCGTTAAGCGACAGGCCGGTTCGCACTTGACGCTCTCGCGTCCCGGCTGGGCGGACGTCGTCTGGGCGTTTCACGACAGAGAAGAACTCGGCCCCCGGATGCTGGCGCGTATCGCCAAGGCCACGGGACTCAACCCGGATGACCTCTAATCGGGGCGACGTTCTCCCAATCTACCAGCTACCAACTTACCATCCCTTGAGGTACCAATGACAGCTACCCTGGTTGACATCCGCCGCGGAGCCTACTACGACTCCGCCTTCCTCATGTTGCTCCAACGCACCCTCTCGGATCTGCCCGGCGTGCAAGATGCCGGCGTGATCATGGGGACCCCCACGAACAAAGAACTGCTGGCTGCGATTGACCTGCTGCCGGCCGAGGCGCAGACCGCCAGGCCCGATGATCTCCTGATCGTCGTGCGGGCCGAGGACGAAACCGCGGCCCGCGACGCGCTTGCTGCCCGATGCGGCCTGGGTGCTCGTCTCGGTGGCAGGCCGCTACGCTGCGGTCGTCGCGCGCAACGCGCTCCGCCTGGGCAAACACGTCTTCCTCTTCAGCGACAACGTGCCGGTCGAGGAGGAGATCCAGCTCAAGGCGATGGCCGCGGCCAAGGGCCTGCTGGTGATGGGGCCGGACTGCGGCACCGCGCTCATCCGTGGGATCGGCCTCGGCTTCGCCAACAAGGTGCGCCTGGGGCCGATCGGCGTGGTGGCGGCCGCGGGCACGGGCTTGCAGCAGGTGACGGCCCGCATCCACCAGCTCGGCGGCGGCGTCTCCTACGGCATCGGCGCCGGCGGCCGCGATCTCACCGAGAAGGTCGGCGCGGTGACATTCCGCCAGGGCATCGACCTCCTCGCCCGCGATCCCGAGACCAGCGTCATCGTGCTGGTCTCCAAGCCGCCCGCGCCGAAGGTCGCCGAAGAGATGCTCCAGGTGGCCCGCTCCGCGCCGAAGCCGGTGGTGGTCAACTTCATCGGCCGGCCGGCCTCGACGTGGCAGATGGACAACCTGTATTTCGCGACGGGGTTGGATGATGCGGCGCGGTTGGCGATGGAGCTGACCTCTCCCCCAGCCCCTCCCCTGCCAGGGGAGGGGAGCATACCTCCCCCTTCCCTCGCAGGGAAGGGGGTCGGGGGGTCAGGTTTCGCCCCCACCCAACGTTACCTCCGCGGCCTTTTCTCCGGCGGGACGCTGGCATATGAGGCGCAGTACCTCCTGCAGGGCTACCTGCCGAAGGTCTGGGCCAACGCGCCGCTGAACAAAGCCGATCGCATCCCCAACTCGCTGGTGAGCCAGGAGCACACGATCATCGACCTGGGCGAGGACGAGTTCACCGTGGGCCGGCTGCACCCGATGATGGACAACGAGCTGCGCATCCGCCGCCTGATGCAGGAGGCGGCCGACCCCGAGGTCGCGGTCATCATGCTCGACGTGGTGATCGGCTACGGCTCGCACCCGAACCCCGCCAGCGAGCTGGCCCCCGCGATCGCTAAGGCGAAGGCCACGGCCGCCGCGGCCGGTCGCTACCTGGAGGTGGTCGCGGTGGTCACCGGCACGGACGAGGATCCGCAGAACTTGGTCAGCCAGATCGAGCAGTTGCGTGCCGCAGGCGCCTGGGTAGACGCCAGCAATGAAACCGTGGTGCGCTATGCAGGCCGCTTGTTGCGCGCCCTCAATTCCCAATACCCAATACCCAATACCCAACAACCCGTAGACCTGGCGACCCTGCAACGCCCCCTCTCCGCCATCAACGTCGGCCTGGAGTCGTTCGCCGAAAACCTGATCGCCCAGGGTGTGCCCGCGATTCAAGTAGACTGGCGTCCGCCCGCGGGAGGGAACGAGAAGCTGATGATGATTTTGGAGAGGATGAAGGGAAACTAACATGATAGACATCGAACAAGCCAACAAGACAACCGTAGACCGCATGATGGAAGCCCGGCCGGTGCTGATCGGCGTGGGCCGCGCGCGGGACGTGATCCCTGGCATGAGGGACAACCTGCTGCTCCACGCGGGGCCGCCGGTGACGTGGGAGCGCATGGCCGGCCCGATGAAGGGCGCGGCCGTCGGCAGCCTGATCCTGGAAGGCAAGGCCCAGGGCTGGGACGATGCGGAGGCGCTCATCACCTCCGGCGCCATCGAGTTCAAGCCGTGTCACCATCACGCGGCCGTCGGCCCGATGGCGGGGCTGATCTCGCCTTCCATGATGGTCTACATCGTCGAGAATCAGACCCAGGGCAACCGCGCGTACTCCGGCATCAACGAAGGCCGCGGCAAGGTGCTGCGGATGGGCGCGTACAGCGAGGACGTGCTGGAGCGCATGCACTGGCTGAACGACGTGCTGGCGCCAGTGGTGCACGATGCGTTGGCGCTGTGCGGCGGCATCGATCTGCGTTCCCTGTTGGGCCAGGCGCTCCACATGGGGGACGACGGCCACAACCGCCTGTCGGCCGCCTCGCTGCTCTTCTTGAAGAGCCTTGACCCGTACATCGTCAAGACCGCGCCCAACCCTGACGTCGCCTCCGACATCCTGAAGACGCTCGGCGACAACGCGCTGGCGATCCTCAACCCGGTCATGGCGGCCTGCAAGACGATGACCGACGCGGGTCACAACGTCGAGGGCAGCACGATCGTCACCGTGATGGCCCGCAACGGCACCGACTTCGGCATCCGCGTCTCGGGCCTGGGCGACCGCTGGTTTACCGCCCCGGCCGGCGTCGTCAAGGCGCTCTACTTCCCCGGCTTCACGGAGCGGGACGCCAATCCCGACATCGGCGACAGCACGATCACCGAGACCGCGGGCATCGGCGGCTTTGCGATGGCGGCCGCGCCGGCCATCGTCACCTTCATCGGCGGTCATGCGAAGGATGCGGTCAACACCACGCTCGACATGTACGAGATCACCTACGCCGAGCACAAGTTCTTCACCATGCCGCCGCTCGACTTCCGCGGCACGCCGACCGGCATTGACATCCGCAAGGTGGTGGAAAAGGGGATTCCCCCGCGGGTCAATACGGGCGTGGCGCATCGCGACCCCGGCATCGGTCAGGTCGGCGCGGGTGTCGTGTCGGCGCCGATGAAGGTGTTTGAGGACGCGTTGATTGCGTATGCGGAGAGGTATGGGTTTGCGGAGTGACAGGTATTGGGTATTAGGTATTAGGAGGCGACGATGGCTGAGCCGATGAAATTCGAGGAGTTGCGGGTGTTGCAAGCCGCTGAAGCCGTGGCCGATGGGATCTGGCGGCAGGTGGTGCGGTGGAAGCCGTTCGAGCGGGATACAGTCGGGTCGCAGTTAGCGCGGGCGGCGGATTCGATTGGGGCGAATGTCGCGGAGTCATATGGGCGGTTTCACTACGGCGAGAAGCTGCAATTCCTGTATTATGCACGGGGCAGCCTGTTCGAGACAAAGTACTGGCTCAATCGGACGGCAACCCGCGACCTGATACCGTCCGAGCAGGTGCAGAACTACATTACGCAGTTGACCGATCTGGCTCGCCAACTGAACAACTTCAGCGCAACCCTGAAGACTCAACGTCACAGTAGCCCGCCGCCGAAAGCCGTGCGCGAGGCTCCCGTCGAATACACCGTCGAACGAGCTGACACTCCAACACTGTCAGAGACAATCAAGACGTTGATAGCTCTGGAGTACGCTCTGGATTGGTCAACCGACGCCGGATCACCGCTCTTCGTCGAAGAGGAGCTCAACTGGCTCCAAACAATACCCAATACCCAATACCTAAGGGTATCCAGCCCCCATTTGTAGTTTGCAGTCAAAAATGATATGATTAAGTCAAATGAGTTATAACTCAGATGAGTTATAAGTTGGATGACCGATCTGGGGGTTACGCCAATGACCGGATTTAACCCAACTGTTCCATACCCCCTGTTTACCAACCGCGCGAATGAACTGGCGACACTGGAGCGCGTGGCTGAAGACCTGCAGCGAGGCCACCCCCGCCATGTCGCCTTGTTTGGCCTGCGGCGCATCGGCAAGACCCTCCTTTGCCAGGAGGCGATGCGCCGGTTGCTGGCCGCGGATCAGGTATTGCCCGTCTATCTGGACCTGGAAGACCTGTGCAGTTCACCGGAGATCTTCACACAGCGGTACATCGGCTTATCGTGCTTCTGGGCGTTGGAGCGCGGGCGAGGTTCGGCCGATGCTTATCGGACGGCCGCCAACCTGCTGCAAACCAAAGCGGCGGCCATCCCCGATGTGGTACGCACGGCCAGCACGCTGATCAACGAGCTGGGCAAACAGAAGACCGACCACAGCCTGCTGCTCAACCTGGCTTTTGAGTTTCCTGAGCGTCTCGCGCGGGCGGTGGGGCGTCCGCTGCTCTACTTCCTGGACGAGTTCCCCGAGCTCCGTATCCTGAGCAACTTCCCAGGGGTCGGCGATCCTCTCAAGCACTTTCGGGCTGCTTTGCAGGGCGTATCCCAGGTAGCTTACGTGGTCACAGGATCGGCCATCAGCGCCATGACGCACCTGGTTGAAGATCATGCTTCGCCGTTGTTTCTGCAATTTCGTGGCCTGGAGTTGCAGCCTTTCACAGCCGAGGACACCCAGGCTCTGACCGAGAAGCTGACTGGGCGGCTGCTGCCGGCGGCCCACGCAGCCATCTACATCTACACGTTCGGCCATCCGTTCTACGTCACAGCCCTGGCCGAACGGTTGCACGACCTGGCTGGTGGAGCGCCAGAGACGGCAGGAGCGGAACAGGTGGCCCATGCGTTCTTGCTCGAGGCGCTCACCGACCGCGGGCTGATCTACAACTACTGTCGCTACGTGTACGATGTCTCGCTTCAGCGGGCGCGTGGGTATGGCATCCTGAAAGCGCTGCTGCAAATCCTGGCCGCAGAGGACGGCCTGGTGCTGTCCGAGATCGCCCGTCGGCTGCGGCGCCAGGCCTCGGCGACCCGCGGTTATCTGCGTTGGCTGGCCGATGTGGACCTGGTGGTCGAGCGCGATGGACTCTATTGCTACAACGATCCGGTGTTCCGTTTTTGGGTGGCTCAGATGACGCAAGGCATCCAGTTGGATGCTTTCCCGCGACCGGAGGATCTCAAGTCCCACATCGCTAACCTGACCGAACGGTTCCAGCGGGTCTCGACACAGTTAGGACGCGCCAAAGAAAGCGAAATCCGTGAGCTGCTGCGCAAACTGGCCGGTCAGACGGTTGAAGGGGCCTGTTTCGGGCAAGCCGGTGTGCTGCGCATTCCCCCGTTCAACCAGGTGGAACCGTATCGCTCGCCGGACGGGCAGGTCGAACTGGACGCCCTGGCCGAGGCCCCCGATGGCACGCGCTGGGCGGTTGAGGTCAAGTGGCGGTTGCGACGAGCCGGTGTCAAGGAGTTGGCCCAATTGCGCGATTGGGCGACGGGTGTACAGGCCCGCGCCTGGTGTGTTTCCCAGGCGGGTTTCACGCCGGAGGCGGTTGCCTTTGCGGGCGAGCACGGCATCCTGTTCAGCACGGCGGAAGATCTGGCGGCATTGACGCGCCTGTCGGGCTAATGGTATTAGGGATTGGGGATTGGAGGCGGGGATGAAGTATTGGCTGAATCGGGCGCTGACCCGTGAGTTGATGCCTTCGGCCCAGGTGACGCAGCACGCGGCGCAGTTGACCGACTTGGCGCGGCAACTGAACACCTTTGGCGGAGGCCTCAAAACCCAACGGCGCAGCCCCGCCAAGCCGCCGTCCGTCAGCGAACCGGCTGCTGAATACATCGTCACCTACGCGGATGATCCGCCGTTGCCAGCCGCTATCAAAGCGCTCATAGCCCTTGAAAGCGTTACCGAATGGTCAAACGATGCCCAGGCGCCGCTCTTCGTGGAAGCTGAACTCACCTGGCTCCAAACAATCCCTAATACCTGATACCTAATACCCAATACCCCTTTTGAAAGGAGCATCACATGACTCGCGACCAATTCATCTCGATGATGGCCAACGCCAAACTCTACGACCTGACCCAGGATTGCGGTATCTTCACGCCGCCGTGGCCGGGCGAGAAATCGCTCGAAGTCCACTTCTTCAAGCGCGTGACCGGCGCGTATGGCGGCGGACAGGGCGCCAACGGGCAGATCCTCAACTGGAGCAACACCGTCGGCACGCACCTGGTGGGCGAGCGGGCGTTCCACTCCGGCGCCCGTGCCATGTCCGACGTCCCGCTGGGCGACCTGTGCGGCCCCGGCGTGGTGGCCGACATCTCGGATCTGGTGTCCGACTACAGCCTCTACACGCCGGAGATGATCATGAGCCGGGCAGACGTGCGGCCGGGCGACATCCTGATTGTCAACACCGGCTATCACCGCTACTCGTGGGATCAGCCGGACGTGGTCAACCCCGCCGCGCAGGGCGGCGTCGAGTCCAAGGAGTTCGGCTTCCTGGTGCGGCATCCTGGCCCGTCGCCCGATTTCTTCAAGTGGGCGTTGGAGATGAAGCTGAAGGTGGTCGGGGTGGACTGCGGTTGCGCCGAGCACCCGATGAACACCCCCATCCGCCGGATGCACGACAATCACTTCCAGTTGGCCGAGGCCAAACTCAAGGCGCAGTACGGCAAGACGTGGGATGAGATGTTCCCCCAGGACGAATACTACGAACTGACCCACATCACCATGCCCAAGGCGCACCTGCTGCTGGCCGAGTGCATCGTCGGCGAGATCGATAAGCTCAAGAACCAGCGCGCCTGGATTACCATCATGCCGATCCCCTTCATGGAGGTGGAGACCGCCTGGGCACGCGTCTGTGCGTACCAGGCGCCGGAGGGCGTGAGCGATGCCGACTTCATGGCCGCCATGACATCCGCCGATATGCTGGACATGACCATCCCGTTCAGCGTGCAGACGCCGCAATGGGCCAACTACGTCCCACTGACCGTCAACTACACCAAACGGGTCGGCGGCCAGCACTTCGGCATGGGCCGCAACGGCTCGATCTGCAACGCCAGCATCCACCTGGCGACGCATATGGACGGCGAAAAACACTTCTGGCCGACCGGCCGCGCCATCGGCCAGGTACCGCTGAGCGAATGGGTCGGCCCCGGCGTGATCGCGGACATCTCGCATCTCGTGAGCGATTCGAGTGTTTATACGCCCAAGATGATCGAGTCGGTGGTGGAGGTCCGCCAGAGCGACATCCTGATCACCAAGACCGGCTGGTACAAATACGGCTGGATCAGCCCGGAGTCGGACGAGTTCCGCTACATGATCAAGCACCCCGGCCCCTCGCCCGATTTCGCCCAGTGGTGCGTGGACAAGCAGCTCAAATGGCTGGGCGTAGACGCGGTGAGCCAGGATCACCCGATGAACACGATCCAGCGCCTGTGGCATCCGAAGACCTTCGCGGAAGCCAACGCCAGGCTGGTGGCTGACTTCGGCAAAGGCTGGGACGAGATGTTCCCGCTGGATCACTACTACCAGGACACGCACCTGAACCTCTTCCCGAAGAAGATCGTCCACGCCGAAAACCTGGGCGCCGACATCGCGCGCGCGAAGAGCGGTCGCTACTACATCGGCTGCTACCCGCAGAAGGTGATGGAGGCGGAAAGCATGTGGGGCCGGTTTGTGGCGTGGCGAGAGAAGTAGGTATTAGATATTGGGTATTGGGCATATTGTCGCTTGACGGTACTACCATTCTGCGGTAACATGGCCCATGATCAAGTCATTCAAGGATAAGGAAGCCGAGAGGATCTTCCACCGCCTGTTCTCTCGCAAATTGCCGCCGGACATCCAACGATCGGCGTTGCGCAGACTCAGCTATCTGCACTCTGCCAAAGAACTCGCCGATCTGCTGATCCCGCCCGCCAATCGAGTCGAGCAGTTGAGCGGAGACCGGCAGGGGCAGCACAGTATCCGGATCAACGAGCGATGGCGGATTTGCTTCGAATGGCTTGACCATGATGCCTACAACGTAGAGATCGTAGACTACCATTAGGAGACACGAGGAGACACGAGGAGACACGAGGCCGATGGGGATCAGCCAGTACCGGCTGGCCAAGGCCATGAGTGTTTATCCGCGCAAGGTGAACGAGATCATCCAGGGCAAGCGTGCGATCACCGCCGACACTGCGTTGCGCCTGGCGCGCTTTTTTGGCACGTCGGCCGAGGTGTGGATGAACCTGCAGGCGCTTTACGACCTGGGATCTGCCAAAGATAGGCTGGAGGAATCTGTCGAGCGTGAGGTAACGCCCTATCTCAGCCTGCGTCAGGCAGCGGTCGCGCAACTGGAAACTCGATGCCACACCGCTCGACCATGAGCTTCAAACATCCAGCTTCCAAGTGGGAAGGTGATAAAATGACTATGAAGACACAAGCCAGCTTTTTAGGACGTTACATCGTCGCCGATCCCGAAATCTGCCACGGCAAGCCCACCTTTCGCGGGACACGAATCATGGTGTGGCAAGTGCTCGACATGCTCGCTCGCGGGCTGGCGTGGGAAACCATCGTCGCGGAGTGTCACAATAGCATCACCAAAGACGCCATCGCCGAGGCTGTAAAACTGTCAGGCGAGGCGTTTCTCAAGCACGCCGACGAGTTCGCGCTGACGCCGATGCCGGCATGAACATCCTGGACGAGAACATCCTGGAAAGCCAGCGCCAACTACTGCATAAATGGCGCGTGCCCTTTCGTCAGATCGGCATCGAAGTCGGCCGGAAAGGGATGAAGGACGAGGAGATCATCCCTTTCCTGCTTACGCTCCCCCGTCTGACGTTCTTCTCGGTTGACCCTGACTTCTGCAAACGGAGCCTGTGTCATGCCCGTTACGGCCTGGTTTTTCTGGATGTCGCCCAAGAAGAAGCAGCGATCTTTGCCCGACGAGTTTTGCGCCATCCTGAATTCGACGCCCAGGCCAAGCGTATCGGGACAGTCATCCGCGCCTCGCACGCAGGTCTTGTGGTGTGGCAATTGCACGGCGAACGGGAAGGACGCTTCGATTGGACGGCCTGATGGTCTTTCACTCAAATGACTGATCAGTCATTTGAGTGAAAGACTGCTATGACGAGTTTCTGCACCGACAATGCACCCTGAACTCCAGAACTACCTCCAGATCCTTGCTGACCTCCGCGGCCAGGTCAAGGCGCTGATCGCCGGCCTGCCTGTGGACGCGCTGAACTGGCGCCCCATCGTCGGGACGGACGAGCACGCGACCAACTCGCTGGCCGTGTAACCGCGACGCCGAGTTCCGCACGGTCACGGCCGACGCCGCCGAGCTGATACGCCGCCTGGACGCCGTGGCCGCGAAGACCGCCGAACTGCTATCGTCCCTCTCCGAAGCCGGCCTGAACAGCGTCCGCGTCGCCAGAGGCCGCCAAGTCACGGTGCGCTGGGGCATCCTGCACGTGATCGAGCACACCGCCCTGCACCTGGGGCACATGCAGATCACATTTCAATTATGGAAAACCATCCCGTGATTGTCACCCTGAGCGGGTCGGTTCTGTGAAGTGCGTTGCGGCGAGAGGCCAGCGAAGGGTTTCGTTACCATGGTCATCAGGCCTGGCATCATATTGTCGCTTGACGGTATTACCATTTCGCGGTAATATAGCTCATGATCAAGTCATTCAAAGACAAAGAAGCAGAGAGGATCTTCCATCGCCTGTTCTCTCGCAAACTGCCGCCGGAGATCCAGCGATCGGCGCTGCGTAGACTCAACTATCTGCACTCGGCCAAAGAACTTGCCGATCTGCTGATTCCACCCGCTAATCGGCTTGAGCCGTTGAGCGGAGACCGGCAAGGGCAGCACAGCGTCCGAATCAATGAGCGATGGCGAATTTGCTTTGAATGGCTTGATCATGACGCGTACAACGTGGAGATTGTAGACTACCATTAGGAGACCAGCTATGCGCGAAGAAAAGATGCCGCCAGTGCATCCAGGAGAAATCCTGCTCGAAGATCTCATGAAGCCGATGGGCATCAGCCAATACCGGCTGGCTAAGGCCATGAGTGTTTATCCGCGCAAGGTGAACGAGATCATCCAGGGCAAGCGTGCGATCACCGCCGACACTGCATTGCGTCTGGCGCGCTTCTTCGGCACGTCGGCCGAAGTATGGATGAACCTGCAGGCGCTCTACGACCTGGAATCGGCCAAAGATCGGCTGGAAGAATGCGTCGAACGCGAAGTGACGCCCTATCTCAGTCTGCGCCAGGCGGGGCTTGTGCCTGCGATCGCGTGAATTGCACCACTCCCAACAGCGCGTGGTTATTCTGGAGGAGAATCAATCATGCCCCGATTGGAGATGTCCATGAATCCTTATGTAAAACAGGTATACCCCCTGACCGATTACCAACTAGAGATAATGTTCGAGAACGAAGAGTGTCGGATATTTGATGTGAAGCCCTATCTGCGGCGCGGCGTCTTCGTCCGCCTGCAAAACCGCGCTGTCTTTCAGGCGGTGCGGGTCGTGGCTGGTTCGGTGGAATGGCCCGGTGAACTGGATCTGAGCCATGACACGCTCTACCTGGAAAGCCAGCCGGTGGTCGCACCCGCGGCGGCAGAAATGGCATCTGCCTGACACCAGCTTCCAGCATCGAGCGACAGCCATGCACGCAGAACTCACTCACTACCTCCAGCTTCTCACCGACCTCCGCGGCCAGGTGCGGGCGCTGGTCGCTGACCTGCCCGCGGAGGCATTGAATTGGCGCCCCATCGTCGGGACGGACGAGCACGCGACCAACTCGCTGGCCGTATTGGCCGCGCACATCGCGGGCGCGGAGCACTTCTGGATCGCCGAAGTGACGCCACCTGGAGGTCGTGGCCGCGGAGACCGCCGAGGTGCTATCGTCCCTCTCCGAAGGCGGCCTGAACGGCGTCCGCGTCGCCAGGGGCCGCCAGGTCACGGTGCGCTGGGGCATCCTGCACGTGATCGAGCACACCGCCCTGCACCTGGGGCACATGCAGATCACGTACCAACTGTGGATGGGCGGCAAGGGTGGGCCGTCGCCGCTGTGGTATGAACGGCTGCCCAAGTAGAGGATCGCGTGACGCGAGACCGCCCGGACATGAAGTGTCCGGGCTACCCAGGCAGCGCCGGATGATTCCGGCTGGACATCTCGTAGCACCCAAGCCCCGTTCACGGGGCGCCGCTCAATAGCCCGGCGATTTCATCGCCGGGCGGGCCTTGACGATGATTGAGCAGTAGGGAGAGAGCAGTTATGGCATCTACAGCAATAGCGACGATGACGCGGATGATGGAGTCCTTGCCTGAGCCTGCGCAAAACCAGGTGGTAGATCAGATCAGGGAGTACATCGCCGATCTGCAAGACAGTTTTCGCTGGACTGCGTTGGTCAAGAAGACTCAACCGCAACTGGTGGCTGCAGCTCGACGCGCCAGGCAAGAGATCGCGGCCGGACTTGCGCAACCTATGGACTACGATCGGTTATGAACTCTGCCACCCTGCCGTCATTCTGGGACA
>PHCA01000083.1:22167-23104 GCA_002842085.1 Chloroflexi bacterium HGW-Chloroflexi-1
TACGAGCGATTCTTCGCCTGATGCGGATTGTTGAGGAGATACACTCTACATGAAACCTGCCCCCTTCGAGTACTACGCTCCCGCCTCCCTGGCGGAGGCGCTGAACCATGTGGCCCAACTCGGTTACGCGGCCAAGGTACTGGCCGGTGGCCAGAGCTTGATCCCCGCGATGAACTTCCGCCTGGCGCAGCCGGCCGCGCTCGTGGATCTGAATAATGTGGCCGAGTTGTTCTTCATCCGACCCGCGGCCGATGGCGGCGTGACGATCGGCGCGATGACGCGCAACAGCACGGTGGAGCACGATCCGCTGATCGCCCAACGCGCGCCGCTGGTGGCCGAGATGCTGCCGCACGTCGCCTGGCCGCAGATTCGCAACCGCAGCACCTTCGGCGGCAACATCGCCCACGCCGACCCCGCCGGTCACCTGCCGGCCATCGCAGTGGTGTTGGACGCCCGCTACCACCTGCGCAACAAGACCGGCGACCGCTGGCTGAACTCCGACGACTTCTTCCTCGGCGCGTTCATGACCGCCCTGGCGCCGGACGAGCTACTGGTGGAGGTGGCGTTGCCGCCGATGCCCCCGCGCAGCGGTTGGAGCTACCGGCAGGCGGCCCGCCAGGCCGGCGCGGAGGCGATGGTCGGCGTGGCCGCGCTGGTGTCCTTGGACGAACGCGGCCGCTGCACGGCTGCGCGCATCGCCTATGTCAGCGTCGGCGAGACGCCCGTCCCCGCGGCCCAGGCAGCCAGGGCGTTGCTCGGCCAGACGCCCACCGCCGCCGCCATCGAAGCTGCGGCCGAAGCAGCCGCCACCGCCGACGTAGACCCCGGCGAAGACATTCACGCTACCGCCGACTACCGCCGCCACCTGGTGCGCACCCTGACACGGCAGGCGCTGACCGAGGCGTTCGAGCGGACAAAAAACGGGTATTCGGTATTA
>PHCA01000407.1 GCA_002842085.1 Chloroflexi bacterium HGW-Chloroflexi-1
GGATCGTCGTCTCGCTGCGCACACGCCGGCAGACCTCGAAGCCATCCATGCCGGGCATCATCGCGTCGAGGATCACCAGGTCGGGATGGCGCTTCTCGATCTGTTGCAGCGCCTGGAGGCCATCGTAAGCCATGATGACCTGGAACCCGGCCGCCTGGAGCGCGTAGGCGACGATGCCCACCATCTGCGGCTCGTCGTCCGCGACCAACACTGTAGGTTGCTCTTTCACGTTGCACCCTCCGTCCTGTCGAACGGCAAAGTAAAGTAAAAGCTGGCGCCTCGTCCCAGTGACGTATCCACGTAGACCTGCCCGCCGTGCCGCTCGACGATCTGCTTGACGATGACCAGCCCCAACCCGGTGCCTTCTCCCGAATTGGTCCCCGACGTCGAGAAGCGTTTGAACAATTGGCGGCGATGTTCGAGTCCCATCCCGGCGCCGTCGTCGGTCACGGAGACGAGCAGGTTGTAGTCGTTCCGGGCGATGGAGACGATGATGAGTCCGCCTTCCGAGGTGTGGCGGCTGGCGTTCTGGATCAGGTTGATCAGCACCTGGCGAATGAGCGCGGGGTCGGCCAGCACCGCCGGCAGGACCTGGGGGTAGTAAGTGCGGATCTGCTGGTTGCGCTGCTCGATCAGGATGCGCAGGTCGTTGACCACCAGGCGCACGATGCGCCGCAGGTCCACGGGCTGGCTTTTGGGGGAAAAGACACCCGCTTCCAACCGCGCCTGGGTGAGCAGGTTTTGCGCCAGCGTGGCGGTGCGCTCCTCGTTCTGGTAGATGGTCTCCAGAAAAGTGCGCTGCTGCCCCGTCAATGGCCCGGCCGACTCGTCGAAGAGCAGCTCGAGCGAGGCGCGCATCAGCGTCAGGGGGGTGCGGATCTCGTGCGACAGCATGGAGAGGCGGTCCGACCTGACCTGGACGGTTTTCTCCAACTCGGCCCGCGTCCGGCGCTCGCGCTCGTGCCGCCAGGCCAACGCCGCGCTGATACCTGCCAGGGCCAGCCA
>PHCA01000408.1 GCA_002842085.1 Chloroflexi bacterium HGW-Chloroflexi-1
GATTGGGGATTGGGGCAAGCCGGAGATGGAGAGGCCGTAACAACAAAGGAAAGATCAGGATGACGATGAGTCGTCTGCCGGAGGATGCCAGCCGGCCGCGACCCACTCGCGACGGACCATCACGGCGATCACGTTGTTGAGCTGCAATGCTAGAACCGTTGCCCGGCCGCAGGCGGTCAAGCCGATGATGCGCGTGCCGTCTTCGTTCCAGGCGAAGTGCTCGGTCCACCGCTGCTGTCGAGGGTTGAACAACCGCACGCGGCGGCTCGTCACCGAGTCCAGGCCGTGTGTCTGTGCGCCCTTGAAGCTGTTGCACAGCCGGCAGGCCAGCCACAAGTTGTCCTCATCGTCCGCGCCGCCGCGGGCCTGGGGGATGATGTGGTCAATCTCCAATGGTCCGAGGACGTATTTCTGAGGGCTGTGGCAATACCCGCAGCGGTCGCCCGCGTGGTCGCGCACACGCGCCCGAACTTCATCGGAGACCGGGCTCACGGGTCCAACGGCTCCCTTAGCCCGCGCCGGACCGCTTCGTGGAGGGCCTGAGCCTTGCGCAGCAGGCCTTCCTGGTAGACCTGCATCAGCGTGAACAGCTCAAAACGCTCGGCCTCCTCGGTCAACAATCCGGCCTGCTGCTTGCCCAGCAACAGGCTGAGCCGCCGGTCCTGGGCCGGTTTCATCTGCAACGCGGTCAGCGCCAGCACCTCCGCGTCGGGCAGCGCCGACACCGGCCGGTGCGTTTCAAGCCGTGGATTGAGCGACGGCAGCGAAAGGACAATCGTGTCCGCCAGGAGATCAGGCGTGGCCCGGCCTGCGAGCCGCGCCAGGTGATCGGCCCGGCGGTAGGTCTCATCCGGCAACGTTACGAGGACTTGGGTACTCATCGCACACTCCGTTTGTGGCTCGCTTTCGAGTCGAGTATACCAGGGGCGGCAGCAAGAGTCAAACGCGTGCATACGCGGAGGATCCATCACCATGCCCACACCCACGCACATCGGCAAATACCG
>PHCA01000084.1:0-691 GCA_002842085.1 Chloroflexi bacterium HGW-Chloroflexi-1
GATGATGCGGAATTTGCCCGCAAAAGGCACGGCTGGCTTGGCGCGCCGCTCGGAAAGGACGCCGAGCCGGGCGCCGGCGCCGCCGGCCAGGATGAGAGCGGCTACACGCATGATGAACTCCTTGGGGCCCTGACGTCGAGGTGGTTGCCGACAACCATTCCGGTCACGATTGGAGGCCGCGCTATAGTATTACTCCGCGACATTTGCGTTGATCGCGAGAATCTTTGGCGGCGTCATTGCGAGCGCAGTTTGCGAAGCAATCGAGATTGCCGCAATCTCCTGGTTGCAGCGATGGGATTGCTTCGTCGCATCCTTCGACTGCGCAGCAAAAAACGCTGCTCCGCTCAGGATGCTCCTCGCAATGACGGCCATGTTTGGTTGCGGCTGGAGGCCGCGCTATGTTTGTATCACAAAAGAGAGCCGGGGTCAAGAACCTCAAGGGAACCGGCGCGGGACCGCGTCGGGCTTGTGGCCTGCCGCGCAAAACGTACGCGGTCAATGTGATGAACATCATAGACGCTGTGTTCTCCCTCTGCTATCCTTATTGCAACTAATTCGCAATAATAGAAATGAGGGGCAACAAGATGAACGACCTGGTCGCGCAAGCCACGGCGACATTGCGGGCCAGCGGCGGGCGGATGACGGCCCAACGGCGGATCATCCTCGAAGCGCTGGAGGCGCTGGGCGCGCA
>PHCA01000084.1:763-3324 GCA_002842085.1 Chloroflexi bacterium HGW-Chloroflexi-1
GCTGGAAGCTGGATACTACAAGGAGCGATTTGTGAGTGGAGTAAACGTCGGGGAAGAACTGATATCATTGAGCGGTCTGCTGGCGGGCGGGCAGGGCTTCGTCCACACCTTGCGTGGGGGGCACGAGTTTTGCAGCCGGATGGCGAATCTGGGTTTCACGACCGGCGCGTCGGTCACCGTGGTCCAAAACATCGGCCGCGGGCCGATGCTGGTATCGGTGCGCGGCACGCTGGTCGCGCTGGGCCGGGCCGAGGCTGCGAAGGTGGTGGTGAAGACTATACTTGACAAGGTGACGGGGTGACGGGGTAAATTGGTAAATTGGTAACGGGGTAAATTGGTAAATTGGTAAATTGGTAACGGGGTAAATTGGTAAATTGGTGGTAACTACTCAGCTTGTCATTGCGAGGAGGCGTTTTTTGCCAACGAAGCAATCCTCGCGTTCAGCGCCAGGAGATTGCGGCAATCGAGATTGCTTCGCAAAAAACGCTCGCAATGACACGGCGGCTGAGTAGTTACAATTGGTGACAGGGTGACAAGGTGACGCGTGACCGTCCCAATCTACCCGTCTACCAATCTACCCGTCTACCAATCTACCCGTCTACCAATCTACCAACCTACCAATCTACCAACCTACCAACCAACGGACAGAAAATGAGCCACTGTGATATCGCCACTAATGGCGCGGATGTCGTTAGACTCCCCGGCCAACTGACCGTCGCGCTGGCGGGGCAACCCAATGTGGGCAAGTCCACGGTGTTCAATATGCTCACCGGGCTGAACCAGCACGTGGGCAACTGGCCCGGCAAGACAGTTGAGCAAAAGACCGGGGTCTACCACCAGAACGGGACCGAGATCAACCTGGTGGATCTGCCGGGCATCTACAGTCTGACGGCGAACTCCGAGGAGGAGCGGATCGCCCGAGACTACCTGATCCGCGAAGACCCGGATGTGGTGGTCGCCATCGTCAACGCGGCGATGCTGGAGCGCAGCCTCTACCTGGTGGCGGAACTGCTCTCGCTCAGACCGACCCTGGTGGTCGGCCTGAACATGGGGGACGTGGCCGAGCAGCACGGCATCCACGTCGAGCCGCACGTGCTGGCCGCCGCGCTGGGGCTGCCGGTCGTGCCGTTGGTGGCGTCCAAGAACCAGGGACTACAGGAGTTGATCGAGGCGGCTCTGGACCTGGCAGCACACCCCGATGTTTACCAGGCCAACCGCCCCACCATCCGCCCCGAACACGAGCCGATCCTGGCCGAAGTTCGCCGCCTGATCGCCGGGCACACGCCTTCTCCTTACCCCGAAGACTGGGTGGCGCTGAAACTGCTCGAAGGGGACGCTGAGGTCACCGCCATGATGCAGGCCGCACTCCCAGAGACGACCTGGGAGCGGGTTCACGAACTCCTGCTGCGACACGAGGACGCCTATCTCGACATCGCCGGCGGCCGCTACGAATGGATCGGCCGGATGGTGCGCGCCGCGGTGACCCAACCGAGGGCCGGCGCGATCACCCGGACGGATCGGCTGGACCGGGTCGCGACACACCCGTTCTGGGGGCTGATTACGCTGCTGGGCATCCTCGGGCTGGTGTTTTGGCTGACCTACACCATCGCCACGCCGGTCGCCAACTGGCTCTCGACCACCGTGCTCGGCGCGCTGGACAAGCTCGCCGCCGCGACGCTAAGCAATGCGCCCGCCTGGCTCTTCGGCCTGGTGTCCGATGGTCTGATCCACGGCGTCGGCATGGTGTTCACCTTCCTGCCGATCCTGATCATCTTCTTCGCCACGCTGGGCATCCTGGAAGACGTCGGCTATCTGGCCCGCGGCGCCTACATCATGGACCGCTTCATGCACCTGATGGGGTTGCACGGCAAATCGTTCATGCCGCTTTTCCTGGGCTTCGGCTGCAGCGTGCCCGCGGTCCTGGGCACGCGCATCATCGAGGACCGCCGCGCCCGGCTCCTGACGACGCTGCTGACCCCGCTGGTGCCCTGCACGGCACGGCTGGCGGTGCTTACGTTCCTGGTCCCGGCCTTCTTCAGCCGGGGGGCGGTGTTGGTGAGCTGGGGATTGGTAGCCGTCAATCTGCTCATGCTGGCGGCCATCGGCATCGTCGTGAACCGGGTCGCGTTCCGCGGCGAGCAGACGGCCTTCATCATGGAGCTGCCGCTGTACCACGTCCCGAACGCCCGCACCGTGGGGCTGTACATCTGGCACAACACGGTCGGGTTCGTCAGAAAGGCCGGCACGCTGATCCTGCTTGCGTCTGCGGTCGTGTGGACGCTCTCCAGTCTGCCGGGTGGCGACGTGCAGACGAGCCTGCTGGCCGGGTTCGGGCGCTGGCTAGAGCCGGCCGGCCGCCTGATGGGGCTGGGGGACTGGCGGATGATCGTGGCGTTGCTGAGCAGCTTCTTCGCTAAGGAGAACACCATCGCCACGCTGGGCATCCTGTACGGCGCGGGCGAGGGGGTGACGGGCCTGGCAGAACAGGTTGCGGCGGCTCTGCCGTTGGCTGCCAGGCTGGCTTTCCTCGTCGTGTTCATGCTGTTCGTGCCGTGCCTGGC
>PHCA01000084.1:3415-11086 GCA_002842085.1 Chloroflexi bacterium HGW-Chloroflexi-1
ATTGGTAGATTGGTAGATTGGTTGGCTAGTGGGATGGTGAAGTGGACGTTCGGGAGAAGGGGATGCCAGGGTCTTTACTGACTGAAGTATTGCGGCTGTTGAACGAGGGGGGGATCCATTCGACGGCCGAGTTGGCGCGGCGGCTGGACACGCGGGAGGCGCTGGTGGCTGCGATGGCGGAGGATCTGGCCGGTCGCGGTTACCTCGAACTGCTGGCCGACGATTGCGCGACCGCGTGCGATGGGTGCGCGCTCTCCGGCAGTTGCGCCATGCCCGGCGAGCCGGGCGCCGCCACACGGACCTTTGCGCTGACGACCAAGGGCCGGCGGGCGGTCACGTAGTGCTGGAAAACTCGCCGACCTGTCATTACCAGGTGACGCCTATCGAAACTTCCGGTGTGTCTTCTCAGTTTTTCGGGGCATGCTGTGGCCGGTCTGTGACCGAGCCACGAGTGGCTCGGTCACAGACCGGCCACAGCCCCCCCAGATTATTGAGATGATACCTTCCGCTGACCCCCTACCCCCTCCTCAGCCACCACGATAAACAGCCAATACAGGAAGATCAACAAGACGGCGAACAGGCCGGTCACACCCCACGCGCGCCAGTGGTGTAGAGGGTGCAACAGGCGCGCCAGGATATCCCCCAGCAGGGCCGCCGGATCGGCCAGCACGTCCCAACTGTTCCAGCGCCGAAACCGGCCCAGGTAGACGCCGAAGCCGGTCAGACACAGCATGACCAGGACAAAGAACCGGCTCCACCAGGGCCCGGCCCATCGAGCAACCTGCGCCTGAACCCAACGCAGCGAGACAAACCCGAGCGCCAGCCCACACATGGCGAAGGCAAACAGCAGCACCGCATCGTAGAGCACGGGCACACCCTGGCGTTCTCTCAGATGGATGATGTCCGTGATGATATAGGGCGCGTTAGGCAGGAACAGCAGCCAGGCCGGCAGCCAAAGTACGCTGGCGAGCCGGAACCGGCCGCCGGGCTGCGTGGCGAGATAGGCGAGAATGAGCGGCAACCAGGCAAGTGCCAGGTTCCACAGCAGAAAGACGTAGGTTGGCTCGCCCGTATAGACCATGCGCGCGGCCAGCAAGGCCACCGGCATGCCGGAGATGATCAGTAGCCTGATGGCCGTCCAGGTCGTTCGGTCTTTGTCGATCATGAACCCTCCACTGCTAACGACTGCTCCCTTGCGCTCGGACCGCAGCCGAGTGATCCCCCGTCTTGGCCGGGTTGACCTGCCCGCTGCCCCATCATGCGGACCTCACCCCGATCGGCTGGGGCGCACCAGCGAAATCCCCATCACCATGCCGATGATGAACGAGATCAGCATCAAGATCACCGTACTATCCATGTCCACAACCACCCCCCTAACCTGGACAAACCAGAGTCAACCAGACAAATGCCATCAGGAGATTCTTGTCTGTTGTGCAAGGATTTAACTGGTTAGGCCCTCATGGACCCAGCGGCAAGATCGCAGCCGCGTGCCGGCGGGCGACGCGACCTGGGGCATGGGGTCTCGATCTTCTGCGCTGTTTGGGCCGCCTTCCCTTAATATCGCCTCCAACAGCGGCGAGAAGCTCGTCACCCGCTTCGCACGGATGACCCAATCCCAGAGCCGTTCGCATTTCTTCCAGCCCCCGACGTAGGCCAGGTGGCGCAACCGTTCTGACCACCCCTCCTGCGCCCAGGCAGAGCGAAAGATCGCCGGCCAGCGGTAGAACATCCGATAAGCCCGCCAGTATCCGGCCTCTAATTGTGCGGGCGTCATGCGCGCCGGCATGAAGACGACGTGCCGGGTGTCGTAACAGTTCCAGTCGTGGATGAGGATGCGTCCATTGGCAACCATGCGTCGATAGAGCGCGGTGCCGGGATAGGGCGTCAGGATGTGAAAAGTGGCCGTCTCGATCCCCTGCTCCACGGCCCAGGCCACGGTGCGCTCGAAGACCGACTCGTCGTCCTCGTCCATGCCGAACACAAAGCTGCCGTTGACCATCACCCCCAGATCGTGAAGGCGGCGGATGGCAGTGGGGTAGTCGCGATCCACGTTGTGGTGCTTGTGCTGGTCTGCCAGGTTGGCCGCGCTGAGGGTTTCGAACCCGACGAACAAGCTGCGCAGCCCACATGCTGCCGCCTTCTCCAACAATCCGGGGTGCAACACGCCCTGGACCGTCGCGGCCCCCTGCCACAGTCGCCCCATGCCGGCCATGCCATCGAACAGGGCCTCGGCAAAGCGCGGGTTGCCGAACAGATTGTCGTCCAGGAAAAACAGGTGGCGTCCCGGCAGGCTTTCGATCTCGGCCAACGCGGTATCCACGGCCTGGGTGTAAAAGGACTTGCCGCCCCGGAAGAAGTTTTCCTTGTAGCAGAAATCGCAGGCGTGCGGACAGCCGCGCGAGACCACGATGGAGTTGGGCGCCAGGTAGAGGCGGCGTTTGATGAGATCACGGCGTGGCCGCGGCATGCCCGCCAGCGTGCGCACTGAGGAGCGGTAGACCCTCCCTGGCCGGCCGGCCCGATAATCCGCCAGGAATTGCGGCCAGGTGTCCTCGCCCGGTCCGAGGAAGATGGTGTCCGCATGCGCAGCAGCCTCGTCCGGCAACGCGGTCACGTGCAAGCCACCCAGGCACACGTGCGCGCCGCGGCGCCGGTAGTGATCCGCCAGATCGTAGGCCCGGTAGGCCGAAGTGATGTACACCTGGATCACCACCAGGTCGGGAGCGTCGTCAAGCCGCAACGTTTCCACGTGCTCATCTTGGATGATCACCTGATCTTCCTCCGCAAGGTAGCCGGCCAGGGTCGCCAGGCCCAGAGGGGGGAAAAGGGAGTACTTGATCGGCCGGAAGAACGGGCTCTTCGCCTCAGTAAGGGCAGGTAGGATCATTTTGACTTTCATCGGCGCGCCTCCACGCGGTATCGCTGCCAGCATACCGCGTGGCGCGTTCACTTTCAACCCTCTAAGCGCGCCAAATGCCGCACTCAGGTGCTTGACAGGACGGTCCGCTCAAGGCACAATGGACCCTGTAGTATTACCCTGTGACATTTGCGTGGATCGCGAGAATCTTTGACGGCGTCATTGCGAGCGGTTTTTGCGAAGCAATCTCGATTGCCGCAATCTCCTGCGCATGACAGAGATTGCTTTGCTTCGTGCCTCGCAACCGCATCCTTCGACTGCGCGGCGAAAATCACGCCGCTCCGCTCAGGACGCTCCTCGCCACAGCGAGGCCCTCGCCACAGCGAGGCCCTCGCAATGACAGCCATTTGGTTGCGGCAGGAGCCGCGCTATGACATCTCTCTTGAATCTACTGCTCGTCGAAGACAACCCGAGGCTCCGCCCGGCGCTGCGTGAAGGGCTGGAAGCTACCGGCGCAGTAACCGTGGTTCACGATTGCGACAGCGGTGAGGCCGCGCTGGAGTACTGTCTGCAGGACGCGCCCGACGCGATCCTGATGGACGTGCAACTCGCCGGCCAGATGAACGGCATCGAGGCCGCGGTCGCCATCCGCCGGGAGTTCCCGCGCCTGCCGGTGGTCTTCTACTCCATCCAGGACGATGACGCCTACTTCCGGGACTTCCGGCGTTCAGGCATCCTCACCCACTTCGCCTACGTCCGCAAGTCGAACTATCTGCTGCCGGCGATGCTCGTGCCACTGATCCGCGACGCCGTCACCGGGCGCAGTTTCATCGACTCGGACATCGCCGCGCGCGTGCACGAGGTGCGCCGGAAGGACGAGAACGACCCGATGGCGTTGCTGGAACCCAACGAGCAAACGGTCGCACACAGGATGGCTGAGGGCCTGACCAACGAACAGATCGCGGAGCGGCTTGGATTCCGGGACAAACGCACCATCAGCCGGGTCAACGGGCAGATCTACGCGGCCTGGGACCTGAAACACACGGCGGCCGACGAGAAGATCGCCCGCACCCGGGCGACCATCATCGCACTCACGCGGCAGCTCATTCACTGGAATGACGAGGGTAACGCTTACATCTTGAACGAACGGGACGAATGGATACCATGGCCAACATGACAGCGGCACAAGAGATACTTTACAGGCGTGTTCGCTGGCTGCTCGGGCTCTTCATGGTCGGGTTGATCATCAGCGGCCTGACGGCTATCCCCCTGCAGTGGGGCGCACACCTGTTACAGACTCTGGCAGGCGCCGGAACGTGGGTGGGAGAACGCTGGCCCGCGGTCAGCCAGTGGGTGGAATACGTCGCTGCCGGCATCCGGGCGGTGAGCGCCGGATACCCGTTCATGTTCTACGGTACCGATTGGCTGGCGTTCGCGCACATCGTCATCGGTATCGCTTTCATCGGGCCGCTCCGAGATCCGGTAAAGAACATCTGGGTAGTGGAGCTCGGCATCATCGCCAGTATCCTGGTCATCCCCACCGCGTTGATCGCCGGTCCCTTACGCGGGATCCCCTTCTTCTGGCGACTGATCGACTGCTCCTTTGGCGGCGGCGGCCTGGCGCTCCTCCTGCCTGCGCACTGGCTGATCAGAAAACTGGCCCAGGCCGAAGGCAAGCTGGCATGACGTTGAGTCTCCTGCTTACCTGGGCGCTGCTCACCCTCTCGCTGTTCAACACGATCTTGCTGCTCTGGCTGGGTATCGTCGTGTGGTTCAACGCCGAGCGGCGGAGTTGGGGCATCGCTGTTACCGCCGGGGGTTTTATCCTGGGCAGCCTCTTCTTCATCAGCCATTCCGCGCTGCTGCTGAGCGAGAGCCTGTCGTTCACGCGGAGCAACACGCTGTGGTTGGCCGTCGGGATGACGCCCGTGGTCGTGTTGCCGTTCGTCTGGTACGTGGTGCTGCTGTGGTATTCGGGTTACTGGACCGGCAGCGGTGGTCAGTTGCGCCAGCGGCACCGAAAGTGGGTGTGGCTGACGACGGTAGTCCTGGTTTTCGGCTTTGTTTGCCTGATCTTGTTGGGGATCCCCCACGTCCCGGTGTTGATGCGCCTGACACCCCGCATCTGGCCCTGGCTGGAAACGATCAAGGCGCCGGTCCTGGGCATCCCGCTAGTCGCGATCGGTTACCCGCTGTACGTACTTCTGTGTGTCGCCCTCTCGCTGGACGCGCTGCGTCGCCCCGGCGTGACGGAGCGCGTGATGGGGGACGTCGCGCGGCGGCGGGCCAGGCCGTGGCTGGTGACGGCGTCTCTTCTATTGTTCGCGGTCGGCGTCCTGGTAGCAACCGTGCTGGTGTGGACGATCACCCACACACGCGTGGGCGGGTATTACGTGATCTATGGGGAAACGCTGGCGGTCATCGGCCGGTTCGACCTCCTGATCTCGCTGCTGGTTGCCGCGGTTACTGTTTTGCTCGGGCAGGCCATGACCGCCTACGAGTTGTTCACGGGCAAGGCGTTGCCGCGCCAGGGACTGACCCGCCAGTGGAAACGCGCGATATTGCTGGCCGCCGGCTACGGGATGCTGATCGGGGGCGCGTTGGCCTGGGGGCTCCGGCCGATCTACGCCGTGTTGCTCACAGCCTGGCTGATGACGGCGTTCTTCGCACTGTTGAGCTGGCGGTCGTACGTGGAGTGGGAGCACGCCATGCGCCAGTTGCGGCCGTTCGTGGCCAGCCAACACCTGTACGACGTCCTGCTCACGGCCCCGGACGCCAGAAAAAACTCGTCCGGCCCGTTCCACGCCCTCTGCAGCACGGTGCTCGACACCGCGTTGGCTCATCTCATCCCAGCCGGTCCCTCGGCGGCGTTCGTCGTCCCGCAGAGCTATCCGGCCGACCGCCCTTGCCCGCCCATCAGCTCACTGCTGGAGCAGTCGCCGGAGACCGCCGGCCTGATCACAGCGATCGACCCGGCAGCCTACGACGGCGCGCTTTGGGCGATCCCGCTCTGGGGTGACCGCGGCCTGACGGGCATGTTGCTGGTGGGGCCGCGCCGCGGCGCTGGTCTGTACACGCAAGAGGAGATCGAGATCGCCCGCGCGACGGGCGAGCGGATCATCGACACAGCCGCGGGCAGCGCGCTCTCCCAACGCTTGATGCAACTCCAGCGCGAACGGATGGCGACGACCCAAATCCTCGACCAGCGCACACGCCGCGTGCTGCACGACGAAGTATTGCCACTCATCCACACGGCCATGTTGTCGCTGTCCGCCGGCAAACCCACCGATGTGGCCTTCGAACAACTCTCGGATGCCCACCAGGAGATCTCCAACTTGCTGCGCGACCTGCCGGCCGCCACCACGCCGGATATCGTCCGGCTCGGTCTCATGCCGGCACTCCGCAAGATGGTGAACGCCGAATTCGCCCCCGCGTTCGACTCGGTCGCCTGGCAGATCGAGGATGGCGTCGAAGCGCAAGCCGCGCGGCTGAGCCCCCTGGCGGCCGAGACGTTGTATTACGCGACCCGGGAGTTGGTGCGCAACGCGGCGAAGTACGGCCGCCCAAAGCAGGGCGCGGCCGAGTTCCGCTTGACGATCTCGGCCAAAGCTGGGGCCGACCGCCTCAGGCTGATCATCCAGGATAACGGGGTGGGCCTGGGTGACGTGAGCGAGGGTGGACAGGGGCTGGCGTTGCACAGCACGCTGATGGCCATCGCCGGCGGCTCGCTCTCGGTGGAGTCGGCGCCGGGGCAGATGACACGCGCGGAATTGGTGATGCCGTTGGGGAACCGTGTGGCAGGGTGAGTCAGTGGGGCAAGGGCTGACGCAGTACGCAATACGCCGTACGCCCCTACCCCGGCAACAACGTCATCGGATCGGTCAGCATCCCGAAATCACGGATCTCGAAGTGCAGGTGCGGGCCGGTGACGTTGCCGTTGGCGCCGGTGACGCCGATCACCTGCCCCTTGCCCACCACCTGCCCCTTCCCCACGTAGATGTCGCTGAGGTGGGCGTAGAGGGTCAGATAGTCGTTGCCGTGGTCGATCACCACCCGGAAGCCATACCCCACCTGGCTCCAACCGGCCTGGACCACCGTGCCGCGGTCTGCGGCCTTGACCTGTGTACCGACCGGCGCCGCGATGTCCAATGCCCAGTGCCCGGGATGCGCGGATTGCGAGATGGGGCCGATCAGCGGCCAAATGAACTGCCCGTCGCCGTAGGGCCAGTCCGGGAACGCGGTGGCCGCCCAGGTGTCCGTGGCGAAACTGACCGCGTGATGCGCCGGGCGAACGCGCGTGGCCGGCCGGACGCCGGGGAGCAGCACCCGCTGACGGGGCACGACGGTGTAGGGGGGCCGGGTAAAACCGTTCCAAGGCTCGTCGACGATCATCCGGACCGACAGGCCGAACCGGGCGGCGATGCCCGCCAGCGTGTCGCCGGGGGTCACGGTGTAACAGAGGTCCTCCAGCGCCGGCACAGTGATCGTCTGGCCCGGGGCCAGCGTCTCGGCGTCGGCGCCGGTGGGCGTGGTGGAGCACGACATGGTGTCCAGGTCGCGGCCAAAGTCGAGCGCCAACGACCACAGGGTGTCACCGGGCTGGACGATGTAGGCGAAGCGCTCTACGTCGGCGTGCAGGACGTTGCTGCCGGCCCCTTTAGCGGCCAGTGGGAAGAAGGTGAACCCGCCGCGACGTTCCGCTGCCGGCGTCATGGCCCAAACCTCGCGAGCAGTCAGGACGACGGGCGTGGCAGTCGGCTGCGGCGTCGGCGTGGTGATGACCGGCGTGGCGCGCTGGGCCGAGGCCGCGCCGG
>PHCA01000084.1:11115-19083 GCA_002842085.1 Chloroflexi bacterium HGW-Chloroflexi-1
TCGCTTACGGACCCTATCATACACGAAAGTGCTGCGCTGGGCAATAGTACGAGAAGGTTATTGTGGTGTCGAAACGGGGTCAGAGCGAGCGGCCGACGCGTCCGGCAACCCTGCCAACCGCTAAGGACTGAGGATTAAATAACTTGCGCGAATCTCCCCTTCATTTGCCGGAGCGATTGGGTAAGTTATCAAGTCCTTAGCCCTAACCGACAGGCGCCAACAAAACCTCCCCGGCCGCGGTCACACCGATCACGCGTGTGGACCCTTCGTATGCCACCGCGCATAGCTGTGTCTCGACCGTCTGACCTGCCGGCAGCGAGAGCGCGCTGTCGTTGGAGATCGCCTCGTTGAGCCCGCTGGTCGGGTAGCCAGTCCAGGGTTCCAGGGCGACGGTGTGGGTCCGGCCCCACCAGGGATACCCCTGGGCCACATCACCGAGCTGTTGCCAGTACCAGATGTAGCGATACAGGCTCGGGTCGAAGTGCACGCCGAAGCCGACGTTACGAGCGGGGTTGGTGATGGCATACCAGCCGGCGGTGAGTTCGGCGAGATAGGCCATCTCCTGTGCCTGAGTGATCCCGTAAGCGGGAACCTCACTGGCATCCGCCATGGTACCATCGGGGGCGGGAGCGTGCGGCCACTCGGCGATCACGCCCGGCCGGAAACGCCGCGGCTCGTAACCGGGCATCGCCTCGTGGACGATAAACCGCCTGGCCGGTGCATCGATGACGGTACCCTCTTCCAGAAACGGCCGGCCGAACGCGATGTGCTGGCCCCACATCAGGTGCAGCGGATGCCCGCCCTCATTGGTCAGGCGCTCGGCCACGTGCAGCACTGCCCGACCGGGTTGCAGCGTCAGTGTCTTCTCCAGGAAGAAAGGGGTGCGGATCGGGCGCACCCACAGGCGCACTGCGACCTGCTCCGGCGTGTCCTCCAGGATGGCGTACTCCCAGGGGATCAAGCTGACCTCGCCGTGCTGACCCAGCTCCGCGCCCTGGTACGTGACATGCGGCCCGCCGTTGGGCAGCACTTCGTTCCAGCCCCCGCTGTAGTAGTCCAGGAATGGGCCGGTGGAGGGCGTGGAGAGGAGGCCATGGTTGGGGTTGCGGATGCCGCCCGGGGCCCGAAAGAGGAAGTCCAGATCGCGCGGTTTATACCGAAACTCGACGATATCGCTGCCTTTGTCGGCCAACACGACCACCCGGAGCAGCTCGTTTTCCAGGACGATCGTGCGCATCCCCTGGTAGGTCCAGGCGTCAGAGATGCGACAGCCATGATTGCGCGGTTTGCCGTAAGCCATAGTGAACCTTTCTTAGTTATTTTTGAACGCGACCTTAGCTTTCAAGCCTGATCTGCCGGCCCGATCCAGAGTTGGCGCGCCGCGTCGAAACGCCATCCGGGCGCGTTCAGGCCCAGCTCGCGTCGCGGCCAGCCGGCAGCCACGCGCCGCAGCGTCTCGTCCCAGGTATGGATCCCGCTCAGCGCGTCGGCGGCTTCGACGTTGCACGCGCCGACGGCCACGGCCGCCGTGAGCGCCCCCTCGGGCGGCATATCCTGGAGCAAGCCGTTGAGAAAGCCTGCGATCGTCGCATCCCCCGCGCCGGTGGCGCCGACCACCTCCACGCTGAAACAGGGCGCCCATAATTCCCGGCGCGCCCAGGCTTTCGCGTTCGATGGCCTGGCGCGGCCCATCGCCTCGATGGCCGCCCGTTCGGCCGTCCGCAGATACAGCCCGCGATGGCCCTGTGACAGCAGATCCGCATCGCTGGCGGCCTGCCGTAGCCGGTCGCAGGTTTCCCGGCGCAACATGTAGAGGGTCTCTTCGAGGCTGGGCACGAAGAGATCCAGCCAAGGCAGGGTCCGTTCGATAATCTTTCTCCAGGGCGCCCGGCCGGCCGGTGAAGCGGGATCTGGCAGGGACATGTCCAGCGATGTCGTCACGCCAGTGGCCTTGGCCCGCCGGAACAGCGCCACGAGCTCGGCCCCTTGGTCCCCATACATCCGCGCCATGATCGGCGGATAGCCGAAATGGAAAAGGCGCGCCCCCGTGAGCAGGTCGTACCGGACGTCTTCGGCGCCAAAGCCGCTGTTTGCGCCGGGGCAGTGCAGAAAGATGCGATCCAATCCTGGGGGGTTGATCACGATGGTGTAGGAGGTGTTCGCGGCCGGATCAACCACCATCCCACCGGTCAGGTCCGACCCATGCGCCGCGATAATCTGCATCACGGCCTGACCGAAGGTGTCGTCCCCGATCTTCCCCATCAACCGCGTCGCGATCCCGAGTTTATGTAGAGCCAGGCCGGTATTGGAGACTGCCCCACCCGTGGAGAACGCGACCGGCCCGACCTCGGTCAGACGGCCAGGCGTGAAGACCGCGTCGAACATATCGGGGGTGATATGGGAAAGTTGCGGGATGACGTCGAGACAGATGTGCCCTGCCACGACCGCGTCGGGAGTTTCCGCCATCGATCAGCCTTTCGAGACGTTGTCTGTCTTTTCTCGACGTATTGTAGTGGCCGCGCTCATCTGTCCCTGAGTACCTGGCCCAAACGCCCGTGAAGGCCTCAAAATGGTTCTGGTGGGGGCATTCAGAAGCCATTCTTGAGAAAAACGCTGCTGCAACATGGTCGCGGCCACTACAGAAATCAAAAAGGTCTGTCGGCCAGAATACAGATTGTACTTCTTCCGCAGTTCCACCGGGATGACCAGCCAGCCCTTCGACGAAATCGCAGCAACCGCCATACGCAACCTCGCTCCGCCGTGTCATTGCGAGCGGAGCACCGCATGGTTTTCGCGGTGCGGAGCGAAGCAATCCCTTACTCAAAGCAAGAGATTGCTTTGCTTCGTGCCTCGCAACCGCAAACTACGCTCCTCGCAATGACGGGCAAATGTAACATTGTCGAGCTACTCAGCCGCCGTGTCATTGCGAGCGTTTTTGTGAAGCAATCTCGGATTGCCGCAACCGGGATTGCCGCAATCTTCTGGCACTGAACGCGGGGATTGTGGCAATCTCGATTGCTTCGTCGGCAAAAAACGCCTCCTCGCAATGACAAGCTGAGTAGTTACCAATTCAGCGAATTGACTCACGCTAAATCTTACTTTGGGGAAATCGTTGCCTTATGGGATAATCTTACCGTATCCTCTCAAGCGACAGCCATAATCCGGGGTGGCTGTGACCGGCCACAGCAGGCAAGTTACACCGTGGCTCGGTCAGGAGACCGGCCACAGCAGGCAAGTTACACCGTGGCTCGGTCAGGAGACCGGCCACAGCAGCCACAGCAGGCACACCGTGGCCCGGTCAGGAGACCGGCCATAGCAGGCGATCCCCCCGAAGAAGCAGGAGCATCATGCAGCCAAATACCCCTGAAGCCGCCTCCCGCGTCGCTGCGGCGCTGAGACAAATCTACGACCGGCCCCAGCCGCCCGTGCCCTGGCGGGACAGCGGCAACCTGCCGTGGGACGAGCCCGAGTTCAGCCAACGGATGCTCAGGGAGCACCTGGACCAGAGCCACGGCGCGGCCAGCCGCCGCACGGCGGAGATCCGCGCCCAGGTGCAGCAGATGGTCACCTGGCTCAGCCTGACGCCCGGCCAGCGCCTGTTCGATGTGACGTGCGGGCCGGGGCTGTACGCCGCCGAGTTCGGCCGCCGCGGGGTCGCGGTCACCGGCGTGGATTTCGGGCCGGCCTCGATCGCCTACGCCCGCGCGCATTGCGCGGGGCTGCCGTGCGAGTTTCACCTGGGGGACGTGCGGCAGATGGATTTCGCCGGCCTGGATGCGGACGCGGCGATCTACCTCTACGGGCAGTTCACCGTGCTGAAACCGGCCGAGGCCGCCGACGTGCTGCGCCGGACCCACGCCGCGCTGAAACCAGGCGGGCGGTTGCTCCTGGAAGTATTGGACGACGACCTGTTCGATAAGAAAAACGGCGCGTGGTGGTACACCGATCAGGGCGGGCTATGGGGTGACTTCCCTTACCTGCACCTGGGCGAGCGCGCCTGGGACCCCGAACAGCGCGCCGCGGTCGAGCGGTTCCACATCCTCAACCTGGAGACCGGCGAGATGCACGTCTACGGGCTCTCGGACCAGGCGTACACCGTCGCGCAGATGACCGAAATGCTGCACGGCGCCGGCTTCGGCCAGGTCGAGACGCATCCGGCGTGGGATGATCTCGCCCTCAAAGACGCGCAGGAGTGGGTGGTGTATGTGGCCCGACGCTGATAGCGGATGGCTGATGGCTGATGGCTGATGGCTGGGTCTTCTGGGCCGGGAGCGCCGTTTCTTGTCCCCCGGCGTCTCGGGCAGATGCCGGTAGGTGACGCGCAGGCCGGGACGCCGGACGCGGCCAAAGGTCACCTGACCGGGCGTAATCTGCTGGATGTCGGCCGGCTTGAAGAAGATGTACCACATCCCCAGGTCCGCTTCGGGCATCCGGCCCACCAGGAAGCGCGTGTCGTGGACGATCGCCATCACCGCGTGTTCGCGGGTGGCGAAGGTGCGCCAGTAGGCCAGCCGGTCGGCGAAGAAGTGCGCCTTCCCCGCGACCTCGAACCGGCCGGTGGCGTGGATCAGGATCTTGTCGGTCGGGTCGAGCGCCTGCGCGGCCGGAGACGCCAGTCCCGCCTCCCGCGTGAAAGCCACATAGGACCGGGTCGCACCCCACCCGCACAGCCCCAGCAGCGCCAGCCCGATCAGGATGAGGAGCGTCAGGATCGCCCAATGCCACGGTGACATTGCCGGTCGGCCGTGAAAGGCCCAGGCCAGCAAGATCAGCGCGGCCGCGCCCCACGAGAAGGTCACGCCCCAGCGATCCAGCGCCCACTCCCCCAGCCGGTAGTAGCGCAGCCGATAGGCGATCCTCGGGAGTTCCCCGGCCATAGTTCTCCTCCTACTGGCGCATCCGTCCGCGGCGGGTCAACATGATCCCGGCCAGCACCACGGCCGCGCCGACCAGTTGCAGCGGCGTCAGCCGGTCCCCCAGCGCCAGCCAACCGATGACCCCTGCGACCACCGGTATCAGGTTGGAGTAGACCGCGGTGCGGGCGTTGCCGACGCGCTGGACGCTGGTATACCAGATCACATAGCCCACCACCACGGCAAACACAGCCGAGTAAAGCAAGCCGCCCCACCCGCCGACCGTCGTCGCGTGCCAGTCCTGACGCAGCAGCGCCGGTGTGCTGATCACGACGAACGGGATCGTCCCCACGACCATGCTGAGCGCTGTCACCTTGACCGGGGAATAGCGTGTCAACAGCGGCATGCTGGCAGTCGTGTACGCGGCCCAAAGCATCGCGGCAGCCAGAATCAGCAGATCTCCCCGCAGCGTGCCGCCACCCAGGCTCAGCTCGCCGTCGCCGCCGATCACCAGCAAGATGCCGGCGAACGACAACGCGATGCCGGCCCACATCAGACGGTTCGTGCGCTCGATCCCCAGCACCCGGCCGTAGATCGCCACGAAGATCGGCGACGTGGCCATCAGCAACGCCGAGTTAGCGGGGATGGTTTCTGCAAGCCCGAAGATGAAGACCAACTGGTAGAGTGTGTGCCCGCTCAGTCCCAGGAAAACTATCGGCAGCAGATCGCGCCGCGCCAGGCGAAACGACTCGCCGCGCAGGACGAGGATGGCCACCATGACTGCAGTGGCCAGGCCGAAGCGCACCGCGTTAAAGGCCAGCGGCGAAAAATCGCGCAGCGCCAGCTTGACCACGCTGAAGTTGATCCCCCAGATCAGGATCACCGCAACCATCAGCAGATCGGTGCTGGTCCAGGTGAACGCGCGGGGGCGTTTGAGCGAACGGCTTACGATCACAAACTCACTCCAAGCAGAACCGGCGCCACACACAAACAACCCCGCCCTTGTGCGGCGGGGTTGCACACAGTCAGAGCAAAGCCAGATCAGGCAAACATCACCTGAAACTCGGCCGCGTCGATCGTCTCGTTTTCTATCAAGTAGCGAGCCAGTTGGTTCAGCTTGGATCGATACTCACGGACGATCTGCCGTGCCCGGCCATAGGCCTCATCGACCAGGCTGCGCACCTCCGTATCGATGGCCCCGGCCACGTTCTCGCTGTAGTTGCGCTGTTCGCTGATCTCGCGGCCCAGGAACACCAACTCCTCTTCTTTCTCGCCGTACGTCCGCGGCCCCAGCACGTCGCTCATACCATACTGGGTGACCATCCTGCGGGCCAGCGAGGTGACCCGCTCCAGGTCGTTGCTGGCGCCCGTGGTGATGTCTCCGAAGACCTCCTCCTCGGCCACGCGGCCGCCCAGCAGGCCGGCCAGCTCGTCCCGGAACTTGTTGCGCCCATGGAGCAAGCGATCCACGGGCAACGGCAGGGTGTAGCCCAGCGCCATGCCCCGGCTGACAATGCTGATCTTGTGCACCGGGTCGGAGTTGGGCAGTGCCTGCATCACCAGCGCGTGGCCAGCCTCGTGATACGCCACGATCTCCTTCTCCTCGACCGAGATGAGCCGGCTGCGCCGCTCCGGGCCGGCAATGACCCGCTCGACCGCTTCCTGGAACTCCGGCATGCCGATGCTGCTCTTGTTGCGCCGCGCGGCCAGGATCGCCGCCTCGTTCACCAGGTTCTCGATATCCGCGCCCACGAAACCGGGCGTGCTCTTGGCGATCGTTTCC
Source organism: Chloroflexi bacterium HGW-Chloroflexi-1 (assembly GCA_002842085.1). Taxonomy (GTDB): domain Bacteria; phylum Chloroflexota; class Anaerolineae; order CG2-30-64-16; family CG2-30-64-16; genus CG2-30-64-16. Next base: position 17,752 of record PHCA01000084.1, read on the forward strand.
AGGCTGATGGTCGGCTCGAGCGGCTTGCCGCGCACGTGGACCTTCAGGATTGCCTCGCGGCCCCGTTTGTCCGGACGATCCATCACCACCTGGCGATCGAACCGGCCCGGGCGCAGCAACGCCGGGTCCAGGATGTCCAGCCGGTTGGTGGCCGCAATCAGGATCACGTTGGTGTCGGTGTCGAAGCCGTCCATCTCCACCAGGATCTGGTTCAGCGTCTGCTCCCGCTCGTCGTGGCTGCCGCCCAGCCCGGCGCCGCGTTGCCGGCCCACCGCGNNNCGTCTTGCCTGTGCCGGGCGGGCCGACCAGCAGCACGCCTTTGGGGATGCGCGCGCCCAGCGAGGCGAACTTCTGCGGCTCCTTGAGGAACTCCACGACCTCCTGCAACTCCTGCTTGGACTCCTCCGCGCCGGCCACGTCCTCGAAGGTCACCGTCGGCTTGTCGCCCGTGAAGACCCGTGCCTTGCTCTTGCCGAAAGAGAACGCCTGGTTGCCGACGCCTTGCGCCTGGCGCATCAGGAGCAGAAAAAACCCGGCCAGCAACAGAATCGGCAAGATCGAGAACAGGATCGGCATGATGGTGGCCCAAAAACTCGGCGGCTTGATGCTGATCTGGATCTGGCCCGACCCACTGCCGAAAACCGTCTCCGGCACCCCCAGGTTTCGCAGCGTCTCGACCACGCCGCCAGCGTCTTCCTTGCGCGATAGCACCGTCTTGCCATCGGTCAGATCCACGATCAGGTCCTGGCCATCGACCGTGATGCGCTTGACATCGCCCGCGCGCGCTTGCTGAGCCACCTGCGCGATGTCCACCACCGACATGACCTCGCGGTTCCGTGTCAGCGAGCTCACCAGGAAGATCGCCAGCGCAATCAGCAGGCCGATATAGATGATATTGTTCCGTACCGAACGCGTGTCATTCATCGTAGTTGATTTTACCTCCAAAAGCCCTCGACGGCCGGGTTCAGGCGCCCAACAGTCGCCACCCGTCACTGCTGGTCAGTTTATCACAAGGGTGGATGGACGTCAAAGCGCCAGGCCGGATGTCAAGAGGCAGGGGTCAGGGGTCAGGAGGCAGGGGGCAGGAGGCAGGAGGCAGGAGGCAGGGGTCAGGAGGCAGGGGGCAGGAGGCAGGGGTCAGGAGGCAGGGGGCAGGAGGCAGGAGGCAGGGGTCAGGAGGCAGGAGGCAGGAGGCAGGAGTCAGTGGTCAGCCATCAGCCATCAGCCATCAGCTATACTGAGCGGAAATGAATTCAGTGCATTGGGTCATTGCGAGGGCCTCGCTGTGGCGAGGGCCTCGCTGTGGCGAGGGCCTCGCTGTGGCGAGGGCCT
>PHCA01000085.1 GCA_002842085.1 Chloroflexi bacterium HGW-Chloroflexi-1
CGCTACGGCGGCGGCTACCACTGGCAGGGCGTCTACGTCAACACCAGCGACATCACGCTGACCAACAACCTGATCGCCTACACGCGGGGGAGCGGCCTGACGGTGGAAAACGCCTCGCCCGCGGTCACCGATAACAGCTTCAGAAACAACTTTACGGGCATCTACACCTTCAACGGCGCCCGGCCGGTCCTGCGCGGCAACAAGATCCTCCGAAACCGGGACTACGGCGTGAACAACGCCGATGGCTCGGTGGTGATTGACGCAGAGGACAACTGGTGGGGCAGCCCCAAAGGCCCCTACGATCCGTCGGACGACCGGGCGAGCGGCGGCCTCTACAACCCTGACGGCAGCGGCGACAAGGTGAGCGACCGCGTGGACTACGACCCGTGGCAGATGATCACCGGCCTGGTCTACGGCGTGACGATCGCGACCGGCGACAATCCAGCGCAGGCGCTCCGCTACAGCTACGACCCGCTCAACCGGCTGAGCAGCCTGAGCGCCAGCGGCCCGGCCAGCTTCGCCTATAGCTACAACTACGACGCGGCCGGCCGGCTGACCGCGGCCGGGCCCGCGACGGGCAATCCGGGGGTCGCTACGGCCCTGGAGTACGACGCCGGCTCCCGCCTGACCCGGCTGGTCAACCGCAGCCCCAACGGCGCAACGACCTTCAACGACTTCCGCTACACCTACGACCGCGTCGGCAATATCCTGACGGCGGCCGACGCGAGTGGCACGACCACCTACAGCTACGACGCGCTCTACCAACTCACCGGCGTCAGCGGCTCCGGCATCAACGAGAGCTATGCCTACGACGAGGCCGGCAATCGGCTGAGCAAGGGCGGCGTGACGTACATCTACGACGCCGCCAACCAGCTCGTCGCCTCGAACGATGGCACGACCTACACCTATGATAATAATGGTAGCCTGCGCACCAGAGCGAAAGGCGGCCAGACCACGACTTTCACCTGGGATGCCAACGACCGGCTGATCCGCATTGACTTCCCCGACGGCACGTTCGCGGCCTACGCCTACGACAGCATAGGCCATCGCATCAGCCAGCGCGACGGGGCCGGCGCAGTGACCTACTACGTCTACAACGGCCTGGATCTGGTGCAAGAACTGAGCGCGGCCGGCGCGGTGATCGCCAGCTATCTCTACGATGGGCTGGATCATCCGCTCAGCATGACGCGCAGCGGCGCGACCTACTACTACCTGCACGACCGGTTGGGCAGCGTGGTCGGGCTGACCGACGGCGCCGGCGCGCTGGTCGCCAGCTACCGCTACGATCCGTGGGGCAACGTGACCGCGACCGGCGGCAGCAACCCGAACCTGGCGAATCCCTTCCGCTTCACCGGCCGCGAGTGGGACACGGAAAGCGGGTTGTACTACTATCGAGCGCGCTACTACGATTCGCAGATGGGGCGATTCATCAGCCGCGATCCTCAACGGGGAAGGCTGCGCCAGCCGTTGACCCTCAACCCTTACTTGTACGCTCGAAATGATCCAACAAACCTGACCGATCCGACGGGGGAGTTTGTGCCCATACTGGTAGGCCTCGGTGTGGTCGCCATCTTCATCGGCGGTACCGTTTACATTCTGGCGGGCATGGGCGGGAGAGCGCGAGAGGAAGTAGAGGGCGTACGAGTGATCAACATCAGTTCCCCAGAAGGGCAGCAGTTTATTCAGGCAATCGAGATCGTAGGGGCGGCTGGCGGCGTCGCGCAACAGGGTGTCCCCGGGCCCAGCAGCGCCGGCTCACTCGGTCAAGCGGAGACCTCCCTGGCTACTCAGGGTGAGCGCGGCGCGATGCTCGCGGAATCCGTACTCATCCAGGCCGCCCAGGTCGAGCCGGCAGCGCCATCCCCTGCCCCTGGCGTGTCGGCAGCGTGTCCAGCGCCGAACCAGCCTCGGCCCTCGTTGTCGGAGCGGTTTGGACAGTGGCTGTACACCCTGTTGGATTAGATGAATCGCTCATTTTTCATCGTCTCACGCCATTTCCTCCCCTTTGCTGCGCTGCTGCTCCTCGCGGCCGGCCTGTTGGCGCTCGCGTTCCGACCGCAGACCATCCGCGGGGCTGTGACCGACGCCAACGGCCCCGTCGCCGGCGCGACCGTGCACCTGTGCGCCTCGCTCGCCAGCACGACGACCGACGCGGAGGGCCGTTTCACGCTATCCTGCCGCGGCCCCGCGCTCCACCGCGCCGTCACCGCCTGGAAGGAGGGCTACTACCTCGCGGGGCCGCTGGGGCCGCGCCTGACAAAGTAGGCGAGATGTGATAGACTAGGGATAGATCATGTGAGGTGAGGTGTAAGGTGCAATATACAGTCTTCCTTCGGCAACAGCGAGTGGGAACCTACCTGGCCACCGTCCCAGCGACGCCGGAGTGCCAGGCCACGGGACGCACGCGCGACGAAGCATTGAGTCGCATCAAAGCGATTCTGGAAAGCTGGTTAGCCCAGACCGAGATTACCACGATCGAAGTCGCTGCGCCAGAGCCGACGGCCAGGCGGGAAGCGAATCCCTGGCTGGCGACAGCGGGCAGCTTTGCGGATGACCCGGCGTTGGAGCCGATGCTGCGTGAGATCTATGCGGCGCGTGCTGCAGAGCGGCCTGCGGTGTAACGATGGCTCTCTACGTCCTGGATACTGACAGCGTCACCTTCCAACAAGCCGGCCGGGAATCCATCCTGCGCCGGCTGGCGGCCGTGCCGGCCGACACAGTTTATACCACCGTCATCACATTGCGTGAGCAACTGCGCGGTCGGCTGGCCGATGTGGATCGGGCCATCGAAGGACCGGCTCTCGAACACGCTTATGAACGGCTGCAGGCCACATTGCTCTATTTCTGCAGGATCAATGTTCTGCCTTTCACGGCTGCCGCGACAGTCAGGTTGATGGAGTTGCGAGAGCGAAAAGTGCGTATCGGCACTCAGGATTTACGAATCGCGGCGATTGTCCTGTCGGTGAACGCCATCCTGGTGACCAGCAACCGCCGCGATTTCGATCAGGCGCCGGGGTTAACTATCGAGGATTGGAACCAGTAAACCCAATCTATCAAGCGTGGAATAACCCGTGCAAGTGACTTCCCCGCGGGGGCCGCGCCTGACAAAGTGGGCGAGAGATAGTATTACCCGGTAACATTCGCGTGGATCGCGAGAATCTTTGACGGCGTCATTGCGAGCGGTTTCTGCGAAGCAATCTCTGATTGCCGCAATCTCCCTCATGTGTCAGAGATTGCTTTGCTTCGTGCCTCGCAACCGCACACCCCGCTCCTCGCAATGACTACGATGTTTGGTTGCAGCTGGAGGCCGCGCTATGATACACTGGAGACATCACGTGGAGTAATAACGAGGTAAAGATGGCTATCGAGTTGCAGGAATTGGTCAGGTTCGGCGTCTATCCAGACACCGAGACGGCCGTTCGCGAGGCCGTGCGCGTCCTGTGGCAAGAACGCCCCGGCGTGCGCATAGATGTGGCCGTGCACCGTTATCGCACGGAGGGGCTTTCTGTTGCCAGGGCCGCGGCCATCGCGGGTGTCAGCTTTGATCGCATGAAAGAGATCCTGGCCGAGCGCGGGGTGCTGCTGCGCCTGGGACCGGAGACGCTGGCCGAAGCGCGCGCCGAGTTGGACGCCTTGCAGAGGATACGCGCGTGAACAAGGTCATCCACCTGACTGTGATCTCTAATTTTGCTACCGTGGGGCGCCTCGATCTGGTTCGTGACACGGTTAGCCCCCTTTACCTGCCAACTGACGTGTATGATGAGATCATCGTGGGACAACTGGCTGGTTATGCGTTCTATGATGACATCGAACGGCACATCGCTCCCTTTGCGCCCGATGGCTGGCTCCACCTGGTCGCGATGACCGAAGATGAGATACAACTTTTTGCCGAGCTACCTGCGCACCTTCACCGCGGGGAACGAGCTTGTTTGAGCATTGCCCGCCAGCGGCGCTGGGGCTTCCTGTCCGATGATCGCGCGGCGCGACAGAAGGCCTTGGCTTGGGACATTCCCCTTTCGGGCACGCTCGGCGTTCTCTTGTTAGCGATCCAAGATGGGCGGTTGACCATCGGTGCTGGAAACACCTTGCTGAGGGAGATGATCGTTAGCGGCAATTACCGTTCCCCGACGCACGATCTGGCGTTGTTGCTGCCTTCATCTTGATGATGATGCGACGCAGTCATGTTGTACGCCGTCTTCTTCTCTTTGCCGCCCCGCTCTTCTTCGCGGCCGGGCTGCTGGCGTTCGCGTTCCGGCCGCACACGATCCCCGGTACGGTCGTGGACGCCAACGGCCCGGTCGCCGGCGTAACGGTGCGCCTGCGCGCCTCGCTCGCCAGCACAACGACCGACGCGCAGGGCCGCTTCACGCTGAATTTTCGCGGCCCCGCGCTCCACCGCGCCGTCACCGCGTGGAAGGAGGGCTACTACCCCGCAGCGGCGGATTTGAGCATGAACCTGACCCCCTCTGCTCCCCCTTCCCTCGCAGGGAAGGGGGAAGGGGGGATAGGTCTCATCCTCAAGCCCCACCCCACCGCCGACGATCCGACGTACCAGTGGCTGACCTCCCTGCCCGACCCCAATGCCGCGCTCGGTTGCGGCCACTGCATGACCAACTACGACGAGTGGAAGCTCGACGCGCACGCACTCTCGGCGACGAACCCGCGCTTTCTTTCGATGTACAACGGCGCCGACCTGGCCGGCCGGCCGAACGTGGGGCCGGGCTGGAAGCTGGATTCTCCCAACGATGCCGGCGCCTGCGCTAACTGCCACGCGCCGGCCGCCGCGCTCGCCCACAACGGCGCGGCCGACATGAACCGGCTGACCGGCGTCGAAACCGAAGGGGTCCTCTGCGATCTGTGCCACAAGATCGGCGACGTGACCCTCGATCCCGCCACGGGCCTGCCCCACGCGGTCGCGCCGGGGGTGCAGTCGTTTCGGCTCTACCGCCCCGCGCCCGGCACGCAGGTCTTCTTCGGCACGCTCGACGACATCCCGCGCCGCGTCAGCGCCCTGGAATTGGAGCGCCAAAGCCAGTTCTGCGCGCCGTGTCACAGCGGCGGCTGGTGGGGCGTCTCGGCCTATGCCTCTTACGACGAATGGCTCGCCAGCCCCTACGCCGCGGAAGGGGTGACGTGCCAGGCGTGCCACATGCCGCCGGAGGGAAAATCGCGCCGGATCGTCCCGCGCTGCCCACCCACGGCCCAGGTCTCCCCGAAGGAGCAGGCCGCGCAACCGTTGAGCGAAGCCGCCTGCACCCTGCAAAGCTGCGTGGACTGCCACCTCCGGCCAGCCGACCCTGCGGCCCGCAACGCGCTGGCCGCAACTGCTCTCATCCCCGACCGGCCGCCGGAGACCCTCCACACGCACCGGATGACTGGCGTCACCGACGAAGCGTTCATGCGCTCCTCCGTCGCCATGACCGTCACCGCGACGCAAGGGCCTGACGGCGTGCTGGTGAACGTAGCGATCACCAACGTCGGCGCAGGCCACTCCGTGCCAAGCGACTCGCCGCTGCGCAACATGATCCTGGTGGTGACAGTTCACGACGCCCAGGGCAACCCCTTGCCTTACCTGGGCCGCCAGGTCGTGCCAGAGTGGGGCGGTGTGGATTGCGGATTGTCCGATCGAGAATCCGCAATCCGCAATCCCAAATCCGAAATCGGCAATTACGCCGGTCTGCCAGGCAAGGGCTTCGCCAAAGTGCTCGAGGATTACGAAGGCAACGCGCCGGCCCCGCAGTGGCGCAACGGGGTGCACATCCTCAGCGACAACCGCATCCCCGCCCGCGCCACCGACCTCTCACACTACCCCTTCGCCCTCCCCTCCCCCCGAAGTCGGGGCGAGCCGGAGGGGGGTGATCAACCGGCAACCATCGAGGTCAAACTTATCTTCCGGCGCGCCTTCAAGCCCTGGGCCGACGCCAAAGGGTGGAACGAGCCGGACCTGGTCATGGCCGCAGCCACCGTGACCGCGACCCCCACCGACGGCCCCGTGGTGGCAACCCTGCCAGTGGCCTATGACACCAAGCTATTCGCCCCTTCCCAGGCGACAACAGCCAGCGGTGAGCGCCTGGCCGCGGCGGATTTCGTCCCGCCGGAGCAATGCAGTGAGTGCCACGCTGGGCCTGCGGCTGGCTGGATCGAGTCCGGCCACGCCCAGGCCACGACCCTGCCCTTTTACCGGGCCTGGTACAAGGCTGCCACGCAGAACACCCAGGGCCAGATCAGCCCCTTCTGCGCCGGCTGCCACACCCCGATCGGCCTGCTCAGCGGCCAGATCCGCTCGCGCTGGGCCTGGGGCGGTCGCGAGTCCTACCCGCTGGACGCCCAGGCGCAAACCGGTGTCTCCTGCGCCGTCTGCCACTCGATCACAGAGACGACTGGGGTGGGCAATACGGCATACGTTGTAGCTCCCGAAACCGCCTTAGATGCCGAACACGCAAAACGCAATCCGCAATCCGCAATCCACAATCCGCAATTCTGCGCCCCATGCCACGAGGCCACCAACCCCACCAGCGGCCTGCCGGTCATGACCACGTACAGCGAGTGGCAACGCAGCCGCTTCAACACCGGCGACCCGGCCACCGCGACCACCTGCCAGGGCTGCCACTTTGCGGACGGCCGACACGGCGCGCTGCACCCGGAGGACCTGCAAAAGGCGGCCCAGGTCGAGCTGCTGGCGCCGGCCGAGGCCGTGGCCGGGGAAGAGCTGGCGTTGCAGGTGCGCGTGTCCAACGTCGGCGCGGGCCACGACCTGCCGACCGGCGCGGCCGAGTTGCGGCAGATGTGGCTGGCGCTGACCGTCACCGACGCGACCGGTCGCGAGGTTTTCGCTTCGGGGCAGACGAACGAATACGGCGACCCGATCGAAGGCGCCATTACCTACGGCACGACATGGCGCGACGCGGCCGGCAATCCCACCGATCGGCTATGGGAAGCCGTGAGCCTGTTGCGCGACCACCGCATCACGGCCGGCTCCTCGGCCACAGAAACCTACCGCTTCATTGTCCCCCCGGGGACTGTTGGGCCGCTGCACATGCGAGCGGCGTTGAAGTACCGGGCCGCGTCCGGCTACCTGAGTGCCTTGATGACCACCTATTTGCAGGATAAGGTACCCTCCTCGCCAGCGATCGAGATCGGGACTGCCGAAACCAGCTTGCCGGTGCAGAACTGGCAGCCATAACACCTCCACGCCCCCACCCGTTCGCTTGAACCCGCCCAACGCAACTTCTCACCGCGCCATTTGGCGCGTGCGCAGGTCCGCCGAAGACCCGTTGTACACGGGCGCTTTCGGTGCGACAATGATGGCGCCGTCGTCAGGCGCGCCAAAGCGCGCGTCATCAGATTCAAGGAATAGGAGGTCACGATGATGGGTTGGAATTGGGGCTGGGGCATGGGACTGCTCGGCTGGCTGGCCAGGGGCTGACCAACAAAGCGATCGGCGTCGAGTTGGGCATCAGTGATCGCACGGTGCAGGGGCATCTGGCGAACATCTACGGCAAGCTCCAGGTCGGCTCCCGCACCGAGGCGGTGACCAAGGGGCTCAAGCTGGGTTGGATCGTGTTGGAAAACGTAACTACTCAGGGGGGCGCTGGATAGAACGCTGATCCCGCTGATGCGCGCTGATCAACGCTGATTTATCAAATAATTTTATCTGCTGATCTGCGTGA
>PHCA01000086.1:0-4771 GCA_002842085.1 Chloroflexi bacterium HGW-Chloroflexi-1
GGGGGGCACGGTTGCAAACCGGCCCCAGCGACTTTTTCATCCGCCGAAGCGCCACCTTCACATCGGTGTCCCCAACATCTGCCGGTATACGCGATAGGTGGCGGTGGCGATCTGCGCCTGGGTGAAATGCGCCAGCACGCGCGCACGCCCCTGTTCCGCCAACGCGGCGCGCCGGGCCGGGTCAGTGGCCAGTTCTGCGAGCGCGGCCCGCAAGGCGCCGATGTCGTCTTCCGGGAAGGTCACCCCCGCGCGTCCGATCACGTTGGGGATTTCGCCGGTGTGCGAGCCGATCACAGGGACGCCGCACGCCATTGCCTCGATCAGCACGCGGCCGAACTGCTCCACCCAGTTGGGCCGGCTGCGCGAGGGCAGGACCAATACGTCCCAGCCGCGATAGAAGGCGGGCAGCGCGGTAGAAGGCCGGCGCCCCAGGAACTGCACCCGGTCGGCGATGCCCAGCTCGGCGACCAGGGCGCTCAGGCGCGCGCGGTCCGGTCCGTCTCCCAGGATGTGCAGCGCCCAACGCGCATCTGGCAAGGTGGCGCACGCGGCCAGGAGCAGGTCCACGCCTTTCTCAGGCACCAACCCGCCCGCGTACCCGATGCTGAACGCGCGGTCCTCGGCCAGGGGGCGAGATGACGGGGCGGGCGTGAAGATGTCCGGGTCCACGCCGAATTGGGGAATGACGGCCACCGGTCCCCGGTAGCCCTTGGCGCGCAGCACGCTCACCGCATCCTGGTTGCCGGCAATGGCGCACGCGGCGCGGCGATAGTTCGCCGTCTCGAAGTGGCGAAACGGCCAGGGATAGCGGCGGTTCAAGTTCTGCCAGGTGAAAAAGAGGCTGCGGGCACCTATGGCCTGGCCCAGACGCAGGGCGTGCCAGGTGGCCAGGTTGTACGGCTCCTCATCCACGTGCAGCACGTCCGGGCGCAGTCTGCGCAGCAACCGGCCTAGCGTGGGATAGAAGTGCAGATGATACTGTCCGTTGAACGCCAGCGGCGCGACGAGCAGCTCGTAGCCCGTCGTGTGCGCGCGGTCCAGGGTGAGCGCGCCGCGGGGATCGCGCCAGCCGGCCGGCACGATGGCGGTGAGTTCCATCTCCGGCAGTTTGGCCAGCTCCTCCAGTTTGCGCTGATAGGCGCCCACCACCAGCGCCTTCGACACCATTACGACTCGCACTTGGGTAGATTTCCTCCTCGAACGTAACTACTCAGCTTGTCATTGTGAGGAGGCGTTTTTTGCGCTCGCAATGACACGGCGGCTGAGTAGTTACCCTCTGGCAGTCAATTACGAGTAACGGGTAACGAGTAATGAATCAGCTTACTCGTTACTCATCACTCATTATGTTTACGGCAACGAGCCAAAGTAGGCCGGCAGCAGGTCGTCCAGCGCCGGGCCGGCGTGAGTCCGCAGAGTCGCCAGGAATTCGGCTCCGCTTACGATGCGGCCGCGATTCTGCCGATAGTAATCGCGCAGGAAGGTGTCGAACGCGGCCGCCCCCATCCGTTCGCGGGCGGCCAGCAGGAAGCGCGTGCCGCTGACGTAGACCGCCTGGACGTAGCTGGTGGTGTCCTCGAAGTTGTAGATGGGCTGATCGATCGGCACGGTGATCATGCCCGCGGACGGGGCTTCCCACCAGGCCAGGTGCACCGGGTGGCGCTGCGCATAGTAAAGCCACTCGCCGAAACGGGCCAGCGCCTCATCCAGCCACGGCTCGTTGGCCTGGTCATTGCCCACCCCACCGTACCACCACTGGTGGCCGATCTCGTGGACGACGAACCGGATCAGGAAGTCCGCGCCGAATTCCTCGCCCGCGGCCGGTGGCCGGTAGTCGGCGAACCACTGGCTGCTGAAGGTGATCAGCCCGCTGTACTCCATGCCCCCGAACTGAACCGCCTCGACGATGGTGAGGTCGTCGTAGGGGTAGGCGCCGAAGGTCTCGACGAACAGGGGCAGGGCTTCGCCGGCCGCTGCCAGCACATCCTGCGCGGCGGCCTGGTGCGCCGGTTGATGGTAGATGCGTGTGGCGATGCCGCCCAGGTCGGCGGATGAAGCGACCAAACGGTCGGCGACCACGAATGCGAACACCCGGCCATCCGTCAACTGGAACTCCCAGACGCCAGCCTGCGCCCCCTGAAATCCGGCGCCGATCACTGTGTAGCCGGTCGGCGCAACCACGGACACCGCATAGTCGGCGGCTTCGGCCAGGATCGGGTCGCCCACGGGGTGGTAGGGTACCGGACGCCAGCCGCGGGACGGGTCGTAGGGGGCCAGGATCGGGTACCAGTAGCCGGCCACGTCGCCCAGGTCGGACCAGCCCAGCGCATGCGCACCTGTGATGCCGCTCTCGGCGGCGGCCGGTGGCAGATCCAGCGTGAAGTCCAGGCAGAGGGTGGCCGTGGCAGCGCGGCGCGGCGCGGCCGGTAGCGTGACGCGCAAGGTCGTGCCGGCCAGGGCGACGTCCAGGGGAGCGTTGCCCCCTGCCAGCCGGACGTCCGTCAGCGTGAAGATGCCCGCTGCGTGGTTGGCGGGCACGTCGAAGAGGATCTCGCCTGTGGCCAGCCGGGCTGGATCGGCCAGGGCGAGCTGCTGGTGGACGCGCAGGCGGTGCGCGGTCGGCTCGGTCACGACTTGAAAGCGGTAGGCTGGGATGTCACGCCGCGTGGGCAGAGCGCGGCACGCATCCGGGGTCTCGGAGGCGGCGCCGGCCACGGGTGAGAGGGTCGGGGGCGGCCGGTCGGTTGGGCTGGCCCCCGCTGCCGCGCGGGGGCTGGGTGCAGGTGTGTGCGGTGCTGGCGTGGCGCTGGGTCGGACGGTCGCCGGGATCGGTTGCCCGATAGCCGGTGAGGTCGGGGTGGGTGCGCGAGGCGTGGCGGTCGCGGGCCGGGGGGCGCCAACCGTGCATCCAGCCAGCGTCAAGAGCGTCGCCAAGAGCGTCGCCAGGCGCGTGCAGATCAGCAGCAACCGGTGCACTGGGCCAGGCCGCGACGGGATCCGCTCGACAATTCCGGGTGGCCGTGGCCGGTCTCCTGACCGAGCCACCGTGGCTCGATCAGGAGCCTTCATCGTGAGCGGCTCTTGAGCGGCTCTTGAGCGGCTCTTGAGCTTTGTCGAACGGCGGCCACAGCGGGCGCATCCCGAAAAATTGGGAAGACACGCGTGGCGTCCGCCCTTCCCCAATCCCGCCCGCGGCGCGTATCGGTTGCCATCTCGTTTGGCGCCCTCTTGATTTTGGCGTTGAAATGATGTAGAATCCATGTTGAACGTGTGAGCCGTCAACCAGCCAACCCTGGCTCTCTGAACCATTCACATCCAGGCATCTCGCTGTCAGGAGGCACTCCATGGACATCATCAAGGTCTCGGCCCACTCTCGATCTACAGCGGTTGCCGGTGCTATCGCTGGGGTGATGCGCGATTATCGTTACGCTGAGGTGCAAGCCATCGGCGCCAGCGCGGTCAACCAGGCGATCAAGGCCGTCGCGATCGCAAAGAACTATCTGGCGCTGGATGGCATTCACATCGTCTGCATCCCGGAATTCGTCGATATCGACATCGACGGCCAGGAGCGGACAGCCATCAAGCTCGTCATCGAGCCACGAAGCGCCCCCCCATCCGCTGGTGAGCGCGTTCAGGAAGTCGTGGCGTAACGCAGGGGTAGTGCCAGGGCTGCCCCTGCGGCGCCGGTCAGGCGCGCTGGGTCAACGCCTGCGTCGTCGGGGTCGACGCTGGTGGCTCGCCCGCGATGCCTGGTCCTGAACCCGTTCAGCCTCTTTCTCCCCCCCCTTGTCTGAATCCGGCGCACCTGTTCGCCTTTCCGCCCTGGCGCGCGCCGGCTGGCGCGCCGGTCTCTCAGTTGTTCGTGCGGGTGCGGGCGCCGGTGTCGGCGCGGGCTTGCTGGCCGTAGTTGCCAAGGGCAACTCCTCCGGCGTTGGCTCCAACGGCACCTCGATGTACTGCGTGGTATCGTTGGGCCCGTCCACCCTGACGGTGACGGAGTTGCGCAGCACATGTATCTGCTTGACCTTGCCGGGTCCCTCCGGGGTCACTAAAGTGCTGTTGATGCGCGGCATGTGGCGGCGAGCCTCGACGTAGAAGTCGTTTTCGTAGCTCAGGCAGCAGAGCAGCCGGCCGCACACGCCTGATACCTCCGACGTGTTAAGGGGCAGGTCCTGCTGTTTGGCCATTTTGATCGAGACTGGTGTGAACTCGCGCAGCCATGAGGCGCAGCAAAACTGGCGCCCGCAGCGACCCAGCCCGCCCAAGAACTTCGCTTCGTCCCGCACGCCCACCTGGCGCATCTCCACCCGGGTGTGCAACGTCTGAGCCAGCTCGTGCACCAGGTTGCGGAAATCGATCCGCTGTTCCGCGGTGAAGTAGACCACGACGCTGCTGCCGTCGAAGGTGTACTCGGCCTTGACGACCTTCATATCCAACCGGAGGGCGGCGGCTTTCTCGCGGCAGATGGTCAATGTCTCGGCCTCTTTGTGCGCCATCTGGTCGCTTTGCACCATGTCCCAGGCGGTGGCCCGGCGCACCACCGGTTTGAGCACCCCGCGGATCTCCGAGTCGGGCACGTCGCGCGGTGCGAGGACCACCTCGCCCATCGTCCGGCCGCGCGCAGTCTCGACGATCACCTGCTCGCCCGCTTGCAGATCCTCGATTCCTGCCGGGTCGAAGTAGTAGACTTTCGTAACTGGCTTGAACGCGACACCCACTATAATTGGCATTACGCGGCTCTCCCGCCTGTACTTGACAAGGTGACAAGGTGACA
>PHCA01000086.1:4779-5979 GCA_002842085.1 Chloroflexi bacterium HGW-Chloroflexi-1
ACGCACTACGCACTACGCACTACGCACCACGCAAAGATCGGCGCTCGACGTCTTACTCATTACTCGTTACTCATTACGTTATACCACCGCCGGCCTGGGCAGGCGCAGCGCCAACACGTCCAGGGCGAGCCGGGCGTTGACGTTGGCTTTCAGGCGGCGCAAGGTTTGGATCAGGTCGTTCAGCGCGGCCTCCACCTGCTCCGAGCGGTACAGCTCGGCTTGTTGGGCCAACTGCACGCGGCGGTCCAGGTTCACGACATCTGCGGGGAGGCCACGCTGGACGAGCAGCACATCTCGCCACCAGGTCGCCCAGAGCTCCAGCGTGCGCTCGATGGCGTCCCCCTGGCGGCTCAACGTTTCAGCGTAGGCCAACCGGCCCAGGTAGCCATCCGCGGCCAGGGCCAGCAGGTCATCCAGACTTTTGGCCCGGGCCGGCCAGAGTTCGGGGTCGGTGTGTGCGTTCACGGCCCAACCCAGCCGGCCCGAGCTGAGCCGGGCCAACAGTGCGGCGCGCTGCGGGTCGACGGCCCAATGCGTCTCCAGCGCGGTTTGAATTTGCCCCAAAGGCAGCGGGCGCAGACCGATGATCTGGCAGCGCGAGAGGATGGTCGGCAACAACTGATCACGCCGCGCGCTGGTCAGGAGCAGGATGACCTGGGGGGGCGGCTCCTCCAGGGTCTTGAGCAGGGCGTTGGCGGCTGGTGGCGAAGCCCGCTCGATCTCGCGGATGATGAAGATCCTGTAGGCGCCCTCCAAGGGCGAGAGCGCGGCATCGGACCGCAAGGCTCGCACCTGGTCGATCTGGATCGTGTTCTTCTCGGCGGTGATGAACTGTACGTCCGGGTAGCGCCCGGCCGCGATCCGCTGGCAGGCGCGGCAGGCGCCACAAGGCGTTCCTGTCTGGGTTTCGCATAGTAGAGCTTGGGCAAAGGCCCTGGCCAGGGTGGTTTTGCCCACCTGGGCCGGTCCAGTGAACAGGTAGGCGTGGCTCAGCCGGCGATCAGTGCTGCCGCCCGTGTGCGCGGGGCCGGTGATCGCCCGTATCAGTAGATCTATCGCCCATTCATGCCCGATGACCGGCCAGGTGGCCATATCTGATGTGCTCCTGAAAACGCCGTCTCTTCTCTATATTTGGTAGATTGGTAGATTGGTAGATTGGTAGATTGGTAGATTGGTAGATTGGTAGATTGGTAGATTGGT
>PHCA01000086.1:6119-7144 GCA_002842085.1 Chloroflexi bacterium HGW-Chloroflexi-1
TCCGCAATCCGCAATCCGAAATCGAAAATCCGCTTCACCCCGTCGCCTTCGACTTCACCAGCATCGACCACGTGCCGCGTTGGGTCACCTCGTCCCGTTGGTTGAGCACTTGCACGTCGAAGGTGACGATGCCGCCGCCCAACCTGGGTACCAGCTTCAGCTCGGCGACCTCGGCGTGCACGCGGATGGTATCGCCGATCTTGATGGCCGCGCGGAACTTCCAATCCAGACCCATGAACGCGATGACCGTGCCCTCCATGAAGCGGAGTTGCACTGCCAGCCCCGACGCGACCGAGAGTCCGAGCAGCCCGTGGGCGATCCGCTCCCCGAACATCCCTTTGGCCGCGTATTCGGCGTCCACGTGGATGGCGTTCCAGTCCCCGCTCAGCGCGGCGAACGCCACGATGTCTGCTTCGGTGATGGTGCGGCCGGAACTGGTGACGCTATCCCCGACCGCGAACTCCTCGAAATACAACCCGTGCTGAATTGCGAGATCAGCCATGTGTCTCTCCTTCCTTTGAGATCGGTGCGGTGTACACTTTTTGCGCCGGCAGCACGCCGGGCAGGTTGGCCTCTTGCGCCTCGATCAACAGGCTGCGCTTCAGGTCCGACTGAGTCTGAAACCAAACACTGTTGGGCGCCTGGCAGATCAATTTCAGGTCGAACGAGAAGTCGCGGAGCTCACCGACGATCACCTGCGGCTGGACGTCCGGCGCCAGGCGAGGCTCGGCTGCGGCCAGGTCTAACAGGAGTTGGGTCGCCCGGTCGATGTCGGCGTCTGGGGGCAGGGTCAGAGTGAGCTCGATCCGCCGCAGGGGGTTGACCGTGTAGTTGGTGATCGCGTTGGCCGCGATCACGCTGTTGGGCACGGTGACCACCGGGCCTTCCAGAGTGCGGATGCGCGAACTGCGCAGCGAGATCTGCTCGACCGTGCCCTGGACGTTGCCGGCGGCCACGACATCGCCCAGGGAGAAGGGGTGGTCGAGCAGCAGGAAGAAACCGGCGATCAGGTTGGCGGCCACGTC
>PHCA01000086.1:7197-18455 GCA_002842085.1 Chloroflexi bacterium HGW-Chloroflexi-1
CCGCGCGCCACCCGATATTGGGCCAGTTGATGTTTGGTGAGAACAATTGGGTCAGCATGATTCCCTCCTTTGGATGCAACACTGACGCTATTCATTCTAACTCGCGGCACGGCGCGTGTCAAAAAAAAGCGAGAAACCCGGTTTCGCACTAGCAGCCTGTCGGAGAAAACGATTCCGCTGCAAAACTGCGCCACTTCAACCTATTTTTCGACCAGAATCTGGGCCGGAGTTCCCCTTTGGACCGAAAATCAGGCCTGAATTGAGAAGCCGGCCTATTTCTCCGGCAGCCTGCCAGAAACCGGATTCCTCGCCTCGATGCACAGTACGGTCTATGCCTGGACGGGCCAGGCCTTTTCTGCTTGCCGGCGAATGAAAATCTTGGTGATCTCGGCCGCGATAGATGGGGTCAAGATTAGCGGCAACATGATCAACCAATCGACTATGCTCAGGAAGGTGGTGTCGAAGATCGGGTCCAGGAATGGCACGTAGATGATCGCCAGCAGGATGACCAGCGAAGACGCCACCGCATACTGCATGTACTTGTTTGTCCAGACGCCGATGCGCCACAGGTTATAGCGCTCTGAGCGGGCCGTGTAGGCGCGGAACAGTTCGGAAATGGACAGGGTGGCGAATGCCATGGTCTGTGCATGGTGGACATTGTTGGGGAACCAGTGCAACCCCAGGCGGAACGCTGTCAGCACGGCAAAAGTGATCGCGACCGACTGGATCAAGATGCCGATCCGCATCTCCCGGTTGATCACCGGCTCAGGATCTCGCCGACGTTGCACGAGAGCAGATAGAAGACGAACTTGCGAATGTTGGAGTAGATGATCCGGCCTTCTTCGACTGCGGAGACGATAGACGCGTAGTTGTCGTCGGTCAGCACCATGGCCGCGGTCTCTTTGCTGACGTCGGTGCCGGTGATGCCCATCGCGACCCCGATGTCGGCGCGTTTCAGCGCGGGCGCATCGTTGACCCCGTCGCCGGTCATGGCCGCGATGTGCCCGCGGGCCTTCAACGCCTCCACGATGCGCACTTTGTGCTGCGGCGACACCCGTGCGTAAACGTCCACGTCCGCGACGACAGCGCTGAGTTCATCGTCGCTCAACGCGTCCAGCTCTCGCCCCGATAACACCTTGCCATCGACGCGCAGCAGATCGATCTCCCGGGCGATGGCCACCGCGGTGTTCGGGTAATCGCCCGTGATCATGACGGTCTTGATGCCAGCCCTGCGCGCCACGGCAATGGCGGGCTTGACCTCCGGTCGGGCCGGGTCGATCATGCCGGCGAGCCCGACGAAGACCAGGTCGCGTTCGATCTGCTCTGGCGTCAGAGCATCCCCCTGCGGCGCCGCGGGCAGCACCTTGACGGCGGCCGCCAGGACGCGCAACGCGTTGGATGACAGGGACGCGTTGACCTCCAGGATCCGTTGGCGGTCTGCTCCCGTCATTGGTCTGGCGTGGCCGTCCCGGTAGATGCGGTTGCACAGGTCCAGCATGACGTCTGGCGCGCCCTTGACGAAGGCCAGGTAGAATTCCTGCTCCAATACCTCATCCAGGTCGAACCTCTCCCCGGAGAACCTGGAGCCCCGGATGTCGTGGACGGTGGTCATCCGTTTGCGCTCGGAATCGAAGGGGATCTCGGCCACGCGCGGTAGATCGTTTTCGACTTCATTGCGCCAGTAGCCGGCCTTGCCGGCTGCCACGACCAGCGCGCCTTCGGTAGGATCGCCGACCATGCGCCAGGTGCGCTTGCCCTTCTCGACCCCACTGGTCTCGATGTATGCGTCGTTGCACAACAGGCCGATCCGCAACAGGAGACTGGCGCCCGGATACCCGGCCGCGTCAACCGTCAGGTCATCTTCCCGATACGCACCTTCCGGCGCATACCCTTCACCGGTGACGTTGAGCAGGGTGTCGTCGGCCCACACCTGGGTCACGGTCATGGCGTTTTGGGTCAGGGTGCCGGTCTTGTCTGAGCAGATGACGGTCGCGGAGCCCAGCGCCTCCACGGCCGGCAACCGGCGCAGCAGCGCGTGGCGCTGGATCATGCGTTGCATGCCCAGGGCCAGGCAGATGGTTACCACGGCGGGCAACCCCTCGGGCACGGCGGCAATGGCCAGGCTGACCGCGACGATGAACAGATCGAGGATTTCCTCTGTCAGGGTTACGCCCGGCAGGGGATCGAGCAAGTAGCGGATGATCCCCACGGCGAACACCAGGCCGCAGACGGCCAAGGCCGCGATCCCCAGGGTGCGCCCCAACCCTTCTAGCTTCCTCTGCAAGGGGGTCGGCTCTGTTTCGAAGCTCTGGATCATTTCGGCGATCAAGCCGATCTGCGTGTGCATGCCTGTGCTGGTGACGACGCCACGCCCGCGGCCGTAGGTGACCACGGTGCCGCTGTAGGCCGTGTTCCTGCGGTCGCCCAGCGGGATTTCGCGATCCACGGTGACCTCGGCGCGCTTTTGCACCGGCACCGACTCGCCGGTCAGGCTGGCCTCATCGATCTTGAGGTTGATCGCTTCGATCAAACGGACATCCGCGGGGACGTAGTTCCCGGTCTCCAGCAGGACGATGTCGCCAGGCACCAGCTCGCGAGCCGGCGCCGTCTGCTGACGGCCGTCTCGAATCACCTGGGCTTCAGGCGCAGTCATCTTTTTGAGGGCGGCCAACGCCTCTTCAGCGCGCGCCTCTTGGATCACGCCCAGCGCGGCGTTCAGGATCACGATGGCCATGATGGCCATGGCTTCGGTGTAGTCCCCCAGCAGCAGCGAGATCACGCTGGCGATGATCAGGATCATCACCAGGAAATTCTTGAATTGATCCAGTAGTCGCTGCAGAAAACCCGGGCGTGGCGCTTCCTGAAGCTCGTTTGGCCCGAAGGTGGCGAGTCTTGCCTGGGCGTCCTCTCTGCTCAACCCTTTGTCGTACCGGGACCACAGCTTCTCGAGGGTCTCCTCGGTGGATACGGTGTGCCAGGCGGGGTCGGTCAGTGCCGTCCGCAGTGTTTGTAAATCCTGTGAAGACATGACATCCTTCCTCTGAGGCCCCGCTCAGGTACCGGTTTCCGCCCTGCCGGGCATTTGCTCAAATGAAACCATGCTCGGCCCAGGTGTAGTTGGTATGACACAGATTCGACGAACCCACAGACAGGGTGTATCTTCTCAGTTTTTCGGGGTATGCTGTGGCCGGTCTGTGACCGAGCCACCGTGGCTCGGTCACAGACCGGCCACAGCCTCGGATTATTGAGAAGATACACAGGGTGAACCTACCATCATAGCGCGCTCCTTCGGACAGGATCGGTCATGGGCAATAAAAAAGGCGAGCCCCCACGTCACCCCGAATCGTGGTGGTCTCGCCAATAGCGTTGTTTCGCGCTATCGAGCAGCCGGGAATTGAATTCCGTCTTGACGACTGCTCGTTCCCTACGGGACAGGGCCGTTCCAGAAAAATAGATATCCCAATGTCGCCGGTTTCTCTGGGCATCTCAGGAAGTTCTGGGATGAGTATTTTTCTCGAACTATCCAGGCTACTCCCCAACCGAGGTCAGTGTAACGCATTGTGGTTTTCGTGTCAAATTGATCGCGGAACGGCAGGGCGGGTTCTCTGCATATTTCGGTTTGGACGTCCAGTGGGGTATAATCGACCGAGTTTCTTGGGCTGCTGCAGATCCACCAGGGCTCATCGCGCTACAGGAGACCTATATGCGCCACCGTTTACGCGTTCATCGTCACCGGGCACTGATCGGCGGGTTGCTGTTCTTGCTGGTCTGGCAGGCGGCCGGCTGCGCGTCGAAGCCGACGCCCACGCCGACACCGACGCCAGCACCTGCCGCGACGGCGTTTCCTTCCCTTGCGGCTGAGGCGCCGGCGATCGCCGGCGCCACACCGAAGGTCACGATCGAGGCCGAACCGACCAGGGACAGGTCGGCATCCACCGCCCAGGCCCCAGCGCCTGAGATTTCGCTGGCTTTACCCACGGCCTTCCATTATGAAGTGAAGTTGCGTCCAGTCGGCGCGTCCGATGCCTCCATCACCGTGATTACCGGGCAATACCGCGCCGACGCCTGGTCACAGGCGGCCCGCGTGGGAATCGATGGCACGGCCAAACCCGGTGACACGTTGGCGGAAGAGTCGATCGTCGTGGCCGGGGCGAGCTACACGCGGCCGATCGGGGCCGCGACCTGGACGCGTTGGCCTGGGGTGGGATTCGATGCGGCCTATGGCTTGACCTCGCCCTTCACCGCCTTGCGCCTTTACTCCGTGGCTGAAGCCCGCACCGCGGCCGTGCTGGACCCCGCGCCGGGCGCGCCGGAGGCCACCTTCCGCATCCAGACGGTGGTTTCGGCGGCCGGCGTCGCGGGGCTGCTGGTGGCCGGCGTCGCGGAGCTGGCCCCGGACGCGGAGAGCCGGGCCGCGTTGGAGGCGCAGGTGGCGCCCCTGGCCCTCCAGCAGACGATCACCTACTGGGTGGGCGAGGATGGCCGGATCTATCGGGCGGCCGCCACGCTGCTGGCGACCGACGAATCGGGTCAGCCCGCGGCGTGGCTCGAGGTCATCTGGCGTTTCTGGGCCTACGACGACCCAGGCATCGCGATCGCCCCGCCGGCCGATTTCCGCGACGCGCCGGGCCCCCTCACGACCAGCCAGCCACTCCCCACCGCTCAGCCCCCGGAGACGCCCGGCGAAGGCAACAACCTGATCGTGCGCGTTTTCTCGTCCCCAGGCGTGCCGGCCGACAACCTGGCCGTGACCGTCTACCCGGCCGGCGAGGCGCGGCAACCGGTGGACTGGCGGAGCGAGTCCGAGGCCAGGTTCAAGCTGCCGCCCGGCAGCTACGATGTGCTGGTGCAGATGGACTATGCGCAGGAGTGGTTGCGGAGGATCGAGGTGACCGCCGGTGAGGTCATCGTCCGGGACGTCGTCTTCGACTTCGGTACGCTGGTCATCAGCGTCAGCCAGGGCGGCGTAGCGATCTCGGTGGACATCGTCACCTACCCGGCCGGCGACCGCCAGAACTGGGTCGATTGGCGCTCCGACAACCCGGCGACCATCCGCCTGCGCGCCGGCACCTACGACGTGGAGATCGCGTACGCGGACTACACCGCCAGGCAGACGGTGACGGGGCTGGTGGTGCGAGCGGGGGAAGTGGTGGAGCGGGTGGTGGAAGTCGGATATCAGGTATTGGGTATCAGGTATTGGGCATGAGCGGCAAACGCCAATACCCAATACCCAATACCCAATCTCCCAACATCTCCTCGTCCAACCTATCGAAAAACGCGCGCATGAACGCCTGGCGTTCCGCAGCGATGGCGCGGGCGGCCGCGGTGTAGAGCCGCTCGGGGATGCGGTCGAGCTTGTAGACGAACTCGTGGATGGGAGTGGAGTCGCGGCCGAGAGACCGGCGCCGCTCTTTACGGGCGGCGCCGATGATCGTCCAGACAACATCAGTTGTACACAAGCAGGGCGTTGACATACAGCAGGAAGTGTGGTATAAGTAAGTTGTCATTGCGTCCTGCGCAGGGCGGGTACTCCCCACCCGGTCCTCTGTCCGGTAAACACACCCCAATAAGGAGGCCCAAAATGAAACGTCTATTCTGCCTGTTCACCCCCCCCGATTTTGGCTCGCGCTGATCCTGTCGCTGGGCCTGGTCGCCCTCATGGGCGCCAACCTCCGCGATAGCAGTGCCAACAGTCTCGCCGTCCGCCTGTTCGACTCGATCGTGCAACCCACGCCGACGGCGGCCGCCCGGCTCGCAGCCACGCCCATGCCGTCCCCCACCGCTACCCCGAAAGAGAAGAAGGTCAGGACCACGCCCACGCCTCCTGCCCCGGTTCCGGCGCTTGTCATGGGCGGCCCGAAGCGGTACCTGCCATTGGCGCTGTGGCATCCGACACCATTTCCCACTCCAGGGCCATATGGCTGGAAAGGCATTGGTGACACCTGGGAAGCCAAAGCCATCGGCCTTGACGCCGCGCCGGCCAATCAATTCTGGGGGCTTGCCCCGAGCTGGTGGTATGATTGGGGCTACCGTGTACGAGATGCGGCTGCCCAGTCGGCCACCAGTCCGGCCGGCACGCTGGCCATCCTTGAGGCTGGACTCAAAGACATCGGCTATGTGCCTATGATCTTTTGTCCCCAGGATGCTGCTTCCACAGCCCCTTCACCTCAACAGGCCGCCGACCTGGCACGCAGATACCCTGGGCGGGTCTGGTTGCTGTTCAACGAGCCTGATAACAGCGACCAGTGCGGCGCTTCAATTAAGATAAAGTATAGTTGGTTTCCACCTAATCCGGTGACGGCGAACCCACAGGATTGGAAACCATTGGGTAAGTACCTGGGTGAGCAGTACGCCCTGTACTATAACACCATCAAGGCAGCGGACCCGGCCGCCAAGGTATTCGCCTTCAATCCAGTACAGTTGCCGTTACCGACTTTGTCCGGCCTGTATTGGCCCGGGGGTGTCAGCCTTTGGAATGCCTTTCTGGAGGAATTGACGAATCAGGGCCAATCGTTGGATGGGGTGGCCATTCACGCCTATCCGAGCAACGCCAGCACCTATCATACGGGCTGCCAGTGGTTCTACTACCTGGAGCCGGGGTGTGTGCAAGAGGCGCTGGTCAGCGCCTACAAGTTCTTTCAGGGCACAGATGCAACTCCTTCGCAAAACCCTTATGCAGCGCTGACGCGCAATAAACCGATCTGGATCACCGAGATTGGTACCCTGGCGGCCCTGAATGCTCCGGTGCAGGGACAGCCACTGACATGGGCCAGAGTGCGCGATGGGTTCGAGGCGCCCATGCTGAACTGGTTCAAGCAAAGCAGCATACCCGGCGGTAATTGTGCCTACATCAACGGCGTGTCGTGGTTCTCGACATATTGCAAGGACCCCAACCATTCACCGCCGTGGTGGGACTACACGGCCAGCAACCTGCTCGATCATCTCAGCTTTCCTACCCAGCGCCGACTCACCGATGTTGGCGCGGCGTGGCGCGATGCAAGCTGTCCAACCTGTCAGTGCCCGGGTCCAGGTTGCCCATAAAGGAGGTCAGTATGCAAGGCAGCAAATCTGGCCGGGTAATCGGTGTTCTAGTGGTAGCGCTCTGGCTCATCCTCGGCCACAACGCCCCCGCTGGACGCGCTGATACGCCTCTGCCAAGTTGTGGCTCAGAGGATAGGCGGGGACTCCTGTATGTCTCGCCAACCTTCTCAGAAGACCGTACATTGTTCTTGAAGACGGGCACATGGGATCAGACGGTATTTCTCAGGAGCACCGATGGCGGGCTATCTTGGGCTGAGGTCGTTTATCCAGGCGGAACGGATGTTACGTATGGGGTATACTTCTCGCCGCACTATGCACAAAACCAGACGCTTTACGCGACTTACGACGGTCCTTCGGGACGCCTGGATCGCTCGACCGATGGCGGTCGCAGTTGGATGACGTTGACGGCCCCGCGCACCTCCGCGATCACCTTCCCAGACATGGCTGTGTACGATGCGGATACCTTGTTCTTGAGCTACGGCCGGGGACAACCCGGAGGGTATAGCGAACAGGGCTTGTTCTATTCGACCGACGGTGGCCGCACCTGGGAACACCGCTTCGTGGGTGGCGTGGCCGCGGTGGCGCTATCGCCGAACTATGCCCAAGATGCGACGATCCTGGTCAGCCCCGTGGCCTATCATGCGGACGGCGGCGTCTTCAAATCCACGGATCGCGGCCTCACCTGGCAGCCGAGCCGCGAGGGGCTGCGTTGGGGCGGCGATGGGGCGACCCACCAGATCAGCTTTTCGCCGGACTATATCCACAACCACACCGTGTTTTGCGCCAGTCTATGGGGGCTCTACAAATCCACCGACGCTGGTGGGCACTGGGCAAGCATCGACGAGCCATTGGATCCTTCTCACGGTCCCAGCCGGCCTGTTTTTGCGCTATCGCCTCGCTACTCGCAGGATCACACCCTGTGGGTTTATGGATATCCGGGTGGGAAGTTAGCCCGCTCGACCGATGGCGGCGTCACCTGGCGCTGGTTACCGGCTGAAATCACGCCGATTGCGGCCAGCGAGGTTTGTCGCGCAGGGGGCGATTGCCGGGTGATCTTGTTTGGTCAGGATCGAAACGTGCAGAACTACAAATCCTTCGATGGTGGGGACACCTGGCAGTGTCTGGAAGAGCCGGATGCGCCGCCGCCCACGCCCGAGCCGTCGTCCGTGCCGGAGATCCCCGAGGCGGCGACGTGGCTGCTGCTGGCCGGGGGGCTGGCTGGGCTGACCGGGTATCTATGGCGGAAGAAACGATGACGCGCCTTGACGCAACACGCAACACGCCCTACGCCTTGGCCCGGCTCACTGTCCCGTCATCTCCTCATCGAGCCGGTCGAAGAACGCGCGCATGAACGCCTGGCCCGAGTGACCGATGCCGCCCTTCACGGGCGGTGCTGATGATCGTCCAGACAACATCAATTGTACACAAGCAGAGCGTTGACATGCAGCAGGAAGTGTGGTATAAGTAAGTTGTCATTTCGTCGCAGGACGGGCATTCCCCTACCCGGTCCTTTGTCCGGTAGACACATCCCAATGAGGAGGCCCAAGATGAAGCGTCTATTCTGCCTGTTCCCCCCCCGTTTATGGCTCACATTGATCCTGGCCGTTGGCCTGACCGCTCTTCTCGGCGTCTATGCCTTGGACAGTAGCGCCAATGCCCCCGCCAGCCGGCTCTTCGACTCCCGGCTGGCGCCCACGCCGACGGCCACCGCGCCGCGGCCCAACCCCACCCCCATACCGATCCCTTTTCCGACGCCTACGCCGCAAGGTGGTAAGTCGCCTGGAAGCAGTATGGTAACATTCCGACGTTATATGCCGCTCATCCGGGTTCAAAACTATGGTTTCAAGGGGGTGGGCGACCCCACCGAAGAAGGACAGCCGAAGTCCGGCACTACACATCTAAACCTTGGTTGGTGGTGGGATTGGACTTATTTCGGGAATGACGCTAGTACAGCAGGTCAACCTTATTGGGGGCCGTGGGCGAATCATGGCGGCACCGGGCCATATCCAAGCCTGGATCGAGTCTACGCGCCCAGCCTGTGGTGTCCTCGCAGCACTTCTCCAGATGCCCAGATAACAACTGAGGTACTAAGGCATCCTGGCCGCGTGTGGCTCCTATTCAATGAACCGGATTCTTGGGCACAGTGTGGAGCATCCATAGGGACCAGTACTGTTACACGAGCGCAGAATACAGCCATATGGTATGCTCATTTCTGGGAAGTGATCAAGGTCGCGGACCCTACGGCAAAGGTATTCTGTTGTGGCAACTACTATCTGCCTATGCCCGGTCTCTCAGACACCATGCATATGGATATGGTTAATGCTGTATATGCCAGGAATAGCGGCATCGACTCCCTTCCCGAACCAGATCAAGATGAGGCGCCGGCTGACGGTCGCATATTCTGGGAGAAGTTTATTGAGTATGCGAATCTGGGCTCGCATCCGTTGGATGGCTTGCATATCCATGTGTATCCAGGCGAGTTGGGAACTATGCATCAAGGCTGCCCTGTAGCCTGGCCCGAGTGGCATAGCGGCTCCCACGCGTATGTGCATTATTGGGCTGAGTGGAATTGTGCTGAAGAAGCCCTTGCCGCAGCCTATTCATGGTTTCAGAGCAGATCTGAACTGGCTAATCGGCCCATCTGGATCGGTGAGACGGGCACGTTGGACTACACCGGCGATCTGACCCAGGCTTACGTCCTATCGCACAATATGGATCCGATGCAGAGCTCAATGGCGAACTATGCTCCTGCGGGCAGGGCGCGCCAATGGATAAACGCAGTGGCCTGGTTTGCGACGTACAGTTGGGCTCATCCATCAGACTTGCTTGCGGCTGGAAAGGAACAACCCTCAACCCTCGGCAACGATTGGGCAGCTTGGTCTTGTCCAGGATGCGAACTCCCTCGCTAGAGAATGGCAGGCAATGAAGAGCTCTGTTTGTTGTTCTGTTACGATCCTTTGGTGCTGTCTGGTTGGGCTTGTGCAACCGACTGAAGCCACGTTCTCCCCCGAAGATGAATGTCGGCACTGGAGCCAGGTCATTTTCTCGCCGGGTTTCGAGGTTGATAACATCATCTTCGGGGTCTTCAGTTTGGCGACACCAACAGATCAACGCTCGGAGGTTTGGAGGAGCACTGATGGGGGCCGTTCATGGATCCGGTTACGCGTCTCCCAGGAAGGGCCGCCATTTCCCGTTGGCATATCGAGGTCCTATGCCGCGGATCAAACACTATTCATTAAAGATAGTTCGACTGTTGCACGCTCCACTGACGGTGGTTTGAGTTGGTCGGTCATGGGGCAACTACCCAATGACCCTGATAGTGCGTGGCGTTTGGAGGCAATCAGTGCCAACGAAGTATTCGCCGTCGGACACTATCCGCGCCCATATAGCGGCTCTCGGGAACGTGGCGTCTGGCACACCCTCGATGGCGGTAAAACTTGGACAAGAATCTATGGTGAGCACACGGTTACGGCACTGGCGATCTCACCCTCCTATCCCAATGACCCGACGCTGTTCATCGCTCCTTACGAATACAAGTCAGTAGGTGGCATATACAGATCTACCGACGCCGGTCGCACCTGGCTATCGGCCAACCGAGGGTTTCCGGTGGGCGCTTCTTCCTCCATCGTGTTCCGCATTGCTCCGTCACCGGACTATGAACACGATGGCAACGTTTTTACCGCCGGAGTTCACGCCTTGTACGTTTCCCGAGATCGCGGTGAGCATTGGGATTTCCGGGAGACCAATCCACCCCAGGAATTTGCAGATGTGACAGTATCGCCCTATTATGCCACTGACGGAATTGTGCTGGCGATGGGCCTGGATGCCGGGCTGATGGTATCGCGCGATCGTGGTGATCATTGGTCCACGACTACGTCGTTTCCAGGCTGGCAGCCATCTTATTCAGGGCCGATCAACGCCTTTGCAACCGGGCCGGCGTCTATCGGCATCAATGTGGCTGATTACGTTTCGCTTGACTTGGGCTACTCCTGGAGCTGCTTAGGATCACAAACGCCGCCCGCGCCGCCCGAAGTTCCGGAAGGTTCCACGTTGCTTCTGCTGGGCAGCGGCCTCGCCGGGCTGGCCGGCTATCTGTGGCGGAAGAAACGATGACGCGTCTTGACGCAACACGCAACACGCCCTACGCCTTGGCCCGGCTCACTGTCCCGTCATCTCCTCATCGAGCCGGTCGAAGAACGCGCGCATGAACGCCTGGC
>PHCA01000087.1 GCA_002842085.1 Chloroflexi bacterium HGW-Chloroflexi-1
TCGCTGCACACCAGGACAAGCTCTTCGTCGCCGTCACCGCGCCGCCGCTGGTCGCCAACGGTACCGATCCCGCGGCCGCGGCCAACGCCCGCGCGTTCAACGACTGGCTGGTGAACGATTGGCTGGACGGCTATCCCTATGCCAACGTCGCGGTCTTCGATTTCTTCGACGTCTTGACCTCCAACGCCGGCAGCGTCGACAGCAACGATCTGGGCCAGGCCGCGGGCAACCATCATCGCTGGTGGGACGGCGCGGTGCAGCACAGCCAGACGGTGAACAGTAACGTGTCAGCCTACGGCAGCGATGCGTGGGACAGCCACCCCACCGCGGCCGGCAACCAGAAGGCCACCGGCGAGCTCGTGCCGCTGCTCAACGTCTTCTACCATCGCTGGCGCGGTGACGCGCCCGCCGCAACCGCCACACCGACACCCACTTCTACATCGACTACGGCCACCGCAACCCCCACGGCCACCGCGGTCGCGGTGGGCGGATCGGCGCAGCGTCTCCAGCCGGCCGACCTGATCTATCTGGGCGCGTTCCGCCTGCCCGATGTGCCCGGCGATGACGAGCACTCCTGGAAGTGGGCCAACCGGGCGTCCGCGTTGACCTGCTTTCCCGAGGGCGACCCGGCCGGCCCGAGCGACGGCTATCCCGGCTCCCTCTTTGGCACCGGCCACGACTGGCATCAGTGGGTGTCGGAGGTCACTATTCCCGCGCCGGTCGATTCGCCGATCAAGGACCTGGCCGACCTGAACAGTGCCACGACGCTGCAAGATTTTGCCGATATTCGGGGCGGGCTGTTTGGCGAGATGGAGATGCCGCGCGTGGGGTTGGCCTACCTGCCACCGATGGGCGCGCAGACCAGCGGCGACGCCCCGCCGGGGCGCCTCTATTTTGCCTGGGCGCCCCATCTGGACGGAGGCGCGACCGCTCCCTCCCACGGCTGGAGCGAGCTGGACCTGGCGTACCCGCAGAGCGCCGGGGCCTGGCGCATCAGCGACTACTGGAACTATGTGACCGGTGACTACCTGTTCGATATCCCTCAGACCTGGGCCGACACCTATGTGGCGGGTCGTTCCCTGGCCACGGGCCGCTACCGCGACGGTGGGCAGGGGGCCGAGGGGCCGGCGCTGTTCGCCATCGCGCCCTGGGTCGAGGGCAACCCACCCGCGGCGGACGCTACCCTCCCCGCGACCCCCTTGCTGCTCTACAGCGCGGTCACCGACGCCGAGCAGCACCCGTTGGACGACTACCACCACTCCGACGAGTGGACGGGCGCGGCCTGGCTGACCGCCGGGGACAAGTCGGCCGTGGTCTTTGTCGGCGCCAAGGGCACAGGGGACTGCTGGTATGGCTGCGCCGACGGCACACGCTGGGAGCCGCCCTACCCGCCGGAGTGCCCCGACGGCAGCGAGCGGGGTTGGTGGAGCAGCGGTTTCGTGGGCCAGATGCTCTTCTACGACCCGGCCGACCTGGCCGCCGTGGCCCAGGGGACGATGGCATCCTGGCAGCCGCAACCCTACGCCACGCTGGACCTGGACGACCACCTGTATCACGTCACGTCTGCGCAGCAAAAGTACCACCTGGCCGCAGCCGCGTTCGACCGCGCCCGCGGGCTGCTGTACGTGCTGGAGCCGCTGGCCGACGACGATAAGCCGCTGGTGCACGTCTGGCGGATCGCGGCCGCGCCCGTGGCGATCATCGCGGCCCTCGATGCTGACGCCGTGCGCCTGAGTTGGACCCACGATCCCATCCACGTCTCCTACAAAGTGTGGCGGGAGCCAACCCCCTATTTCGAGCCCACGGCCCCGGAGCTCGCCCAGGTGACGAGCCCGCCCTGGCAGTACGACGATCGTCACGTGCGCGGCGATCCTGACGTCAACCTCTACTATCTGGTGGGCGGTGTGCGGGCCGACGCGGCGATCGACCTCTCGAACCGGGTCGGCGAGTTCGACTTCGCGCTGACCGGAGCATCCCCCCCGTCCGGAACGACCTGCTACGTCCGCACCGACGGCGGGTCGGCCGAACAGTGCACCGGCCTGGCGAACGCGGCATACAGTGGCAGCGGGCTGGCGCAGCCGTGCGCGTGGGATCACCCGTTCCGCGCGCTCCCGCCCGACGGGTCGCCGCGCATCGCCGGCGGCGACACGCTGATCATCGGCCCCGGCAGCTACCGGATGGGTTACGGTGCGCCGGGCGCCGATGCCTGCGAGATGGACTACCCGTGGGGCTGTCACATGCCGCCGATCCCCAGCGGCCCCGACCCGGCGCACCTCACGCGCATCCTGGGCGCGGGCTGGCGCGCCGGCTGCGCCGATCCGCCCGAGCTGTGGGGGACCGAACGCGCCGATGTGATCCTCAACCTGGCCGGTTCGAGCAACGTGGAGGTCGCCTGCCTGGAGATCACCGATCACGCCGCGTGCGTCGAATTCCACACCGGCGGGCTGGCGTGCGAGCGCGATACCTATCCATTCGGCGACTGGGCGGCGGCCGGCCTGTATGCCGAGGACTCGGCGAACGTGCATCTCCAGGATCTGAACATCCACGGGCTGGCCAGCGCGGGGGTCCACGCGGGCCGGCTGACCGATTGGTCCGTCGAGGATGTGCAGGTCGTCGGAAACGGGTGGGTCGGCTGGGATGGCGACATCGACGGGGACGACTCGAACGCGGGGACCCTGACCTTTCGCCGTTGGACGGTGGCGTGGAACGGGTGCGGCGAGACCTATCCCGGCGGCGAGCCGACCGGCTGTTGGGCGCAGTCCGCGGGCGGCTACGGCGATGGGGTGGGCACGGGCGCGACCGGCGGGGACTGGATCATCGAGGATTCGGAGTTCCTCCATAACACCTCGGACGGCCTGGATCTGCTCTACCACACCCTGGGTGGCGCCATCACCCTGAACCGCGTCCGCGCGGAGGGCAACGCCGGCAACCAAGTCAAGGTGACCGGGCAGACGGCCATCACCAGCAGCGTGTTGGTGGGCGACTGCGCCTATTTCGACGGCCAGCCGTTCACCTACAACGTGGATCCCTGCCGGGCGCTCGGCAACACGCTGGAGGTGGTCTACACGGGCGGCGAACACGTATCGATCGTCAACACGACGTTTTACGGCCAGGGGGACGGGTTGGTGGGCGCCGGGCCGCGGGAAGGCTACAGTTGCAACGGCGCGGAGACCCTCACCGGCCGAAACAACGTCTTCCTGGGCGACCAGGACTACTTCGATCCGGGGGATGTCACGTTCCTCTTCTATCAGGAGGGGTGCGGCGGGCTGACCTTCCAGGGGGATTACGGCATCGCCTTCGACGTCAAGAACACCGCCGCGCCGTGGGTGAGTCCGGCATATCCCAGCGCACACAACCTGCTGGCGGACCCACAACTCGCCGGGCCGTTTGCCGGCGACAGCTATGGGATGGAGCTGACCGCGAGCAGCCCGGCGATCGACGTCGGCGATCCGGCCGCATGCCCGGCCCAGGACATTCGCGGCGTCCCCCGGCCGGTCGATGGAGACGGCGACGGGGTTGCGGTCTGCGACATGGGGGCCTACGAGTGGTGGAGCCCGACCGTGTGGGCCTACCTGTCTGTGGTGATGCGGGGGTACTGAACGGAGGTCTTTTGAAAAAGATGTCCGATCCTCACGCCTCGCGTCCCACGTCCTGCATCTCCAGCTTGCCCAGGTAGATCAGCGATGTCAGGTCGTCTGCGGCGTCGGGCGCGTAACGGGCCACGGCGGCCCGCACCCGCTTCAGTTCCTTGTCGGAGGCCAGGCCGAGCATACGAGACAGGTCGGCTGTGTCCTGCAGGCGCGAGGCGGCGAGTTTCATGATCACCAGGTAGGGCAGGTCCAGGATCGGGAAGCCCGCCGGATCCTGGCGAAGGCGGCTCAGCGCCTCGTCCAGCCACGGATAGTCGCCCAGGATGACATCTATCTCGGCGCCTTCCGGGGAGCGGACCAGGAAGCCCGGGACAGCCAGCGGGGTGACGTGCGCATAGCCGGCCGCCTCCAGCCGTTCCCACACCTCGTCGCCATCGGCGCGGCGGACCAGGATATCCAGGTCCTTGGTGAGCCGCTCGGGCATGTAGGCCCGGGTGGCCACACCGCCGCCGACGGCCCAGGGGAGGCCTTGGAGCACAGGGCGCAGGTCAGGCCAGGAAATCATCGCCGTCCTCCTGCGCAGGAATTCCGGCGCGCTGCCGGTACCGGGCTGGATCCGCCGCCGGCAGATGTCGATCAAAACACGCCGTCGTTGCGCAGGTGTCAATTGCCCGCTGGGCGAAATTGCGGCGATGGCCGGGGGAACTTGCAGCATCTGTCCTCTCCTCTTGAGGAGATACTCGGGTGTGATCACGATTGTACCGGAACAAGGACAGGGCGTCAAGGTGGCCGAAGACCCTTGCGAAGGTTCCGAAAGAGGCGATTTTGGAGACACAGCACCTTGGGAAACCTTCGCAAGGGTTCTCCTGACCGAGCCACAGCCACCCCGGATTATGGCTGTCGCTTGAGAGGATACCTCAAAAAGCATTTCTTTTACCTCCTCAGCATTTCTTTTACCTCCTCATAACTCTCTTTGTCGAGAGAATAATGGACGTATTTGCCCTCGCGCCTACCGCGCACCAGGCCGACCTGGCGCAAGATGGCCAGGCAGTGAGAGATGCAGGGCTGGTCGTAGCCCAGTTTGTCCACCAGTTCGCCGACGCAGCAGGATTCCTGGTCTCTGAGGAACTGGACTATCTGCAACCTCTTCTCGTTCGATAGCGCCTTGAGCCGTTCCAGAAGTTTATCCATCTCACCAGCCATTATATGAAAAACCCTATATATGTATTTTATCACATCTTTAATGCTTTGTCAACCAGCCCTACCAGGTCGCCCACACTCCCCGCCGCCGTTCATCCAACCGTCGCAGCCCCGCCTCCAGCGCCATCTTCACCGCCGCCGCGTATTCCTCACGCGTGATCCGCCGGTTCAGCTCCGGGTATTCGGCGGCGTGATACGCGGGGCAGTACTGGTTCATCACGTTCAGATAGGTATCCGGGGAGATCTCGTTCGCCAGAAAGCGCACGACCTGCGCAGTGCCGGCCAGTCCGCCCGGCAACACCAGGTGACGCACCAGCAAACCGCGCGTCGCCAGGCCATTGTCATCGAGCTGCAAGTCACCCACCTGCCGGTGCATCTCGCGCACCGCGGCCTGGTTTGCCTCAGGATAGCCAGGCGCCTTGGAGTAGCGCTCCGCGGTCTTGGCGTCGGCGTATTTCATGTCGGGCATGTAGATGTCGATCACCCCATCGAGCAGCTTGAGCATCGTCATCGAGTCATAGCCGCCAGTGTTGTACACCAACGGCAGCCGCAGCCCGGCCTGCGCCGCGATCAGCACCGCAGCCATGATCTGAGGTACGACGTGGCTGGGGGAGACCAGGTTGATATTGTGGCAGCCGGCCTGCTGCAACGCCAGCATGATTGCCGCCAACCGCTCCGGTTCCACTTCTTCCCCGCTGTCGGCCTGGCTGATGTCGTGATTCTGGCAGTACTGGCAGTGAAGATTGCAGCGCGCGAAGAAGATGGCGCCGGAACCGCGCCAGCCGCGCAGCGGGTCCTCCTCCCCCAGATGCGGGCCGTAGCTGCTGATCTTAGCCCGTTCGCCCGTGCGGCAGATGCCCAACTCCCCGGCCCGCCGATCGACCAGGCAGCCGCGCGGGCACACGTCACAGGCTTCGAGATGAACGAAAGCCTCCACAACCCGTCGTGCCAGCTCGCCGCCTCTCAGCAGCTTGAGATAGGCGGGTTCGAATGGTGTCACCGTCATCCCCCTCCTGCGAATCCAGCCTGTACCATTTTCCAGTAGAGCATCCTGAACCTGAAACGTGCAACCTTCAACTTTCAACCGTCCCCTTCTGTCGCGGCGCGCAGCGCGGTCACCTGCTCCCGCACCTCGGCCAGCCGCGCGCCGTGCAGGGGATAGCGCCACGTCAGCAGCGCGGCCAGGAGCAGCGCCAGCAACGGCACGCCGCCGATCAGGACGCGCAGGCCCAGCACCACCACTGAAGGTTGGGCTGTCGACGCGGCGTCGAAGCCGGCCAGCGTCAACATCTCGCCGACCCCCACTGCCTGGAGCACGTTGGGCAGCCGGTTGACGAAGTTGCCCAACCCGAAGTACATCCCCTCATGCCGTTGCCCGGTCCGCACGTGGTCGGCGTCTATCACCTCGGCCAGCAGCACCTCCGGCGTGATCAACAGCCCGGCCAGGCTGAGCCCCGTCAGGGCGGCCGTAGCCAGCGCGGCGGGGAGGGTCTGCGCCACCAGCAAGGGCAGCACCGACACGCCCACAGCCAGTTGGGCCACCAGCAGCGTACGGCGCGCGCCCCAGCGCGCCAGGAGACCCGCCCAGCCCTGCATCGCCAGTAGCGCCACCAGCAAAGTCGTTCCCAACAACCACGCTGCGCCGCTGGCCCCCAATCCCAGCACGTAGCTCGCGTAAAATGGCATGGTCGCATTCACAGTGGTCAATGCCAGGCGGATCAAAAAACTGATGCCCAGCACGACCAGGAACGCCCGATGTCGCAAGGCGTTCCCCACCGCCCAACCCAGGCCCGGCTGCCTGGCCTGGGCATAAACCCGATGCTCTCGGCTGCCGCGCAACGAGAGGCCCAGCGCGCCGGCCAGCACCACGCCGAACAGCACGCCCATGACCGGCCATCCAAAACGCTCCGCGATCAACGGCGCCAGGACCACGCCAACGATCATACCACCCAGGCTCATGATCTGGCGCCAGCCGTTGACACGCGCTCGGCTCGCCAGAGTGGTGAACATCTCCGGAAACAGGGCCGTGACGTTGATGGCCACCAGCGTGTAGAGCAGGTCGTTGATCGTCACTGCCAGCAGCATGTAGACGAAAAGTGCGACGGGCCGGTCGATGGAGAAGAGCGGTGTCCAGACAGCGGCAAAGCTAATCGCGAGCGGGATGGTCAGGACGGCGATGTAGGGGACCCGCCGCCCCCAGCGGGTCCGCGTGCGGTCGGAGAGCCAGCCGGCTACGGGATCGTTGAGCGCATTCCACCAACTGAAGGCAAAGAGCCCCCACCCCACCCAGCGCGGCGGCAGTCCGATCAGGGCGATGTAGAAATAACCCACGTAGGTAGAAACGGCAAAGCTGGACAGGCTGGCGCCGAAGTTGGCGACGCTGTACAACAGGCCGTGGGGGGTGCGTTGTCTCATGTTAGCTGGAAACTGGAGGCTGGAAGCTGGAAGCTGGAAGCTGGGCTGTTACATCCCAATCGAGACGATACCCCTTCAGTTGATCGGTCATCCTGTGCAACGTCCCGGCCTCCCGTTGCCAACACGGCGACTGGTCGTGCCAGGATAGTTCCGGAAAAATACTCATCATTCATGATCACAGCCCCACGCCGAAGCATAGCACACCGCCCACGGAACGTCACGCTACATGAAAAGCGTAACTGCTCAGCCTTGACAGAATAGAACGCAGATGACGCAGATGTGCGTAGATTCACGCAGATGTGCGTAGATTCACGCAGATGTGCGTAGATTCACG
>PHCA01000088.1:0-3164 GCA_002842085.1 Chloroflexi bacterium HGW-Chloroflexi-1
TGCGAAGGTTTGTGAGCAGATTTCAGGCCGGAAGTGCCCTCGTCAGCCAAGAAGCGCTCTATCGGTAAGGCTATTCGCAACCTTCGCAAGGGTGGCTGAGCAGTTACCTCTCCGACAGGCTGCCAGGGAGGATAATCTATGAACGATGCTGTTCAAGAGGCGCAGGTCGTGCCTGCAATCACGGAGGCGCGTCCGGCGGCCCACAAAGGGCCGCGCGGGCGCGTGGTCATCTTCGGCACGTGGTGCAAGGGGTGCGGCCTGTGTGTCGAGTTCTGCCCGACCGGCGTGCTGGCGCTGGATCAAGAAAGCCACCCGATCGTTGTCGCCCCGGACCAGTGCACCGCCTGTCACTGGTGCGATACCCACTGCCCGGATCTCGCGATCGTTGTGCAACCCCTGGAGGCGACGTGAT
Organism: Chloroflexi bacterium HGW-Chloroflexi-1; assembly: GCA_002842085.1. GTDB lineage: Bacteria > Chloroflexota > Anaerolineae > CG2-30-64-16 > CG2-30-64-16 > CG2-30-64-16. Next base: position 413 of record PHCA01000088.1, read on the forward strand.
GACAGCCAGATTGATGCAGGGTAACGAGGCGGTCGGTTGGGGCGCGCTGGCGGCCGGCTGCCGGTTCTACGCCGGCTACCCGATCACCCCCTCGACCGAGATCGCCGAGATGCTCTCGCGTGAGCTGCCCAAGCTCGGCGGCAAGTTCATCCAGATGGAGGACGAGATCGCCAGCCTGGCCGCCTGTATTGGCGCCTCGGTGGGTGGCCTGAAGGCCTTGACGGCCACCAGTGGGCCTGGCTTTTCGCTCATGCAGGAACACATCGGCTACGCGGCGATGGTTGAAGTCCCGTGCGTCATCGTGGACGTGCAGCGGCTGGGACCCAGCACCGGCCAGCCGACCTCCCCTTCTCAGGGCGACGTGATGCAGGCGCGCTGGGGCGCCCACGGCGACCACCCGATCATCGCGCTGAGCCCGACGTCGGTGCGCCAGGCATTCGACCTCACCGTGCAAGCTTTCAACTTCTCAGAGCAATATCGCACACCCGTGATCTTGTTGCTCGACGAGGTGATCGCTCACATGCGGGAGAAGGTCGAGCTGCCCGCGCCGGACGCGGTTCGGGTGGTGGATCGGGAGATCACGCGCGTCCCGTCCGAATGGTACCTGCCGTACGGCGATGCGCTCAGCGATGTGCCGCCGATGGCCAGTTTCGGCATGGGCTACCGGTATCACGTCACCGGCCTGTTTCACGATCCCGCCGGCTATCCAACGCAGCGTCTCGACGAAATCGGTCCCTGGATCGAGCGCGTGTTTCGCAAGATCGAGCGCAACCTGGCCGATATCGTGCTGGTCGAAGAAGATGGCACGGACGCGGCGAACACGATCGTCGTCGCGTATGGCGCGACGGCCCGCAGCGCGCAACATGCGGTGAAGCTCGCCCGCGGCCAGCGCGCCAAGGTCGGGCTGGTCACGCTGCTGACCATTTGGCCGTTTGCTGAAGAGGTGATCGAACGCGTCGCGCATATGGCCAGACGCATCGTGGTGCCCGAGATGAACCTGGGGCAGCTTGCGCTGGAGGTCGAGCGCATCGCCGGCCGGCGCAAGGTCGTGCGCGTCAACCGGGCCAACGGCGAGATGGTGACGCCCATGATGATCCTGGAAGCCATCGAGGGCAAGTGAGGGGGAGTTCTGATGTCCCAAGACGAACATTCTGCATACAATTATCTCCGACACACCAAGAAATTCCCCAATGTCTGGTGCAGCGGCTGCGGCATCGGCATTGTCATGAGTGCGCTTATCCGTGCGGTGGACCGGATCGGGCTCGCCAAGGATGACGTGGCGGTCGTCTCCGGTATCGGTTGCACGGGGCGGATGCCGGTATACCTCGACTTCAACACGATGCACACCACACATGGCCGGGCGCTGGCTTTCGCCACGGGCCTGAAATTTGCCCGGCCCGGGCTGACGGTCATCGTGATCATGGGGGACGGCGACGCGCTGGCGATCGGCGGGAACCACTTCATCCATGCCGCGCGGCGCAACATCGGCCTCACGGCCATCGTCGTCGACAACTCGATCTACGGCATGACGGGCGGGCAACACAGCCCCACCACCCCGCTGGGCAGCCGCGCCACCACCGCGCCCTACGGCAACATCGAGCCGCCGTTCCCGGTCTGCGAGCTGGCCGCCGCGGCCGGCGCGACCTTCGTGGCGCGCAGCACCGTCTATCACGCCGTGGAGCTGGATCGATACATCGAGCAAGCCATCCGCAAGAACGGCTTCAGCCTGGTGGAGGCTGTCAGCTACTGCCACACTACGTTCGGGCGTCTCAACAAGCTCGGGCCGGCGGTGGACATGATGCGGCGCCTGAAGGAAAACAGCGTGACGAAGTCCGCCGCGGAGAAGCTGAGCCCGGAGCAACGCGCGGGAGTGATCGTGCGTGGGGTCTTCTGCGATGAGGATCGGCCCGAGTACACCGCGCTGTACGATGAGGTGATCCAGCGCGCTCAGGAAGGCGCCGGCGCGGCTGTCCGTACAACCGGAGGGCTGGGATGAAACACAAGGACCGGGACAAACGCACGGAGATCCGCCTGGCAGGCGAGGGCGGCCAGGGCATGATCCTGGCTGGCATCATCCTGGCCGAGGCTGCCGCGATCTACGACGGCAAAAACGCGGTGCAGACGCAAAGCTACGGGCCCGAGGCGCGGGGTGGCACGAGCAAGTCCGAGGTCGTCATCAGCGAGGAGGCGATCGACTATCCCAAGGTCATCAGCGCGGACATCCTGGTGGCCACGAGCCAGGAGGCCTGCGACAAGTACACGGGCCTGATGGCTCGGGGCGGCCTGCTGATCGTGGACAAGGACCAGGTGGGGCGAGTGCTCGTTCATCAGGCGGTCCGAGCGCCAATCAGCCGGCTGGCGGCCGAGGTGGTGGGCCAGCCGATCACAGCCAACGTGGTCGCGCTAGGTGTGCTGGTGGGGCTCTCCGGCGTGGTCTCGCGGGAGGCGATCGAAAAAGCCGTGCTGGCCCGCGCGCCCAGGGGCACCGAAGAGATCAATCGCGCCGCGCTGGCGGTTGGCTTCGCCGAAGCCGCGCGGATCGCCGGTGGGTGAACGTATAGCATAGAAACCGGGTTTTTGTCCCTAAAAACCCGGTTTCTTGTACTTCGGCTGAGCGCTTACCCGGATGTATCCAGGATTCTTCAGGCGTTCACTTTGCAGTCTGCCGTGATCCCCGGTATAATGGGGCGATGCCGCGCAGGCATTGACTTCAGTACCCAACCAAAAGATCCTCTCGATAATCCGGGGTGGC
>PHCA01000088.1:3219-10747 GCA_002842085.1 Chloroflexi bacterium HGW-Chloroflexi-1
CACAGCGAGGTGGCTCGGTCAGGAGACCGGCCACAGCGAAGGGGTCAGGAGACCGGCCACAGCGAGGTGGCTCGGTCAGGAGACCGGCCACAGCGAAGGTGGCTCGGTCAGGAGACCGGCCACAGCGAAGGGGTCAGGAGACCGGCCACAGCGGAGCGGCCCCCGAAGAATCGAGAAGACACCACAAGGGGGACATAGCTGCATTCGATGTGGGTTTTACACAGTCACTGGCAACCGCCTGAGTCGCCCGCCGATCCGGGCGGGGTTTTGTTCTGGGCCGAGACCACCGATGCGCCGCAGCCGATGGCCAAACGCGGCCGCCGGGCGGCGAAACCGCGCCCCGCGGCGCACCCGTTCTGCGCGTCCGCCGATGTCGTGCGCGGCATTCTCGCCGCGTTGGGCTATCGCAGCGGCGACACGCCGGCCCAGGCGATCCTGGCGCTGCCCGCCACACGCTACGGCCCACAGCCATCCCCCCAGTTGTATCACGATTGGTCGCTGGACGATCCCGGCGAGCTGTTTCTCGCGCCCTGGCAGATCGAGGGGCTGTACCTGCCCATCGCGGACGCGTTCCCCGTCCTGGCGCACCTGCCGTCACCCGCGGACGCCCCGTCCGGGCTGGCAATCGGCACGGACAGCCGCTACTGGTACCCCGTCGCCAGCCTGGTCCTGGAAGCCCTCGCCGGCCAGAAGCTGATCCCCGTGCTGGTGCAGGCCGACCCTAAGGGCAAGACCTATCATGCGCGCTGGCTGGCCGTGCTGGACGGCGCCCAGGACGCGCCCCGGCTGGCCCACCTCGAAGCGGCTATGCCGCCGCTCTGCCGGGCGATGGCGGCCCGGGACGGCGCACACCCGTCGCCCCGGGCGCTGTTGGGGAGCTTCATCAAGACCGCGGCCGACGCGTTGGCCCGCGGGTGGGCCGCGGCGCAGGCGCCGGTTTTCGCCCGCGGGGAGGATGGCGTGCCGCAGCGCTGGCTGCGCGCCTTGTTCGGACGAGACCCGGTCGTCGCCGCGACGTCGGATCAGCTCAAGGCGCTGGACCGCAGCATCGCGGCGTGGCTGCGCAACCTGCAGGTCGCGGGCGCCGGCGATTTCCGCGTGGCTTTTCGATTGGCGCCGCCCGAGCCCGGGGGAGATGATAACGCGACCCACTGGGGCCTGCATTACCTGCTTCAGGCGCGCCACGACCCCAGCCTGCTGGTGCCCGCCAAAGAGATCTGGGAGACGCGCGGCGACGTGCTGCGCAGCCTGGGCCGCGGGGTGGATCGGCCCCAGGAGCGGTTGCTGGCCGCGCTGGGCTATGCCGGTCGCTTGTTCGAGCCGATCCGGCAGAGCCTGCACGCGGCGCGGCCGGAGCAGATCGACCTGAGCAGCGATGAGGCGTTCGGCTTCCTGCGCGACAGTGCGCCCCTCCTGGAACAGAGCGGGTTCGGTGTCCTGGTGCCGCCCTGGTGGAATCAGCGCGGCGCCCGCCTGGGCATGCGCCTGCGGGTCAAGCCGAAGAGCAAGGCCGCGGAGGCATCGGTGGCCGCGGGCCGGCTCAGTTTCGACCAGTTGGTGGCGTATCGCTGGGAGATATCGGTGGGCGACACGACACTGACGCAGGAGGAGTTCGCTGCGCTGGTCGCGATGAAGACGCCGCTGGTGCAAATTCGCGGCCAGTGGGTGCAACTGGACCCCGCGCAGGTCGAGGCGGCGCTACGCTTCTGGAAGTCCCAGGAACAAGCCGGGGATGTCAGCCTGCTGGCCGCGTTGCAGATGGGCCTGGGCGCGGAAGAGGCGGTGGCCGGGCTGCCTGTAGACGACGTCGTCTTCGAGGATTGGCTGGACGACTGGCTGCACCAAGTCACCGGGCGGGAGCAGTTAGCGGAACTGCCCCAACCGGCCGGCCTGCACGGGCAACTGCGCCCGTACCAGCGCTACGGCTTCTCCTGGCTGGCGTTTCTGCGGCGCTACGGGCTGGGCGCGTGCCTGGCCGACGACATGGGGCTGGGCAAAACGATCGAGACCATCGCCCTTTTGCTGCGCGACAAGGAACAAGCGGTCGCGGACAAGCCGGTCCTGCTCATCTGTCCGACTTCCGTCGTAGGCAACTGGCGCCGGGAGATCGACCGCTTCGCCCCGGTCCTGTCTGTGCACACGCACCAGGGCAACAGCCGTCTGCATGGCGATGATTTCGGGGCAGAGGCGGCCCGGAACGACGTCGTGATCACCAGCTATGCCCTGGCCCGCCGCGACGCCGAGACCCTCAACACGGTGCCCTGGCGCGGGGTGGTCCTGGACGAAGCGCAGAACATCAAGAACCCGGCCGCCAAGCAGACGCAAGCCATCCGTAAATTGCCCGCCGATTTCCGCATCGCGCTCACCGGCACGCCCGTCGAGAACCGGCTGTCGGAGCTGTGGTCGATCATGCACTTCCTGAACCCCGGCTACCTGGGCTCCCGGGAGAAGTTCAGGAAGAATTTCGCCATCCCGGTGGAGCGCTACGGGGACGCCGCGGCCGCCGGGCGCCTGAAGACATTGATCGGCCCCTTCATTCTGCGCCGGGTCAAGTCCGACCCGCGGGTAATTCAGGATCTCCCCGACAAGCTGGAGATGAAGGTCTATTGCAACCTGACCGAGGAGCAGGCCAGCCTGTACGAGGCCACCGTCCACGACGCGCTGGCGCAGGTCGAATCCGCCGAAGGGCTGGACCGCCGCGGGCAGATCCTGGCGATGCTGATGAAGCTCAAACAGGTGTGCAACCACCCCGCGCAGTTCCTGCATCAGGCCGGCGCGTTGCGGGACGCGGGCGTTGGTGGCTCGCATCCGAGCGGCTCGGATCCGGGCAGCGGTGGTCAGGGGCTTTCAACCCAGCAGTGGGCCGGCCGCAGCGGCAAGCTCGACCGGCTGACCGAGATGCTGGAGGAGGTGATCGCGGCCGGGGACCAGGCGCTGATCTTCTCCCAGTTCGCTGAGATGGGCGGAGTCCTGCAAAGTTACCTGCAGGGCGCGCTCAACCGGCCGGTGCTCTTTTTGCATGGCGGCACGCCGGCAGCCAAACGCGACCAGATGGTCGCCCGGTTCCAGAGCACTGACGGCCCGCCGATCTTCGTGTTGTCGCTCAAGGCTGGCGGCACCGGTCTGAACCTGATGCGCGCCAACCACGTCTTTCACTTCGACCGCTGGTGGAACCCGGCGGTGGAAGATCAGGCTACCGACCGGGCCTTTCGGATCGGCCAGACGCGCAACGTGCAGGTGCACAAGTTCGTCACCCTGGGCACGCTGGAGGAGATGATCGACGACATGATCGAGAGCAAGCGCGCGCTGGCCCAGGCCGTGGTGGGCAGCGGCGAGAACTGGCTCACCGATCTGTCCACCGACGATCTGCGCCAGTTGGTCACCCTGCGCCGCGAGCACGTCGCGTAGTACGTATCCTCTTCGCTCGGGCCGGTCTCCTGACCGTGCCCGCTCCGGCGAGGCTTCCGGTGGCTCGGTCGGGAGACCGGCCACAGCTAGCGAGAAAAGTCAGTGGCACAAGGTCTGTGACCGAGCCACGACGGGCTCGGTTACAAACCGGCCCGAGCACAAGGCTTACCGGCCACAACCACCGCGGATTATTGAGAGCATGAGCCGACGATATCGCTATTACTACGAATACTTCGAGCCCACGCGGCCGATCGAGACGGACGAGGGCATCAAGGCGCGCAGCCAGCGCGGCAAGTTCGCCAAGAATTGGTGGGCCGAGCGCTGGATCACCGCGCTGGAACAGTTGGTGGACGCGGGCCGGCTCCGGCGAGGCCGGAGCTATGCGCGCTCCGGGCAGGTGATCTCGATCGAAGAGAAACAGGGCACGGTCTCCGCGCGCGTGCAGGGTTCGCGGGCCAAGCCGTACAAGATCACGATTCAGCTCCAGCCGCTCACTGACGCGCAGTGGGAGCGGGTCATCGACGAGATGGCCGGCCAGGCGATCTTCGCCGCGCAACTGCTGGCCGGTGAGATGCCGCCCGACATCGAGCAGGCGTTCGAGGCGGTCGGCGTCAGCCTCTTCCCGAAAACCGGCGGCGACCTGGTCACCGATTGCTCTTGCCCCGACTGGGCCAACCCGTGCAAGCACGTGGCCGCCACGCACTACATCCTCGGCGAGCAGTTCGACGAGGACCCGTTCATGATCTTCCGGTTGCGCGGCCGCACCCAGGAGCAGATCCTCCAGGCGTTGCGCGCCCGCCGCGCCGGCGCCGCCGCGGAGGCCGAGGACGAAGAGCCGCCCGAGGTCGTCGTGCCGCTCGATGAGTTGCTGGAGGCGTTCTGGCACGGGGCCGAGCCGCTGGAGCCGTTCCCCACCGCGATCAAGTCGCCTACGGTGCCGCTGCCGTTGCTCAAGCGGCTGGGCCCGCCGGCCTTTTTGCCCGATCGCGAGCTGGCCACCCTGCTGGCGCCAGCCTATCAGGCGCTCACGAACGCCGCGCTGGCCCAGGCGTATGAGACTAACGGTGACACCGAAATCGACCCAGGGGAGTAGGGTGACAGGGTGACAAGGAAACAAGTAGACAGGTAGACAAGTAGACAAGTAGACAGGTAGACAAGTAGACAAGTAGACAGGTAGACAAGTAGACAAGTAGACAGGTAGACAAGTAGACTTCTCAATTTTTCGGGGAATCGCTCGCTGTGGCCGGTCTCCTGACCGAGCCACCGTGGCGGATACTACCAATCTACCAATCTACCAATCTACCAATTCCCAATCTACCAATTCCCACCAGGGAGACTACCCCTTTTGAGACTTCAAGAACACCTGGTGACCCACACCGTCGATCAGCTCAAACCGCTGGCTGCTCTCTGCGGCTGCCGCTCGGTGACGCGCAAGGACGACCTGATCGCCTGCATTGCAGAGACGATGCTCTCCCCCACAGGACAACGCAAGGTGTGGGAGTCGATGGACGAGCTCTCTCGGCATGCGCTGGCGCAGGCGGTCCACAACGATGGCCGGTTCGACCCGGTCGTATTCCAGGCCCGATATGGTCAACAACCGCCCCGCCCGAAATCGGACTCCTACTGGAAGCCGATCTCGATCCCCCTGGATCTATTCATCTACGACGGCGTGATCCCGGATGATCTCCTGGCGGGCTTCGAAAGCTGGGTGCCCCGGCCGGAGCCGTTCAAGCTCGAAGGCCAGGCGGCTGCGCTGACGACGATGCAGCAGGGCGCGTATGAGCTCGAACTGCTGCGCGTCGACACGGAACACGTGGGGCAGCAAGACCTGGCGGCGTTCCTGCGGCTGGTGGACCAGGGAGCTGTGCGGGTGTCCGGCAAGACCGAGCTGCCGACCGCCGCGGCGATCCAGAAGATCCTGGGTGTGCTGGCCGCAGGCGACTTCGCGGAGTTGCCCGACGGCGCGGGGAGCAAGGAGATCATCCGGCCCATCGGGTTAGTCGCGTTTGCGTCGGCTGGCGGGCTGGTCAAGCCGTCGCGAGGGGCGGCCAGCAGCGTCCTGGGACTGACGGATGCCGGGCGAGATTGGTTGCGCAACCTGGATCCCGAGCTGCTACTGGCGGCCTTCGAGCGTTGGGTCGCGTCCGACCGTTTTGATGAGATCAAGCGGATCGGCGCGCTCCGCGGGTTGAACAGTGCACACACCCGCCTGACGCCCCCCTCCGGCCGCCGCGAGCGGATCACGGAGGCGCTGTCGTGGTGCCCAGCCGGGGTTTGGATCTCGGTGGAGGACCTGTTTCGGGCGATCAAGATTTGGCAGTTGGATTTCGACGTGGAGGTCAACAACGCCGGGAACCTCTACGTCGGTGCGGGCGGCTACTATCGGGACTATGCTTGGAGCGGCGGTGATGCCCATTGGCGCGTGGTCAAGGGGCTCTATATCCTGGCGGTGCTGTGGGAGGTTCTGGCGACGATCGGCGCGCTGGACGTGCTCTATCTGCCGCCCGAGGACGCGGACTACGAGGCGGAAGTGTATGCCTTCGATGAAACGTACTTCAGCCTTTATGACGGCCTGTCGTACTTCAGGATTAACGACCTGGGCGCCTATTTGTTGGGCCAGCATGAGCAATACGCGCCGTTCACCCAAGATCGGCCGCCTTTCCTCTCCATCGACGAGGACCTGGTGGCGCAGGTCACCGCGGCCGACATCGCCACTCAGGCGGATCTCATGATCCTGGAGGCCGTCGCGACCCCGCTCGCCGATCACGCCTATCGCTTCGACCTGCCGCGCCTGCTCGACGCGCTGGAGGCGGAGCGTGACCTGGCGGACGCGCTGCACCATCTGGCTGAATGGCACGCCGGCCCGCTGCCCGCGGCGCTGACCGCGCTCTTCGCGGACGCGCAGGCGCGGGGCCAGGTGTTCGCGGCGCCGGTCGCGGCCCTGACCATCGAAGTCCGCGATTCGCAACTGGTCCAACTGGCGCTGGAGGACCCCAAACTGAAGCGGATCTGCAAACTGGCCGGGGAGCGCACGCTCGTCATCCCCGGCAACCGGGAGCGGGCGTTCCGCAACCGGCTGCGGGAACTAGGGTACGTGGTGTCGAAAGGCTGAAGGAAACGAGGGAACAAGTAGACAGGGAGACAAGGGCGATTGCACCCGTTTGATCTGCGCCAATCTGCGCTAAGGAATGAGAATTAAATAACTTGGGCGAATCCTCCCTTCATTTGCCGGAGCAACCAGGTAAGTTATTAAGTCCTTAGCCCTAATCAATCAGCGTCATCAGGAATGAACGTCATCAGCGTTCTATGGGGGAGTCGGGTCCGAAGCCGCCTCTTCCTCCTCAGGTCCATGGCAGGCCGCGCAGTCGCGAGCGTAGAGGGTTGCGGCGCGTTGTAGCGTTTCCGGCTGGACGTTATGCAGCCAGGCCCAGGCGACCAGGTCCTGGACCGCATCATCGCTCAGGCCGGACGTCTCGGGGGCGTCGCAATCGGTGGGCGCGCGGGTGCGCTGGCCCGGGCTAACGCCAGGCGGCGCAGCTCATCCAGCGCGATGATCGTGGCTTCCACCTGGGCCGCGCGGAAGCGGTGAACCAATGTCACCACGTCATCCTCGAACACACGCTCCCGTTCGCGTCCCAGCCAGTTGGCCAGGTGCTCCGCCTGCGCGTCGATCAGCCGCAGCGCCAGCGCAGGATCGCGGCGCAGCGCCATATAGATGCGAGCCAGCAGCGCCGTACGAAGATTCCTGGGATACTTCTCGGGACTGACCAGCCATGCGTCCAGCGCGGCCTGCCCGGAAGGCGTCGGCGCGTAGATCACCCGGCGCGGCCCCGCCCCCCGTTCTTCGGCCCGCTCCGCAATGAAGCCCTGCTTCAGCAGCTTGCGGAGCAGGAAATAGACCTCACTGAGCTCGATGCGCCAGATGGCACGTAGCGCGGCATCGGTCTTGACCAGTTGGGCCAGCTCGTAGCCGTGCATCGGCCGCTCGCACAGTAACGCGAGCACGATGTTTTCCGCAGGCCAGTCAGCGTGCATGGGATCGCTCCGTTGGGAAGCAGCAATGTATTCAAGATTTGAATCGCAACTACTCAGCCCTCTGTCATTGCGAGCGCAGTTTGCG
>PHCA01000089.1 GCA_002842085.1 Chloroflexi bacterium HGW-Chloroflexi-1
TGGACGGCGAACCGCCTCCGATCCAGTGGGCTTGACAGCCGCCTTGTTGCTGGCAATCAGTCCTCTCCATTTGCGTTTCTCCCAGGAAGTTCGTTTCTACGCATTGTTTGTCCTGCTGACGCTGGTGAGTACGGAGTTGCTTTGGATGGCATGGGCGCGAGCGACCATTGCTCGCTGGGGGATGTATGCCGCTGTGATGACCCTGGCATTTTACACGCACTACTATACTGCCCTTGTTTTGGGTTTTCATGCGACCTGGGTGGTCATCCAATGGTGGCAAGAACATCGCGCAGGTGTGGCGAGACAGCGCGGTGCAATCGCCCGTCCGGTGGGATTTATCGCAGCGGCTTTGATAGCGATGGTCGCTTTCGCCCCGTGGATTTGGTATGCCGTTCTTAGGGAGAAAGGCCCTCAGTCCTTTACCCCGCCTACTCTCAACCTGGAGCTTGTTGAGAGTGTGCTGAAGGATTACGGCGGTCGCGGTTCTGTGTGGTGGCCCGTCTGGGGGATTCTGGCAATCCTCGGTTTGCTCATTCACTCCCAGAAAAGAATGGCGGATACGATATTATTTGGAGTCTGGACTCTTGTACCTTTGCCGGTGGTCGTGTTGACAGATATATGGGTTCATTACTTCTTTGATATCCGACAATTGCTGTTTGTGCTTCCAATTTACCTGCTATTGGCGGCGCTAGGGGTGGCAGCGATTGCACGGGGACTTCGTACCGTGGGGGGACGGTTGTCATGGTGGCGCCAGAGACTCATCGAGATAGGTATTATCATGATTGTAGGGGCAGGATTTGTCGGCGTGTCGCTTCCGGGGATCAAAAGCTACTACAACCAGGAGCGCGATGACTGGCGCGGTATTGCGCAGATGTTGCATTACAATACGGGAAAGCAAGATACGATCCAGCTTTTCAATCTGGAATATTACGTGGATTTCTATGACCATGAAGCAGCCGCGCGGGTGTTGCCATATCGGTCTTTCAAGCAGGTAGAGGAAGCCTACGCTTCAGGACAGCCAATGTGGCTGTTGTTGACCCCATATTTGGAACAGCACCCCGAAGCTGGCTCTATTCGCACATGGGTATCCCAACATCCTGGTCTGGATTTCGATTTTGGCGCAGGCATGCATTTGCATTACCTGCAGGTCGGCCGCGACCCCGCTGCCCTGTGGCCGACAGCGAGCCGATTCACGCTGCCGGCTCGACCTGATGTCCTGTTCGCGTCACGAGGATACACATTTCGCGCGTTCGGAGACAGCGAAGACGCCCAAGATGCATTCGTCATGGCAGCCGAAATGACCTCCAACTCATCTCGCCGCCTGATTTTGCTCTTAGACGCTGCACTGGAGGCTCACAATCGAAGGGATTCGGCAAGCGCGTTCGAACTATATAGTCGGGCCTTGAAAATCAATCCTGATCAGCCCGCGGTCCGTCTGCATCGAGCAATCGCATTGCTTGGCCTGGGCCGTCCTGCGGAAGCCGTCGCGGAATTGGATCTGGTTTTGAATCGGTATCACATGGACGAGTATTGGCCGCATCGCTTCATGGGCGATGCCTTGCGTGCTCTGAATCGTCCGGTTGAGGCCATCCCACATTACTCGCGGGCACTCGAGCTTGCGCAAGACGCTCACGACCTTAGATATTTGATTGCCGTCACGTATGGAGAAAGCGGACAGACGGGCAAAGTCCGCTTCTGGCTGGAGGATTATCTGGCATGGCAGCCCGATGGCCCATTGGCCAACGACGCGCAGGAACGCATAAAACAACTTCACTAATAGATCCGCTGATACACACCCTCGATTTGCGCGGCAGCACGCTCCCAAGTGTTCGCGCGTGCCAGGATCATCGTCGCTTCCAACAACAGGGCGGTACTCTGATGCGCGTCGTGGACACGTTGAACAATTCGACCAACAGCCGCGCCGGATGGCCCGAGTTGACGAGCACCACGGCTGGCGGCCACTCCAACCCTCCAGCCGACGTAACGGAGACAGCCCGGGAGAGCGGGGCGAAGTGAAGCGGTGGCTGCCTACAACGATTACACCCAGTTACCTTTTGTAACTAACCCAGTTCCGAGGCTACCGGCAGGCCGGTGGCTTCGCTTTTTTAGCGAAACGGCGGGCGCGTGCTATAATGGCCTCAGCGCTGTTTTCTTACTCTCTGCGATAGAGCAGACTTAGTATTGAGGGCCCTATGCGACAATTCAAGCAACAAACTGTCTCCAGAGTCGTACTCCTGATGTTTCTGATCGTTATCACCATCAGCGCGTGTTCCAAGGCATCCCCTGCACCACAGCCGATCCCGCTGGCAGGCGCGCCGGCGACATCCGTCGTCGCGGTTCCTACGTCCAGCGCAGCGTTAAGTCCGCTTGCTGATACGGCCACCCAAGGAGGTGTTCCTGCCCCCGGTATAAGCCCGCTCCCCACGCCACAGGCTCAACCCAAGGCAGTCATTGCGCCCACATCGTCTGTGACTACGCAAGGATCTGACGATGTTCAAGGCAAAGTTGTATGGCAATCGGATCGAAGTGGCGACTTGCAGTTGTGGATCATGGATGATAACGGCCAGAACCAACGCCAACTCACGCAAGGGGAGGGTGTAGGCACAAACGCCGAAGCTGCCTGGTCGCCGGATGGCAAACAAATCGCGTTCGTCACCGACCGAGATGGTCCGCAGGCGTTGCAGATTTACATCATGAATGCCGATGGCACTAATCAGCACCGGTTAATGCCTTTCCATGCTTCGCACAACTGGTCTCCTGATTGGTCGCCCGATGGCCGCCAGGTGTTGTTTCAGACTAATCGGGGCGAAAAGGCCAATTTCCAGATTTATGTAGTCAATGCGGATGGATCGGATCCACGTAATCTCTCAAGCCAGCCTGTCAACGACCGGCGGCCACGTTGGTCGCCTGATGGAAATCAGATAGTCTTTGCCTCGGACCGCACGGGACAACTCGCCATCTACCTGATGAACGCCGATGGCTCGAACGTGCGCCAGCTCACGAATTCAGATGGGCAAGACGACATGCCGCGCTGGTCGCCTGACGGTCGCGAGATTCTGTTCCAAAGCAACCGCGGAGGGAGCGGCGCTTTCGGGGTGTATGTCATGCAGGCGGACGGCAGTAACGTGCGCCAGATCGGCAACTTTGCCGGCAACGTGAACGCGTCGGTTTGGGCCAGGGATGGCCGCGCGATCGTCTTCGCCTTGACGCGCGACGATCCGATGTGGGACCTCTACCTGATGGATCGCGACGGCAGCAATCTGCGCCGGCTGACCGACAATCCCAAGACCGACCGCTTCCCGTCCTGGCATCAGTGAAAGCTAATCCGCGAAACACTGGTGACGGGGGAGCCCGGCTGCTATCGAGATGTGGAGGATCTATGCATAGGACTCATAAGACTCAGAAAACTCACTCTTATAAGTGGCAGTCCTCCGCGTTTAAATTTCTCATCCCTCTTCTTGCCGTAAGTCTGATTGCTCTTTTTCTCCGACTTTACCGCCTGGAGTTTAGGGGATTCTGGGGAGATGAAATATGGACAGCCCAGGTAAGTGTTTTGTCCGCCCGGCAGATCCTGAGGCAATCTGTCAGCCTGATGTTGACAAATTTCATCCCTGGTCCCTTATACTACCTTTTGGGGCATCTATCACTTGAGGCTTTCGGCCAGAATCACATGGAATTTGCACTTCGGCTTCCTTCCGTGATCGCTGGCCTGCTGGCCGTACCCGTCGTCTACGCTCTGGCGCGTCACCTTTGGGGAGAAGCAGAGGGAATACTGGCAGCTTTGCTGTTTGCTGTATCGCCGTTTCAGGTGTGGTATTCACAAGAGGCCCGGTTCTATGCCTGGACCACTCTACTATCCACTGCATCCACGCTATGTATTCTCCGGGTTGTTACTAAGGAGTCACGCGCCGCTCTCTTGTGGTTCTGCTTTGTCATCACTAGTGCGCTGAATTTATACAATCAACCCTTACCTGCCACAATTGTCTTGGGAAGCCAAGCCTGCTATGTGATCGTATACCTTTTGGTCAGCCAGCGAAAGGCCCGATTATTGGGACAAGCCAGTCTGAGCTTCTCGGCCGTTGTTGTCCTTTACTTGCCGGTCATCATTCAGATGGTGGCAACAGGCTACTTAAGCCGAGATACCCAGTCAGTAGCAATAGCGCAGCCTGGATTCTTTGCACCGAGTTTCGACGGTCTGATTCCAAGAAGCGTCTATATCTGCAACGAATTGATAACCAAATTCGCTGCTGGTGGGGCCAGCAAGTGGCTTTTCCTGGCTCTATTTTTGATTGGCATTGGGTCTCTGATAGTCCGACGTCAGTGGCTACACTCGGCTATCATCCTGCTATCCTTATTTCCGGCGTTATTCGTCTTTGTGATTGCCCGGCCAGCTACGGGATTCATCGTGCGATATGTTCTATTTCTGCAAGCATGGTATCTGGTTTGTGTTGCACGCGGAGTTACATTCGTAGCCGATGACATCGTGCAACATGTTAGCGCGTTCGGTTCCGAAAGCCGATTTGTGAGGTTAGGGTGGAGCGCTGGTTGGAAACAATTTACCAGGGCTACCCTTACGACCGTTCTCACACTGGTTTCACTCATGGCTGTTAGCAATGGGTATTCACAAGCCAAAATTAACGATTGGCGCTCTATCACCCACTACGTCAAAGAGCATCTACAGCCGGGTGACATCGTCACGGGGAGTCGTTGGTTTCGAGGCGCTTTATCCTGGTACTGTCAGTGTGAAGGCGTTGTTACATTTTCTCCTGACGAGAATCCTGAACTTTTGGAGGATGCTCAAGCGGGCCGAAGGATCTGGTACGTGCTTATTGAGCAAAGCGATAGCGCTGTCGGCAAAGAGCTTCAAGGAATGCTGCATCGTATCCCGGATCGGGAGTGGCAGATTCCTGGTGTGGACTATACACCGACGTTTTTCCCGGTCTCAGAGTTTCCAGCAAGCCTGTTATTCAGCGGATCAAGCGGCGCCGCCGCAATCCGGTTTTACGATGCTTACCGTCCATCTTGGACTGATAGAAGCTATAAGGAGGTCACTGTTGGCACTACTGCGTACTTCTGGCTGGACTTGATTGCAGATACCCCGCGCGATCTTGAAATCACCTATTTCGACAATCCGCGCAAATTACTTGAAGTAAGGATTGAAGATCAACCTGGGCTGATAATCGGAGGCGGTTCGGGAGGATGGCAGACATTACGACTCTCCGTGCCACCAAATGTCGGTCGTGTTCTACACGTGGGCGTAAAGGGGATTGGGCCGGAGACTGGTGCAATCAGTGCCGCTCGATTGAAGATACATGGGGCGGATTGATTACCAATACCGCAAGACAGCAGAATCAGAGTGCTGCGAGGTGTGTTTACTGGAGGCCTTGGTAAACCGTCTCGATTGAGATCGCTGTGTACTCCCAGGTATGGCTGAACGCCATCTTTCGTAGCGCTTGCCCCCGTATCGTGGCAGTCTGCGGATCATCCAACAGGCCCGCCAACGCTTGCGCCAGCGCCCCGGCATCCCCCGCCGTGGCGTAGACGCCCAATTCCCCCAGGTATTCGCGGTGCACCGCCGTATCGAACGCGACGACGGGCAACCCCGCAGCCATGTAGGTCAACAGCTTGCCGCTCCCCTCGGTGGCCGAGAGCTTGGGCGCGACCGCCACGGCGGCCGCGGACGGATTCTCTAGCAGACGCGCCAGCGCTGGCCTGCGTGTTGCTTGGCTACGCGTTCCTATTGGCCCCCCGCCACGCTTCGTGGGCGTGCGGCCTGGCGTGCGGGCTCTTCTTCGGCTACGCATGCCTCATGCGCTAAATTCGTGTGGTGGCGTTGACTGGCGTAGCGATCTGGCTGTTTCTGAACCGAGCGCATTGGCAAGAACAATGGCCTACGTGGCTCGGCATGGGTTTGGCGCCAGGTGCATTCGGCGCGGCCGTATTGATCTACAACAATTCCTGGCAATCCTGCGCCTGTTGGCGGCGTTCGGGCTGGCATGGCTATTTACCAGGTTGCGCCTCCGGTGGGAGGTAACGCTGGTTGTGGGAGTCGCGCTGATCCTGCTCCTGCAAGGACGGCCTGCGTCCGATGCCTTTACCGAAGTGCGGCAGCGGGCTGAAGGTACCGCTTCGTCTGAAGGACGTACCAACTCGGATCAAGCGAGTCTACATCTCAATCCCTGCCGCAGGTTGGCGTGTGTTGACAGTAATGACAGGACAAACCGTCGGAGGCGACTATTGAAGATCGCAATGCTTGGCAGTCGGGGCGTCCCGGCAAGTTACAGCGGTTTCGAAACCTACTTCGAAGAGCTCGGAGCAAGGCTAGTTGAACGCGGGCATGAAGTAACTGTGTACTGCCGGGCACATCACATCACCTACGACCAACCAACCTACCGAGGCATGCGCCTGGTCAAGATACCGACCATTGCCAACAAGTACCTGGATACCATCGTCCACAGCTTTCTGTCCAGCTTGCACGCGTTGACTCAGGGTTACGATCTCGCGCTCTACGTCATCGCCGGCAACAGTTTGGTCACCTGGATACCCAGGTTGGCAGGTCAGGTCACCGTACTGAACGTAGACGGGCTGGATTGGAAACGAGCCAAGTGGCCTGGACCAGCCAAGGCCTACATCCGGTTCGCCGAACGGATGGCTATCCGCTTGCCCACAGCCTATCTGACCGACTCGCGTGTGGTCCAGACATACTATCGCGACACCTATCACAGTGAACCTCCTTACATTCCCTATGGATCGGAAGTGCCGCGCGTGCCGCCTGGAGACACCTTGGCAAAGTTCGGGTTGGAACCTCGCAAATACATCCTTTTTGTAGGTCGACTGGTCCCGGAGAACTGCGCCCATCACCTGGTGGAGGCCTTCCAAGGGCTCGACACAGATCTGAAGTGCGTGATCGTCGGTGACGCACCTTACGCCGAGAAATACATCGCCCAGCTCAAAGCGACCGATGACCGGCGCGTGGTCTTCACAGGGTATCAATTCGGAGCGGCGTATCATGAACTGGGTTCGAACGCGGCTGTTTTCGTGGAGACGTCGGGGGTGGGTGGCACTCACCCTGCCCTTTTGGAAGCAATGTCTTTCGGCAACTGCGTGATCGTCCACGACACGGCCGAGAACCTGGAAACCATCGAGGACGCCGGGCTGAGTTACCACGGCGCGGCCGGCGCGGGTCCACTCCGAGATGTGTTGGCCCGGCTGCTGGCCGACCCCGATCTGGTTGCGGATTTCCGCGTCCGTGCGGCCGCCAGGGCCGCCGCGGTCTACAGTTGGGACGCCATCACCGACCAGTACGGGACGCTATTCGAGGATCTGCTGCGGCGCAAACCGAAAAACCTTGAGGGTCACCGGCCGTCTTCGCGGCGCTAGACGTCCGGCGCCGCTAGACGCCTGGCGCTGCCTATGCTATACTGGTCGGAAATCAAACGAGTGCATTAGAAGCCAGAACCGCAAGCTGTCATTGCGAGCGTTTTTTGCGAAGCAATCGGGATTGCCGCAATCCCCACGGACGCTTGCAGCACACTTGTAGCAAGCATCGTTCACCTTAACCTCGTACTGGCGAGGCAAGCTATGCACAAGCGAGGTCCCAACTACATCGCCGGCCTGTTGCTGGCAGATCTGGCGCTGACCGTGCTGGCCTTGCACCTGGCCACCCTGGTCCGCCTGTATCTGCCTTACGGCGTTCACCTCACACCCGAATACGTCAGCCTGCCACTGGTCGTCTACTTCATGGCCGCGGTGGTGTGGCTGGTCGTCTCAGCCGCGCTGGCGATCTACACGTCCCGGCGCTCCCAAACCGAACCTGACCAGATCAAGGCGATCATCAGCGCAGTGCTGCTGAGCAATCTCTCCTTTGCCGGGCTGCTCTACATCACCTACCGGGACGTGCCTCGGCTGCTCTACCTGTACTCCCTGGCCCTCCAAATGAGCTTTCTGATCGGCCTGCGGTTGGCCGTCTACTCCTGGGAGCTGCTCCGCTACGGCCGCACGCGCGACACACGGGTGCTGATCATCGGTGCGGGCAAGGTGGGCCAGGAGCTAGCGCAACGTATCGACGCCCAGGGCCACGAGCTGACCCTGGTCGGGTTCCTGGACGACGACTCGGCCAGGCTGGGTCAGGTCATCGTGGGTTGCCCGGTCCTGGGCGTCAACGAGCAGGCCCCGACGATCGTCGCGGAGCACGGGATCGACGAGGTGTTCTTCGCGTTGCCGATGCGCGCCCACCGTTCGTTGGAATCGTTGGTGAGCGCGCTTCAGGCGATGCCGGTGCGCGTCCGGGTGGTGCCCGACTTTTTCGACCTGGCCTTTTTCCGGGCCACGATCGAGGATTTCGGCGGCATCCCGCTCATCGGCCTGCGCGATCCGGCCATCGCCGGGGTCAACCGGCTGATCAAGCGGCTGCTTGACCTGGCCGTGGCCGCGCTGAGCCTCACCCTGGCCGCGCCCCTCATGCTGCTCATCGGCCTGGCCATCAAGCTGGACTCGCCAGGGCCGGTGTTCTTCCGCCAGCAACGGGTCGGCGAAAACGGTAAGCTGTTTACCATCTTCAAGTTCCGCTCGATGAAGGCCGACGCGGAAGCGTGCCAGCAGGAAGCAATCACCGTCGGCGAGGAAGATCAGGTGCTCCACAAGCGCCCCGATGACCCGCGGGTGACCCGAGTGGGTCGCATTCTGCGCCACAGCAGCCTGGACGAGTTGCCGCAATTGCTCAACGTGCTGAAGGGCGACATGAGCCTGGTGGGGCCGCGGCCGGAGCTGCCGTGGCTGGTGGATCACTACGAGACGTGGCAGCGCAAACGCTTCGCGGTGCCGCCCGGCATTACCGGCTGGTGGCAGATCAACGGCCGCAGTGATCGCCCGATGCATCTACATACCGACGATGACTTATACTACATTCAACATTACTCTCCGCTTATGGACTTGCAGATCCTATTGCGAACGATCGGCGCGGTACTAAAAGGCCGCGGCGCATACTAAAGTAGGTAGCAGAAAGTTCCTGGCACAAAATCCTGCACTTGTCCGACGGAAAAGTGCCGCGAACTTACTGCGAACTACTTATACTTGACAAGGTGACGGGGTCACATAGTGACCGGCCCCGCCAACACCGTGCGGGGCTTGTGACAAGGTGATGTCGATGCTGCGCATCGGACAACCTTACCTTATGACCGTGGCGAGTATAGTAGTCTGTCATCCCTGAATTGAGTGGTTCCTGGTGACGACTTCAGTCGCTACTACAAGTCGTCAAATGAGCCCTGACAGACTACTAGCGCCGCTACCATCGAGAGGCAAGTTGGTTAGCTAAGGAATGAGAATTAAATAACTTGGGCGAATCCTCCCGTCATTTGCCGGAGCGATTGGGTAAGTTATTAAGTCCTTAGCCCTAAG
>PHCA01000090.1:0-9586 GCA_002842085.1 Chloroflexi bacterium HGW-Chloroflexi-1
CGAATCGGCGAATCGGCGAATCAGCGAATCGGCATTCGCCCATCTGCCATTCGCCATTCGCCATTCGCCATTCGCCATTCGCTATTTGCTCATTCGCTCATTCCTACGGCAGATACCCACGGTTGGTCAAGTGATCTGAGCTTGAAACGACCATGCAAAATCTGGACTTCGATCTCTTGCGCGGCGTTGTCGCCAGTGGCCCGCCGCCGCTCTTCGCCACCGTCAGCGGCGCGCACCTCTACGGCTTCCCGTCGCCCGACAGCGATGTAGACCTGCGCGGCGCGTTCGTGCTGCCGGTCAGGGACGTGCTCCGCCTGCGCGAGCCGGTCGAAACGCGCACCGTGATGCGCACGATCGCCGGCGTGGAGGTGGATTGGGTCGCCCATGACGTGCGCAAGTTCGCCCGGTTGATGACGCAGCGCAACGGCTACGTCCTGGAACAGCTCTACTCGCCGCTGGTGGTCGTTGGCGGCCCCTGGCTGGACGAGCTGCGCGCGATCGGCCGCGGCTGCATCACCCGACAGCTCTACCACCACTACCGCGGCTTCGCCGATCACCAGATGAAGCTGCTGGCCCAGCCGGCCGCCACGCTCAAGGAGCTGCTCTACGCCTACCGCGTCCGGTTGACCGGCATTCACGTCCTGCGGACCGCCGCGATCGAGGCGCACCTGGGGCAGTTGGCCGCGGGCTACCCCGTGCCCGGCCTGGCCGAGTTGATGGCGCGCAAGGTCGCCGGCGCCGAACGCGGTGCGCTGACCGCCGACGAGCTGCCGCCGCACCTGGCTCAGTTGGCCCGGCTGGACGCCGACCTGGCCGCGGCCTTCGATGCCTGCGCTTTGCCCGACGCGCCGACGTCGGTCGCGGCGCTGGACGACTTCGTGGTGCGCGCCCGCCTGGAGTTGGACAACTATGGCTGAACCGCCTTTCTGGGAACGCAACCTGATCTACCGCGTCCTGTCCGGCAGCCGCGCCTACGGCCTCGATCGGCCCGATAGCGACGAGGACACGCGCGGGGTTTGCATCCCGCCGGCCGAGTACCTGTTGGGCCTTCAGACCTTCGAGCAGCACAAGGATGAGACGCAGAACCACACCGTCTTCGCGCTCGCCAAGTTCGTGCGCCTGGCGCTGGACGCCAACCCCAACATCATCGAAACCCTCTACACCGACCCGCAGCACGTCCTGTTCATCAACCGCTACGGCGAGCGGCTGGTAGCGGCCCGCGACCGGTTTCTCTCGCGGCGCGTCGGCGAACGATTCAGCGGCTACGCGATCGACCAGTTGCAGCGCATGGCGCGGCATCACCGGTGGCTGGTGGATCCGCCAGACCACGCGCCCGCGCCGGAGGAGTTCGGCGCCAGGGACGTGGGTGGTCGTTACCGCTGGCCTCACTCCGATGCGGAGCGGGCCTACCGCGCGGCGGCCAGGCACTGGGCCAATTACCGGGCGTGGCTTGCCAACCGCAATCCCGTGCGGGCCGAGCTGGAAGCGCGCTACGGTTACGATACGAAGCACGCCACCCATCTGCTGCGGCTGCTACGCATGGGGGAGGAGATCCTGCGCGAGGGGGTTGTGCGCGTGTTGCGGCCCGACGCCGAGTGGCTGCTGGCGGTGCGAAACGGTGCGCTGACCTACGACGCGGTGCTGGCGTTGGCCGCCGAGCACCAGGCGCGGTTGGCCGCGGTGATCGCCAGCTCACCCTTGCCGGCCGAGCCGGCTGTGACCGCAGCCGATGCGCTGTTGATCGAGTTACAGACCGAATTTCTGCTCGGCGCGCAGAGCAGCCGCGTCAACGGCCAACCCACCTTTGCACGCCCGTAGCGATTTCAGGGCCTGCCAGAAGCCTGGATTTTCCAGTGCTCAGCCAGCGCGGCTTCGTACACCACCCGCAGCGGCACGCCGGCGGCCTGGGCGGCGCGGCGGCAGTCTTCGTACTCGGGCGCGGCCTTTTCGCCCCCGGCCCAACGCGCTACCTTGACCCGGATATCACCGTGGGCCGTGGTCACCGTGACGCTGGTGCGCGGCAGGCAGTGCCGGGCTACCTGCTGCGAGCGGATGCCCAGGGTGGTGGTCTCGGCGAAGATAAGCTCACGCAGGGCCACCGTGTCCGCAGGGCGGCACAGAACGCTCAACACGACGGCTGGCCGGCCCTTCTTCATCACCACGGGCGTCAGATAGGCGTCCAGGCAGGATGTTCGGCTCCGGACTCGTGCGCGTCCCGGCGCCGTAGCCGACCGCGGTGAGGCTCATCGCCGGCAGCGGGCCGAAGCTCTCCGCCAGCTCGGTCAGCAGGGCGGCAGCCGTCGGCGTGACCGTTTCGACCGCGTGATCCACCCCCACGATCGCAGCGCCCCGCAGCAATGCCACCGTGGCCGGGGCGGGCAGCGGCATCCGGCCGTGGGCGCTGTTCGCCATACCGCGGCCCAACGGCACGGGGGACACGATGACCCGCTCGACCTGGAGCAGATCCAGCCCCAGCAGAACTCCCGTGACGTCCACGATCGTGTCCAGCGCGCCCAGCTCGTGAAGGTGCGCCTGCTCGACGGGGATGTTGTGAATTCCCGCCTCGACTTCGACAATCCGGCGGAAGACGCGGCGGGCGCGCTCGCGGATGTGGGCCGGCAGCGCGCTGGCGTCCAACAGCGCCTCGATTTCCGCCAAGTGGCGCGCGGTGACGTGATCGGTGACGCGCACGTCCACCTTGGTCGCCGAGAACGCGCCGCGCAGCACCCGCGCCTGCGCCAACTCGAAGCCGGGCAGGCGCAGCGCATCCAGCCCCTCCTGCAGACGGCTCAGCGCCAGCCCCGCGTCCACCAGGGCGCCCAACAGCATGTCGCCGCTGGCGCCCGCGATCAGATCGAAATAGGCGATGCGCATCAGTCAGAACCTCGGACGATCTTGTGGGCGAGCACGGCCGCGCCGAACCCGTTGTCGATGTTCACCACGGCCACGCCCGGCGCGCAGGAGTTGAGCATGGCCAGCAGCGCGGCCAGGCCGCCGAAGCTGGCGCCGTACCCGATGCTGGTGGGAACGGCCACCACCGGGCAGGCGACCAGGCCGCCGATCACGCTGGGCAGCGCGCCCTCCATGCCGGCCACGGCGATGACCACGCGGGCGCGGCACAGCACGTCCTTCCGCTCCATCAGGCGATGAATCCCCGCCACGCCGACGTCGTAGATGCGCTGGACGCGGTGGCCCAGGAACTCCAACGTCAGCGCGGCCTCTTCCGCCACCGGGATGTCGCCGGTGCCGGCCGTGGCGATGGCGACGTAGGGCGCATCCTCGCCCGGCGGCGGCGCGGCGCCCAGGGCCAGGATGCGCGCCGGGGCATGGTAACGCACGTCCGGGAACGCCCGTAACACCGCCTGGGCGATCTCCTCCGAGGCGCGCGTGGCCAGCACCCGCCCCTCGCGCTGCCACATCCGGCCGACGATCTCGACCACCTGATCCGCGGTCTTGCCCTGGCAGAAGATCACTTCGGGCAGGCCGGTGCGCCGGGCGCGGTCGTGATCCAGGTTCGCGAACGCCTCATCAGCCATGTGGGAGTGCCTCGTTCATGCTGCCCGAACGGAAACCGCCCAGATCGAGCGCCACGTAGGTGAAGCCGAAGCCGCGCAGCGCCGCGACGATGGTTTCCCGCGCGGCCAGCGCGGCCGGGAAGTCCGCCGGCTCCAGCTCCAACCGGGCGACAGCGCCGTGGTGGCGCACGCGCAACTGGCGGAAGCCTCGCTCATGCAAATAGTCCTCGGCGCGTTCGATCTGCGCCAGCATCTCGCCGCTGATGGGGACGCCGTAGGGGACGCGCGACGCCAGGCAGGCGCTGGCAGGCTTGTCCCAGTTGGGCAGGCCCAAGGTGCGCGCCAACGTGCGGACTTCGGCCTTGGTCAGGCCCAGCTCTTGCAGCGGGCTGCGCACGCCGTGCTCGCTCAAGGCGCGCTGACCGGGCCGGGTGTCGCCCAGGTCGTCGGCATTGCTGCCGTCTACGACGTTGCGATAGCCGTTGCTCTCGGCAAAGGCCAGCAGCGCATCCAGGATGTGCGTCTTGCAGATGTAGCAGCGATCCGGCGTATTGGCCCGATAGCGCGGGTCGGCGCCTTCGGGCGTGGGCAGGCAAACGTGCCGGACGCCCAGATCGGCGGCGATCGCCTGCGCCGCGGCCAGCTCGGCGCGCGGGAAGCTGGGCGAGTCGGCGGTCACGGCGACGGCGGCGGCGCTCAACTCATCGTGGGCGATCTTCAGCAACAGGGTGCTGTCCACGCCGCCGGAGTAGGCGACGATGGCAGACCCCATCTGGCGGAACAGGTTACGTAACTGGAAAAGCTTATCCTCTACCACACTGTCTCCCTTTCACGATTCAGGTTTCCTCCGCATAATTATCCACACTATTGCTTCGCTTGTCCAGAATGCAGCATGTCAGGGATCCTACATCGAGTCTGAAAACACCGAGGGCCATCGAGGTCAGTTGCGACCCCGATGGCCCTCCGAGAATCTGCTCCGCAAGGTTTGGGAAACCCTGCGGAACGTCGTTCAGTTTAGTTGCACGCCTCGAACGCCGGCAGATGGTTGTTCAGCGAGGCGGCTTGCAGGTTCTTGTAGACGTCCGGCGCCTGCATGGCGGGCCGGCGGACCAGGTGCTCGCCGATGAGCGCGGCCAGGGATGCGAGTGAAGGCCACGTCATGGCGTCGGACTTTCCGCATGTTTGGTGTAGGAGATGCGCGCGCGTTTGGCGCGCAACTCGCGGCGGACCCATTCCAACCAGGCAGCCAATCCCTCGCCCGTGATGCAAGAGACGGGAATAATGCTGGCGTCGCTGTTGATGGTCATGATGCCCTGGCGCAGCCGCTCGACGTCCATCGGCAGGTAGGGCGCCAGATCCATCTTGTTGAGAACCACAGCGCGCGCGGCCAGGAAGATACCGGGGTACTTGAGCGGCTTGTCATCGCCTTCGGGCAGGCTGATCAGCGCGACCTTGGCGTCTTCACCCAGGTCGAACTCGGTGGGACAGACCAGGTTGCCGACGTTTTCGATGATGAGCACGTCGAGCTCGGCCAGGGGCAGCTCCGGCAGCGCAGCCATGATCTGCCGGGCCTCCAGATGGCAGCCGCCATCGGTGTTGATCTGGACCACCGGCACGCCGTGGGCGGCCACGCGCGCGGCATCCAGGGTTGTCGCCAAGTCGCCCTCGATGACTGCCAGCCGCAGCTCGCCCGCGAGCGCGGCCGCGGTGCGCTCGATGAGGGACGTCTTGCCCGCGCCAGGCGAGCTGATCAGGTTGAGGGTCAGCACGCGCGGGCCGATGGCCTGGCGCACGTCGCGCGCCACCGCGTCGTTGTAGGCCAGGATGTTGGTGATGACGGGGATGCGTGTCATGTCCGTTGATCCTTCATCCAGCAGTGCAGCACGGCCTGGGTATCGGCTGAATCTGTCATTGTGCACCTTTGATCTTCAGCCCCGATGGCAGACCGGTCACGTATTGGTGCTTGTTGTACGGCATCGGGATGCCGCCGCCGTAGCCGCCGGGCGTGAAATACCAGTTGTCGAACACCTTGCCGTTGTAGACCACCACCCGCGCGGTGGTGTAGAGCGGCAGTGCCGGCAGGTCTTGCGCCAGGATCATCTGTATGCGGTCGAGCACCTGTTTGCGCGCGGCGAAGTCGAGCAGGGACACCTGTTCGTTGGCCAACTTATCGAACTCGGCGTTGGCATACCCGCGGGCGCGCGAGAAGCCCACCGTCTTGCTGGTGCTGGCGAAGTTGCGCCGCAGTTGATCCGGGTCGCCGCCCAGGCCGCCGAAACCGACCAGCAGCATGTCGTAGTTGCCCGCCTGCGCGGCCGCGTCGAGCGAAGCCTGATCCATGGGGACCGGCTTGACCGTGATCCCAGCCTCGGCCAGCGCGGCCGTGAGTATTTCGACCAGGCGCGGGGAGTCGCCGCTGGAATGCGTCAGGTTGATGGTCACCGGTTGGCCCTCGGCGTAGCCGGCCTCGCGCAGGAGCGCCTTCGCTTTGGCCACGTCGCGCGGGTAGACCGTCTGGGCCGCGGGGTTGTAGAAGGGATTGGCCGGCGGCAGGCCGCCCGGGCTTCCGGGCTCGCCGAAGCCCAGCAGCAGCCGGGACACCAGCGCATCCCGGTCCACAGCGTAGGCGATGGCCTGGCGCACGCGCACGTCCGCGATGGGCGACTTGGCCGCGCTCAGGTTGAAGTAGAGGTTCATGCCCCACTCGCCGGGCGCCTTCTTGATCTGGAACGGGGCTTTGGCGAAGGGCGCCAGCAGCTCGTCCGTGACGCCGCCGAACTTGTCGAAAGCATCCACCTGGCCGCTGGCCAGCGCCAGCGCCACATCGCTGGCCGGGACGAACTCCATCCGCTGCACGTAGGGCTTGCCCAGGAAGTAGTCGTCGTTCGCCTCGAACAGATAAGTGCCCTCCTCTTTGCTGTACTGCACCAGCTTGTACGGCCCGCTGCCCAGCACCGCTTCCGGCCCCATGAGCTTCTTGGGGTCTGCGACCTTTTCCCAGATGTGGCGCGGGAGGATGAAGACCGGCTCGGCAATGGTGGAGAGGAAGGGCGCAAAGGGTCGTTTCAGCTTGATGGCCACCTGCCGGTCGCCGACAGCAGTCACGGCGTCCACCTCGGTCACCGGCGCCAGGAACCAGGCCCCACCGGTCTTGGCCAGGTATTGGAAGGTGAAGACCACGTCATCCACCGTCAGCGGCCGGCTGTCGTGCCATTTGACGCCATCGCGCAGGGTGAAGGTCCAGGTCAGGTTGTCGTCCGAGGTCTTCCAGTCGGTCGCCAGCCAGGGGATGGTCTGGCCGGTGCCATCACGCCAGACGAGGGTGTCGAAGATGTAGGACGCGCGGGTGTAGCCAGGCCCGCGGCTGAAGCCGAACGGGGACGGGTAGCCCCAATCGCCGCCGCCGGGCAGGCGCAGCACCTTGACGCGGGCGGCCGCGGTCGGCGCGGCGGCCGGCGCGACGGTGGCAGCGGGAGCCGCGGCGGCCGGGCTGGTGACAGGCGCGGGCGTGGCTGCCGGCGCCGCGCACGCGGCCAGCAGGCCGGCCACGACGATCAGGACGAGAATGGATAGACGGGTGCGATGCAACATGATGTTCCTCCTGGAAAAGATAGTTTGGGATGTGCTCCCGCGACAGCGAGGGCACGTGACGTCAGGCCTCTGCAAACGCCGGCGCGACGGCGAGCAGCGCCCGCGTGTACTCGTGTTGCGGCCGGGCGATGAGGCGGCTGGCCGGGCCGGTTTCGACGATCTCGCCGTGCTGCATCACCGCGATGCGGTCGGCCACCTTGCGCACCAGCGCCAGGTCGTGCGAGATCAGCAGCAGCCCCATGCCGCGCTGGTTCTGGATCTGCTTGAGCAGGTTGATCGTCTTGGCCTGCTCGCTGGCGTCCAGCATCGAGACCGGCTCGTCGGCGATCAGCAGCTTGGGGTCGAGCACCAGGCCACGGGCGATGGCGACGCGCTGCAACTGGCCGCCGCTGAGCTCGTGGGTGTGCCGCCGCAAGAACTCGGCCGTGACGGGCAGGCTCACTGCGGCCAGCGCCTCGCGCACCGCGGCGTCGCGCTCGGCCGCGGCGCCGATGCGCTGGATCTCCAGCGGCTCCCGCACGATCTCGGCCACGGTCAGCCGCGGGCTGAGCGCCTCGAACGGGTCTTGCGCGATGTACTGGATGCGCCGTCGGATGCGCGCGAGCCGCTCGCCCGCCAGCGCGGTCAACTCCTGCCCTTCCAGCTCGACGCGGCCGCCCTCCCCCTGCTCCAGGCCGACGATCAGCCGAGCCAGGGTGCTCTTGCCGCTGCCGGTCTGGCCCACCAGCGCGACGACCTCCCCCTCGTACACCTGGATGCTGGCCCCGCGCACCGCCTCGACCTTCGTGCCCGAGCCGTTGGTCGAGAAGGTCTTGCGCAGGTCGCGCGCCCGCAGCAGCGTTTGCAGGCCGCCCAGGTGACAGGCGATCCAGCGGACCTCACCCCCCTGGCCCCCCTCTCCTCGCGGGAGAGGGGGGTATTGTGGCTGCAACTCCGGCTCAACCAGCCGACATTGCTCGACCGCCTGGGTACAGCGCGGGTGGAAGCGACAGCCGGACAGCGGATGGACGGGATCGGGCAGCTCTCCGCGGATGCCGGCCAGGTCGCGCGCGGTCGTCATGCTCGGGTAGGCGTTGCGCAGGCCCCAGGTGTACGGGTGCCGCGGGGCCTCGATCAGGTCGGCGGCCGCAACCACCTCGACCAGCTTGCCCGCGTAGAGCACGGCCACGCGGTCGGCCAGTTGCGCCACCGCGGCCAGATCGTGCGAGATCAACAGCAGGCTCATGCCGCGCGCGGCGCGCAGGCGGCGGAGCAGCGTGATTACCTCGGCGCGCGCCAGCATGTCTTGCCCGCTGGTCGGCTCGTCCACGATCAGGATTTCGGGGTTGCAACTGAGCGCCATCGCCAGCATGGCGCGCTGCTTCTCGCCGCCGCTGAGCTGGTGCGGGTAGGCAGCCAGGTGGCGCGGGGTCAGGCCCACCTGCTCGGCCAGCAAGATGGCCTGGGCCAACGCCTCAACCGGCGCCAGGCCCAGGTGCTCGCGCAGCGGCTCCGCGATCTGTTCGCCGATGTGGTAGACCGGGTCGAACGCGGCGCCGGCGTTCTGGGCGGCCAGCGCGATGCGCCGCCAGCGCACCGCGCGCCACGCGTCCTCGGCCAACCCGATCAGCTCCTGGCCGGATAGGCGGATGCCGCCGCGGGTCACGCCCGCGGGGTGCAGGCCCAGGAGCGCGCGGGCAATGGAGGTCTTGCCCGAGCCGGTCTCGCCGATGATGGCCAGCGCCTCGCCTGCGGCCAGGTCGAACGAGACGCCATCCACCGCGCGGGCGATCCCGCCCGCGGTCGGGAAGTGCACGCGCAGGTCGCGCACCGAAAGCCCAGGACGGGGTGACCCTGTGGCGGCGGAGCAGGCAGACTCCGTCCCTACGGGCGTTGTTTCAGTCGGGGTTGCCATCGTTCTTCCAGTCCGATTCCGACATAGGTGAGCGCCAGGATCAGCAGGGTCAGGCAGGCCGCGGGCGGCAGCAGCCACCAGAGCCAGCGGTCGCCCAGCAGCAGGCCGGGCAGGTTGAGCGCAAAGCGCATCATCAGGCCCCAGCTCTTGGCCGCCGCGTCGCCGATGCCCAGGAACGCCAGGCCGGCCTCCAGCGCGACTGCGCGACTGGCGGCCATCACCAACTCGAACGCGATCAGCGGCGCGAGGCCGGGCACGATGTGGCGGCGCAGCACATAGCCCGCGCCGCCGCCGAACTGCCGGGCCATGCGGATATAGCCGCGCTGGCGCAGGCTCTGCGTCTGAGCGCGAATCACGCGGGCGGTGCCGGGCCAGAAAAGGAGCGCGATGACGGCGATCGTCTGCGGCACCCCCGCGCCGAGCAGCGCGGCCAGCAGGATGAGCAGCGGCAGCCGCGGCAGGGCCAGCAACACGTCTACCCCGCGCATGAGCGCAGTATCCAGCCAGCCGCCGATGTACCCCGCCACCCCGCCGACCAGCACGCCCAGCGCCACCGTGCCCGCGGACGCGACCAGGGCGACGATCA
>PHCA01000090.1:9672-14239 GCA_002842085.1 Chloroflexi bacterium HGW-Chloroflexi-1
CGCGGGTCGAGCCGCGCGTTGATCTCGTCGGCCAGCAGGTTGGCGGTGAGCACGACGAACGCCACGGCCAGGAACACCCCCTGGATCACCGGATAGTCTCGCACCGCCACCGCGTCGAAGATCAGCCGGCCCATGCCGGGGTAGTTGAAGACGGTCTCGATGAAGACCGCGCCGGTGACCGCCAGCCCCATCTGCGCGCCCAGTTGCGCCACGAACGGCAGGAGCGCGTTGCGCAGCGCGTGGCGCCGTTTCAGCCGGACCTCGGCCAGCCCTTTGGCGCGGGCCACCAGCATGAAATCCTCGCCCAACACGCTCACCATGCTGTTGCGGATCAGCAGCAGCTTGGCGCCCACCAGGTGCAGCGTGAGGGTGGCGGCCGGCAAGGCCAGGTGCCGGCCGATGTCGCGCGCCGCGGCCAGCACGTTCGGGTAGGCCGCGAAGGGCGTACGGCCGCCGGCCAGCGGCAGCCAGCCCAGCCGCGCCGCGAACACGATCAGCAGCGCGGTGCCCACCACGTACACCGGCGCGTTGCTGGCGACGATGCTGGCCGTCACGGCCCAGCGGTCGGCCCGCGCACCGCGGCGCCACCCCGCCTCCGCGCCGAGCCACACGCCGATCAGCGACGCCAGCGCCAGGCTGGTCAGCGTCAGCAGCAGCGTCCATGGCAGCCGGCCGGCGATCAGCTCGGCCACCGGCCGGTTGAGCCAGATGGACCAGCCCAGGTCGCCGGTCAGCGCGCCGGCCAGGTAGTCCAGGTACTGCCGGCCCAGGGGGCGATCCAGCCCGTAGTACGCGGCCAGGCGGTCGCGCACCGCGTCGTCCGCCACGTAGCCTGCCGTGTCCCGATCGAAGAGCGCGTCCAGCGGGTTGCCGGGCAGCAGCCGCGGCAGGATGAAGTTGAGGGTCAGCACAAGCGCCGCGTGCGCGTCTCCATGGTCGGCTCGCCGCACGCGTCGCACGCCAGCGATGCGAAGATGCGCGCCTTCGCCGGAATGCGCGGCTCGGCGGGCCGCACGTCGAACAATTGGCTGAGCGGCGCATCCAGGATCGCTTGCACGCGCTGCGCCTGGGCCGCCTGGAACTGCGCCTGCTCTTCCGGCGTGGCCTCGCCGCTCCGGACGCGCGCCATCAGCGCCTGGTGCTCGGGGTCCGGCTGGCCGAACGCGTCCGGCCGCGCGACGATGCGGATCGCCTTGCCGTCGGAGCGCCGGATGACGGTGAAGGCGTTCTTGCCGTAGTCCAGATGGATCAGGTTCCCCTTGCCGAAGGTGCAGCCGGTGAAGTACTGGATGGCGTCCACGCCGCACATGTCGGTCTCGACGATGGCGATGATCTCCTCGTCGGCCGAGTGCGCGCCCACCTCGGCTAGCGCGATCTCCGCCGCGCGGATGCCGATGGTCAGCCCGGGGCACATATGGCCGTGAAAACGTTGCGCGCCTGCGATGTCAAGCATGTTCAACCCCTTGTCAACTTGGATTCACTTCGCGCCGATGCCACGTATCGGTCCGCCCCATCCAGGATGGACAGCGGCCGCAGGCCGGCGTCGCGCAGCATCTGTGCCATGAGCGCGGGATCGGGTACCCTGTCCTCCGCAACGACCCCGCCGACCTCGCGATGGATGTTGTTGATGAACTCCCGGCTGTTGCCGTGGCAGACGACCAGCGTGCCGCCCTGCGCCAGGCGGCAGCCCAGCTCGGCCAGCGCGGCGCGCTTGTCGCTGAAGTGCGGCAGCACCGCGTTGCAGATGATCCAATCGAACACCGCGCGGGCCGGGGGCGGCCGTTGCGCGTCCGCCTGCACCAGGGCCACAGCATAACCCTTGGCCTGGGCGCGGCGCAACATCTCCCGCGAGATGTCCAGCGCCATGATGCGGCCTTGATTCCCTGCAGCAGCCTGCAGCAGCGGGAAGAGGATGCCGGTGCCGCAGCCCACGTCCAACACGGCCGCACCGGGCGCGATCCCCAGCCCCGCCACGATCTCGGCCAGGCGGCCGCGCGTCTCGGCGGTCTCCAGGTCGTCCCAGGTAGCCGCGGCGGCGTCGAAGAATTCACGTTGGTTCATCGTACGTGGTCATGTTGTTCGTGCGGGTGATCGTGGCCCGCAGCCTCGGTTGGCCCGCCCAGATGCTCCAGCGCGGCCTCCAGGTCGCGGTTCACCCCCTCCAGCTTCTCGATGGCCGCGGCCAGGTGCTTGACAACGTGTGGCTCGCCGGCCGCCCGCGCGCGCTCGATCCACGCGCGGTAGTCGTCGGCGTGGGCGGTATTGTGCTCGAGCCAGTGCGGCAGGAGCACGCGCAGCTTCTCGATGTCGGTCATGGACATGATCGCCTCCCAAACCAGGAAATGAAAAAGGCCGTGCAAGAACGTCCAGCTTCACGCCGGGAACGACCTTCATGGCCTGGATCGAATGTATGCAGTTGTTGGGGCCGACCTGACCCCCCGATCCCCTTCCCTGCGAGGGAAAGGGAAGTTGCCGGCGATGACTCCCCTCTCCTCGCAGGAGAGGGGCCGGGGGTGAGGTTATGTAGCCACCGGCTCCGGCAGCGGCGTCACGTAGATCCGGTGCTTGAGCAGATCAATCTTGTCAATCCGCCCCCGCACCAGCTTCTGCTCGCCCAGGAGCGAGGCGAACATCAGCAGATCCCCCTCCGGCCGGACCTGCATAACGTCGCGCATCAGCACCTGTTCCCCATCGGCGGTGTTCAGAAAGACGGTGGCTTCACACATGGATGGCCTCCGAGCCAAACAAAAAAGACCACCTGCCCCCGCTGCCCGCCAGTGCGAACAGGCTATCTTCATGATGGGGGCCGTGGTCTTCATGACCGTAGCACGCATATCGTGTCTGCAGAGCGACTTCATGCCGCCCCGCGGGGCTATGTATACCACGACTGCGGCGGGTTGTCAAAAACGCCGCCTCAGCGCTTGTCACCGGCGGGCCGCGGTGCGGACAGCCCACTGCGCTCGCGTACCACCGCGATGGCCGCGCTGATCTGCCTGGTCAGCGCCTTCCACTCGATGCCGACGATCTCGAAGTGCGACTGATTGATCGGCAGCAGCAGCTTGTAGCCGCGGGCCATCGCCACCGCCTCCGCGATGGCCGGGGTGATCTCGCCCAGCATCGAGTTAGGGATCACCGCGCCGATGGGCGCCAGGATGAAGTCGGCCAGGTTGATCGAGACGCGAATGGCGTTCTCGCCGCTGGCCCCGCGGCTGGCCTTGGCCTGCATCATGCGGTCGGTAGCAACTGCGTTGGCACCCAACGCCAGGATCTCCATGTCCAGCGGGAGCTCCTGGCGCAGTTGCGTCACGATCTGGACGCCGATGCCGCCGCCCATGCCGTCGATGACTGCGATGATCGTCATTCCACTCGCCGTCCGGTCGGACTCAGACTACCAGGTCACGGTCTGCGTGTTGGGTTTGAGTGAGTAGCTTTGTATCACGCGCTCGACGGACAGGTCAAACCCGGCCCCGGTCCGCTTCGAACGCCTGGCCTTCGCTGATCCGCTTGGTCAGCATCTGCCACCGCATCTACAGACCAACTGCTTGGTCGTCATCCGGTACTTCCTGTGCAGGCTGGCATCCACCCGGGTGGATGCCAGCGCTCAGTTTATTCTGACGAGCCGCGTCTTCTAGCGGCTCACGATAGGAAGATAGCTCGCATAGCACCACTCTATCTGCGCCACGCGTAGTGGGAACGTTCGGCCCAGCAAGGCCACCAACGCCTGGGTCGTGGCAATGGCGTTCGAGCCTTGTCCTTTCTTCCATTCAAAACTACCATCGGGCAGTTGCAGGCTCAGCAAGAAGCTGATAGGGTTGTTTGAGCCTTTACTCCATTCGGGGCCAGTCGGGTCCTGCCCTGCCGCGCGCAAAGCCTGCACCACATAGGCGGTCGAGTTGGCGTCGCTGGTCGTGCCCCATGGAGAGTCGGGGTCATAGGGGAAGCCGCCGTCGGCGTTCTGGGCCGACTTGAGGTAGGCCAGCCCTTGCGTTATTACCGCAGAGGCGAGCGGCTCTCCGGTCGCGATCAGGGCCTGCAACGCCAGCGCTGACGCGTTGGTGTCGGCGCCCCAACCCGGCCCCCATTCCCAGCCGCCGTTCGGCTGGGCCAGGCTCTTGAGGTACTGCGTAGCCTTCGACGACACGGTCTCGCTTAATGCAGCAGTGCCCAGGATCGCCCAGGCCTGCGGGCCACCGCCGGTCGCATAGATGCCGCTTGTCTCGCTGTAGTAGGCGCTAGGTTGCAGGGCGGTACGAGGCCAGCATGTCTCAGTCGCGATCATCCCCACGGCCAGCTTCCCTGCCTGCGCCCCGCCCGCACTGCTGTAAGTTCGTGCCCGCCCCAGCCAGTAGCTAGCCAGGGAAGGAGCGTCCGGCTGTCGTCGCCATTCACCTGCCGAATAGCCATTCGCGCCGATCGACAACAAGGCTTCCGCGCTTCCACTGTCACCGCCATAGCCGCCATCCGTCAGCGATTGGCGCGGTTGCAGCCAGTCCAACGCCAGCAACGCCGCGGTCACCGGCCGGGCCGGCCACATCGCGCTGCCCCACTCGCCCCAACGCCATCCTTC
>PHCA01000090.1:14276-18646 GCA_002842085.1 Chloroflexi bacterium HGW-Chloroflexi-1
CCCGAGATGGGCGCCGTGAAGGTGATGGCGCGAGCGACCAAGTCGCGATCGCTGAACTGGACGATGACGTGTCCGCGCGCCGGGTTGGCCGGGTCGGTCGGCCGCGCGGATGCGACGGCGACGCCGAGCAAGAGCACCAGCGCCACGCCGAGACTGGCGGCCAGCGCGACGCTGGCGATGCGGCCGCGCTGCACGCGGGCAAACCATCGAATCGAAGAACGGGCTGACGAGATTTCCTGTTTCATGGTGTTCTACTCCTGATTTGGAATGTAAGGAAGGCTGACGCGATAGGTAACACGATTCCGATGACGACTTGTCAACCATGCCTCAGGCCAGGACGATCAGCCCGGCCGGCACCGCATCCACCAGCCGCCTGGCATGGGAGAACGGCAGGCTCTGATCCTGGAGCGCAGAACGCATGCCGTGCAGAACAGTGACGTCGTAGGCCTTGCTGCAAAAGAAGGCGCGCCAATCTGCCGACCAGGCGTACTGTCCATCGAGCAGTTCCAGCCCATCAACCGGCCTGGCACGCTCCTGCAACCGGCGCCGCCAGCTCGTCATGACCTGCTCAGTCATGCAGATGACCAGAACCGTTTGGTCGAAGAGCGCGCTGGTCACTGCAAGACCAAAGACGTCATCGAAGCTGGGAATCGAGCCTGGGGCTGGAACCGCAATCTGCCGCGGAAAACACCTCCTCGCACGAAGCAAGGAGGTGTGGCAACCCAAAAAGCGCCGGCCACACCCTTTACTGCGAAGGCCATGGTAGCATTGGCTCAGGCGGGCGTCCTGGCTTCCTGGCGGACCGTCAAGTAGAACCTATCCGCTGGGTTACAGTTGCGCGACAGCGCCGGACTCCACTCGCATCGGAACGATGCATGGGGTATCACCGGCTTCGCCATTTCTGCCCGTTCCATCCGGGAAACGGGCACCTGAGTCATGAAACTATTCGATTAGTACGGCGATGATAACCCAGTTCGTGTGCGATGTCAAA
Organism: Chloroflexi bacterium HGW-Chloroflexi-1; assembly: GCA_002842085.1. Lineage (GTDB taxonomy): Bacteria > Chloroflexota > Anaerolineae > CG2-30-64-16 > CG2-30-64-16 > CG2-30-64-16. The sequence goes on from PHCA01000090.1 coordinate 15,268, forward strand.
TCCAGGTAGACCAATCAACACTTCCTCGGCCAACTCATCCCACTGGGTGTCAAAATCAGTCCGCATCGTGCTCCTCCTAACTCAGTTTACCCTATGCTACCTGACCCTCGACACCCGAGTGCAAAACTCTGTACCGTACCCGAATGAACGCGGCCATTTGACAGACTCCAGAAGCTGTGTTACAATTTCTCCTGATAATTGCATAGCTACGGATGCAGGTACGCCAGCCGCTCGGAAGCGTGGCGTGCAATGGGGGAAGACCGGTGGCCTGAAGTATCAGGGAGTCCGGCGCTGTCCCGCAACTGTAACCCTGACCCTTTTGGTCCGGGAAGCCAGATGACCCGCCTGTATCCAGGTTCCGTGACACCCTCGCGGAAAGGGGTGGGTTATGGATGCCGGCTTGGCTGGCAACCAACAACACCCCGTCGTTATGACGGGGTTTTTGTTTCCATGGCTCAACAGCGTGCCCCTGTTTTTGGGCATCGTTCGCGGTTGAGCTTTTTGTTTCCCGCCCCACAACTCCGCGAGCATCCAATTCCCGAGGAGGAAGTATGTCTCGCGCACAGTCCTTCGTTGTTCTGATCATCGGCATCGCGCTGGCAGTCACCCTGGCTGCCTACGCGCCGGCGGCGCCGACCTCGACGCCCGCCACCGCACGTCCGGCCGCCACCGCGGTCCCGCCAACCGCTACCATCGCGGCGCAGCCCACGAAGGCAGCCGCGCCGGCCAGCGCCACCTACCCACTGACGCTGAAGGATGACCTCGGCCGCGAGTTGAAGATCGCGCAGCAGCCGAAACGCATCGTCTCGCTCTCGCCATCCAACACCGAGATCCTGTTCGCCATCGGCGCGGGGCCAGAGGTGGTCGGCGTGACCAAGTACTGCAACTACCCGCCGGAAGCGGCGCAGGGCCGGGAGATCGTCGGTGGCTTCTCAGCCAAATCGTTGAGCGTCGAGAAGATCATCGCGCTCAAGCCCGACATCGTCTTCGCTGCCGGCGGCATCCAGAAATCGGTCATCGAGGCGCTGGACGCGGCCAAGGTACCGGTCTTCGCACTGGAGCCGACCGATTTCGCCGGAGTCAACACCGGCATCCTGGCGGCCGGAAGCATCACCGGACACCAGAAACAGGCCGAGCAGGTCGTGGCCGACATGAAAGCGCGGGCCGAGAAGGTGGCTGCGGTCGTCGCCGGCATCCCGCAAGCCCAGCGCGTCAGGGTCTTCTACGAGGTGTGGGACGAGCCGCTGACGACCGCCGAGCCAGGCACCTTCATCGGCCAGGTCATCCAGACCGCGGGTGGGGACAATATCTACGCCGATGTGAAGGAGCAATACCCGGTCGTCAGCACCGAAACGGTGGTCGAGCGCAACCCTGACGTGATTCTCGGCCCCAGCTCGCACAGCGAGGGGATGACAGGCGACAAGATCAGCGCCCGCGCCGGTTGGAAGGGCATCAAGGCCGTGCAGAACGGCCGCGTGACGATCATTGACGGCGACGTCATCTCACGTTCCGGCCCGCGGCTGGTGGAGGGCCTGGAAGCGGTGGCCCGGGCGCTCTACCCGGATCGGTTCAAGTGAGTTCGAGCGCGTTGGGCGGGGGCGGGATCGCGTCCCGCTCCCGCTCGGCTACGGCCTTGCTGGGCGGGCTGACCAGTTTGCTGCTGGTCAGCCTGATCCTCAGCCTGGGCGTGGGCGCGGTCACGCTGCCGCCGGCCCAGGTGGTGGCGGCCCTGTGGGCCAAGGCCGGCGGATCGGCGACGGTCGCGCCGCAGACGCTCACCATCGTCTGGGATCTGCGGCTGGCGCGGGCGTTGCTGGCCGTAATCATCGGCGCGGCGCTGGCGACAGCCGGCGCGGCCTACCAGGCCGTCTTCCGCAACCCGCTGGCCGATCCGTTCGTCATCGGCGCGTCGGGCGGTGCCGCGCTGGGGGCCACGCTGGCGATCGTGACCGGTCTTCCGGCCGTCCTGCCCGCGGCGTTCGCCGGGGCGGTGGCCGCGGTCGCCCTGGTCTACGTCCTGGCCCAGGCCGGCGGCCGGCCCACGGCGGTCAACCTGCTGCTGGCCGGCGCCGCGCTCAGCACGCTGCTCTCCTCGGCCGTGTCGCTGGTGATGTTCCTGAGCGATCGCAACCTGCACGAAATCTTCGCCTGGCTGATGGGCGGGTTGAGCGGCCGCAGTTGGACGCACCTCGCCACCGCCGTGCCGGTCGTCCTGGCCGGCATCATCGCCCTGTGGGTGCTGGCGCGGCCGCTGGACGCGCTGGCCTGCGGCGAGGAGAGCGCACAAAGCCTGGGGCTGAACCTGGCCCGCGCGCGGCTGGCGATCGTCATCGCGGCGACGCTGGCAACCGCGGCTGCGGTCGCGGCCGGCGGCATCATCGGCTTCGTCGGCCTGATCGTGCCTCACATCGCGCGGCGGCTGGGCGGCGGCAGCCACGGCCGGCTGATCCCACTCAGTGCGCTCCTGGGCGGGCTGCTGGTCCTGCTGGCCGACGACCTGGCGCGTACGGTGATGGCGCCCGTCGAGCTGCCGGTCGGCATCTTGATGGCGTTGATCGGCGCGCCGTTCTTCCTGTGGTTATTGAAACGAGGCTGATCCCATGCCCAAACACAGGGGCATTCTATGAACACGCTCGAAACGACGGCCCTCACCCTGGGCTACCGGGGGCGCTCGGTGCTGCAAGACCTGCGGCTGGCGATCTGCCCAGGCAGCGTGCTGGCGCTCGCCGGGCCAAACGGCGCGGGCAAGACCACGCTCCTGCGGGCGCTGGCTCGGCTGCTGCGCCCCAGCCACGGCGCCGTGCTCCTGGATGGCCGCAATGTGTGGGCGCTCTCGGAGCGCGAGGCCGCCCGCAACCTGGGCCTGGTGCCCCAGGGCGAGGCGTCCGAGTGGCCCTTGACCGTCGAGCAGGTGGTGATGCTGGGTCGGGCGCCGCACCGCGGCTGGTTCCTGCCCTATGCTGCGGCCGATCATGCTGCGGTGGACACCGCGCTGGCGCAGACCGGGCTGACCTCGCTGCGCGAGCGCTTGCTGATCGAGCTTTCGGGCGGAGAGCGCCAGCGGGTGCTGATCGCCCGAGCGCTGGCCCAGCAGCCGCAGACCATTTTGCTGGACGAGCCGACGGCCTACCTCGACCTGCGCTACCAGGGCGCGGTGCTGGGGCTGACGCGGCGGCTGGCGCACGAGCGTGGTCTGGCCGTGGTGATGAGCCTGCACGACCTGAACCTGGCCGCGCTCTATGCCGACCGGGTGGCGCTCATCGCCGACGGCGGGCTGGTGGCCGAAGGCTCGCCCGAAGCAGTGCTCACGTCGAGCCACCTCGAACGCGCCTACGGCGTGCCCGTGGCCGTCGGTCGTCACCCCGTCTACGGCACGCCG
>PHCA01000091.1 GCA_002842085.1 Chloroflexi bacterium HGW-Chloroflexi-1
TTGCCGCAATCTCCTGGCACTGAACGCGGGGATTGCGGCAATCCCGATTGCTTCGTCGGCAAAAAACGCCTCCTCGCAATGACAAGCTGAGTAGTTACTGTACGGATGACCCACGCCATCCCTGCCGACCTGCGAGCGCTAGCGTACCGGCTCGACGAGGGCCGTTGCGCCTATTGTCAGACGCCTGAAGAGTTGACAATCACCACCTCGCCTGTCACCGCGACCTGATGCGCCGGCAGTGGGGCGACCCGGCCAGCCCGCCGATGCAGATCGCGCCCCTGGTCGCGCAGGCGATCCGCGAGCGCGGCCCGCTCTCGCCGGCAGAGGTGGAACACAACCAGACCGTCCAATGCGAGGGATTGATATGAGCCTTTGTCACGTTTTGAAGCAAGTTGCGCCGGAGGGGATCACGAGGAGACTCGTGGCGGCAACTTTCGAGATAGAGATTGAGGGAAAGCGGGTCGAGTGGCAAGAGCGAGAGGCGCTCCGATTCGTCGACGAAAAGTCGGGTCTGGAGGCGCAGGTGGAAGCCGCATCTGACAGGCCCTACCGGGCGACCAGCCTCAAGATTTCCCTCGAAAACCGCTCCGCCAGGCCCTCTCCGCCGATAACCGCCATCAGGCCACTCGTTCTGAAACTTTCCGAGGCCACAGAGGCGAGAATCAGAACCGCAGGCGGCGGGCTGGCATACGGCATCTATCCCTCCCCTGCATACGAGGAGCGGACCTGGCTTGCCCGGTCGGAGGCGGGCGAGCCGGTGGTCATCGAATCCGGCCCCGACGGGAGGTCGTCCAATAAAGACCTCCCCTTCCTCATGGCCGGAGTGGCGGATGCGGGGCTGATCGTGGCCCTGGAATGGTCGGGCCTTTGGAGACAGACGGCCTTTTACGGGCCGATGTTGAGGATCGTGGCCGAAATCCCCGTCGGCGGCATCGTCCTCGAGCCAGGGGCAAGGCTCGATCTGCCGGCGACCCATGTCGTCTTCTTCGAGGGTGACCTGGATTGTGGCGGGAATGCCCTCAGGCGCTACATCTACGACCGCATCACGCCGCCCCTCGAAGGCAGGAAACCCCTCCCACCGGTGAGTTACGACCACTGGTTTGGGGTAGGCGGCGACGTCGACGTGGGGTTTATGAAAGCGCAGGTTGGCCGTTGTGCCGAAATCGGGGTCGAATACTTTGTGCTGGATGCGGGCTGGTATGCCGGTTGTGGCCCTGAGGGGGATTTCTCGCTTGGCCTGGGAAACTGGACGCGGGTTGACCTTCGAAAGTTCCCCGAGGGGCTCGAGCCCCTGGCCGAATACGTCCGGTCAAAGGGGATGAAGTTCGGCCTGTGGTTCGAGGTGGAGAGGGCGCACAGGGGGAGCGACCTTGTGAGGGAGCACCCCCAATGGTTCTTGGATGTGGGCGGCGAAGATCTGCACCTGGACCTCTCACGCCGGGAGGTTCAGGACTTTGTCATCGACCTTGTGGGCGGCTGGATCGAGAGGCTGGACCTGGGGTGGAGCCGGTGGGACTACAACATCGGCCCGAAGGCTTTTTGGGAGCGCCACGACCCGACGGGAAAATTGATGTTCAGATACGTCGAGGGGCTCTATCGGGTGCTGGACACGCTCATCCAGCAGCACCCGAGCTGGCTGGTGGAGTGCTGTGCGAGCGGCGGGAGGAGGATCGATCTGGGTACCCTGAGGAGGGCGTGCACCGTCTGGTTCTCCGACCATACTGATGACTCCCACATCTGTCGTTATATGCAGACAGGGGCCAACAGGTTCCTGCCGGGGAACTACCCCAACAGCGCGGTCCCCACGGCGAAGGGGGCGGGCGACCATGGGCTCTCGGACTTCGACTTCATCTCCCGCATGTGCGGCGCCTTTTCGGTGGACGGCGACGTGGCCTCGTGGTCGGCGGGGTTGACGAAGCGGGCCGGGAGATCGATCGAGGTCTACAAATCCTTCCGCCACCTGCTGGTGCAAAACTTCTATCCTCTGACACCCCATCCGAAGAGGCCGGACGAGTGGGAGGTGGTCGAGTTCGCCTCCCGTGAGGGCTCGGAGGCAGCGGTCCTGGCCTTCAGAGCCTATGGCGGGCCGGAGTCCCTGACCATCCCACTCAAAGGGCTCAGGGAGGGGTTGACCTACAGCGTCACTGACCCGCTTGACGAGGAGCCGCCGTGCCGGGCGACCGGAGAGGCCCTGCTGCGAGACGGCGTCGAGCTCTCTCTGCGGCCTCACGATGCTCTCATCAGGCTGGTCCAAAAGGTTTGAGGAGGTAGAGATGAAGGTCTTGCTAATGACCGACCTGGAAGGGGTGGCCGGCGTGGTGTCCTTTGAGCACCAGGCTGATCCGAGCGGGCGGTATTACGAGGAGGCCAGGGGGCTGCTCACCGCCGAGGTGAACGCGGCGGTCGAGGGTTTGCAGGAAGCGGGCATGGCAGAGGTCCTGGTGGTAGATGGCCACGGGGCCGGGGGGATCACCTTTGCGGAACTGCATCCGGCGGCCGGATTGTTGCACGGCCGGCCCTTTCCGCCCTGGTCGCTGCTCGCCCCTATCTTTGCCGAATATGACGTTGCTGTGATGATCGGTCAGCACGCCAGGGCGGGCGTTGCCACCGAGAATCTGAGTCACACCCAGAATGAGCGCACCGTCGAGTATTATCGGCTTAACGGTCGGGAAATCGGGGAGATTGGCCAGTTTGCCCTGTATTGCGGGGGGTTGGGCCGGCCGCTCATCTTCCTGAGCGGGAGTGAAGCGGCGTGTCGTGAGGCCGAGGAATTGCTGCCCGGCATCACAACCGTTGCGGTGAAGCGGGGGGTCAGCAGAGGGTCGGCCATTGCCCTCTCGGCGCCGGAGGCCCGCCAGCGCATTCGTGAAGGGATCCGGCGGGCCGTCGAGCGACAGCGGGAGAACCCGCTTCCGCCGCTTAGCTGGGAAGGGCCCTACGTGCTGGAGATACGCTATCACTTTACGGAAGTAGCCGATGCCCGGGTTGCCCAGCCAGGGGTTGAGCGAGTGGATGGCCGGACGGTCCGCCTGCGGGGCGACCACATCCTGGACCTCATTTATCGTTAGCGAAGAGGTATACGAACGGCCAGGTGTTGGGGAAAATCGGGAGTATTACTCCGCGACATTTGCGTTGATCGCGGGAATCTTTGGCGGCGTCATTGCGAGCGGAGCCCGGCGGGTTTTGCCGGGCGGAGCGAAGCAATCTCCTGCATACGGGGGGATTGCTTCGGCCCAAACGGCGGGCCTCGCAATGACTTGCTTGTTTGGTTGAGGCGGGAGGCCGGGCTATGCAAGATGGCAATACATTGATAGACGCCCACTGCTACATCGGCGCGGGCTTTCACTATGGCCAGACGCCAGAAGCCCTCCTGGCGCAAATGGCCCAGTTGGGCATTGATCGCGCCGTGCTGGCGCCTGCCGACCGGTATATCGCCGTGGACAATCGTGAGGGAAACGACCTGGTCCTGAAAGCTGTCGCCCGTTGGCCCGACCATTTCTGGGGGTTTGCCACGGTAAATCCCTGGTATGGCCAGCGTGCCGTCCAGGAGTTCAAACGAGCCATCCGGGCCGGGCTGATCGGTCTGAACCTGGATTCCGTCCTCCAGGGTTACCTGATTTGCGATCCGCTGGTACACCCACTGGTGGAGGCTGCCATCGAGCTGGATGTCCCGATCTATTTCAGCACCGGCACGCCGATCAACGCCCAGCCAATGCAACTGGTTGAGCTGGCGTTGGCTTACCCGGAGGGTCGATTCATCATGGGTCACATGGGCCACGCCGACTTCTGGATTGACGTGCCTTACGCTCTGGCCCAGGCGCCCAATATCTGGGCGGAACTCTCCTATAATCTCCCTTCGGCCGTGAAGCGCATGCTCGATGCTGGTTTCGGTGAACGGCTCATCTTTGGCAGCGACGCGCCCAAGTCCAACCTGGCCCTGGAAGTGATGAAGATTGGCTACTGGGACGCCACGGCGGCCCGGAAAGCCGACATCCTGGCCGGCAACCTGCGGCGCCTGCTCGGCCAAAGGCCCCTTTCAAAAACAAGCGCGCTGTCTGATCTCAGAGAATCTGGCGAAACCCGCGCCGCAGCTTTTGACCAGGACCGGAGTGAGAGATGAACATGATCATCGACGCGCACACCCACGCACCTGGCTACCGTAACCTCGGGGGCAGGCCCACGCCGGCCGCCGATTTTGTCAAAGCCATGGACGACGCCGGCATAGATGTCTCACTGGTTTACACCATTGATGGCCTCATCTTCCAGAACTTCGTCGAGTGCAACGATCAACTGCACGAGTTCGTCCAGCAGGCGCCCGATCGTCTGGTGGCCGGTCCCACCGTCAACCCCCGCTATGTCGAAGAATCAAGCGCCGAACTGCGTCGCTGCCGACTCAACCTGGGCATGAAAGGGCCGCTGAAGCTGCATCCCTGGCTGCAGGGCATCTCGACCTTCGAGGCCTATATGGACTCCATCGCCGAGGCGTGCACCGAGCTGGACATGCCGATCATCTTCCACGACGGTACGCCGCCCTACAGCGGATCGCTGCAGATCGCCAACCTGGCCTACCGGCATCCCGACTTGACGGTGATCCTGGGTCACAGCGGGCTCCGGGATACCTGGCTGGAGGCGCTGGCCGCGGTCAAACGCTACCCCAACATCTGGCTGTGCTTCTGCGGCGCCGCGCCTTACGGCATCCGGAAGATCGTGAAGGAAGCCGACACCAGCCGGCTGATGTTCGGAACAGACAACGGTTTCAGCTCGGCCCGCGGCGGCTGCGAATACCGGATGGCACAGATCACCAGCCTGGCCGTCTCGGACGAGGTCAAGGCGGCGATCCTGGGTGGCAATGCCCAGCGGCTGTTCGGACTGTCCCCCTCGGCTACCCGGTAGCTAATCGCGCAAGTTATTTAATTCTCATTCCTTAGCAAAAGTGTCAGGTAGTTAGACTTTGATCGAACAGGACATCGTCACTAAACGGCAGGCTAAAAGCCCGCCCTACAAGGCCGTCACTCTGGCGCTGCTTGTGGCCATCCTGCTCCTCGCCTTTGGCCTGCGGGTCTATCGTTTGGAGGCGCAGAGTGTGTGGTGGGACGAGGGACTGGCCGCCTGGGCCGCGCGTCAGGACCTGATCTCCAGCACGTTGTGGTGTGCCAGCGATGTGCATCCACCGCTTTATTTCTGGATGCTGCACTTCTGGCGGCTGGTCAGTGGGGATAGCGAGTTCGGCCTGCGGTTTCTATCCGTCGGATTTGGGGTGTTGGCCGTAGCTGCCCTCTACCGCCTGGGATACGCCCTGGCCGACCGCCCCACCGGTATACTGGCCGCGCTGTTGCTGGCCACGGCGCGCTTCGCCCTGTGGTGGTCGCAGGAGATGCGCATGTACATCCTGGCCGCCCTGTTAGCGACGCTTTCCCTGTGGGGGTTAGCCCGCATCTGGCGGCGCGGCCAGACCCGTGACTGGGCCCTGTATGTGGTGAGCACTATCGCCGCCTTGTACACCTTGTACCTCTCCGTGTCCGTTCTGGTTATCGAAAATCTATTTGTCCTGCTGTTGCTGCGCCGGCGGCGGCGTTTTCTGTTGAACTGGGCAGTTGCGCAGGGTGCGATCCTGCTGACCTTCCTGCCCTGGCTGATTTTGGCGCTGGGGCGGATGCACACCTGGTCGTCGGCGCAACCTTTCGAGTTCAGTGCTTTCCTGCGCCTGTATTGGACGGTGCTCAGCGTGGGCGTGTCGGTGGACGTGGAGAAGTACCTGCTTCAGGCGGGACTGGTAGCCCTGGTCTTCACCATTGGCCTGGGGGCGGTGCTGTGGTTTGCCCGGCGCGACTTGGACACGCGATTGGGCCTGGTGTTGCTGCTGCTCTGCTTGATCCTGCCACCTCTCGTCGTCTATTTGGTCGCGCTGCCGCGGTCGCTGTTCTACGTGCCGCCGATCACCCCCCGCTATCTGCTGATTTTGGCCCCGGCTTTCTATCTGACTCTCGCCTGGGGACTGCGTAGCCTGGCGCGCCGTCACTGGGCCCTCGCCCTGCTCCCCGCCCTGGCGGTGGGTTGGGTCTTTTATTTCGGGCTGGAGCACTATTTCCCCGGTCGCTACCTGCTGGATGATTACAAATCGCTGGCCTCAACCTTGCGGGCCTACTACCGCGGCGGTGATGCCGTGGTGCTCTACACCGACGTGGACTGGCCGCTGTTCGCTTATCACTGGGCCGGCCCCTGGCGAGGTGCGCCTGACGCGATCCAATATTCCTCCCAGGCGGCAGCGGACTTCCTACAACCGATCTGGGATAACGCCGAGGGGGTCTGGCTGGTGGTCACCCCCTATTCGGGAAGCAGTGACCCCCAGCGAAACATTCCCGCCTGGCTGGAAAGCCAGGCGGGACGGGTGGAATGCTTTCGTTTTGTGGATAAAGACCTGTGCCTCTACACACGCACTCCGGAGCGAGAGCGCACTGCCCTGACGCTGGCCTCGGCCCGCATTCCTCATGCGATGCACGCTGACCTGGGGAATGGTCTGGTTCTGATGGGATATGAGCAGGCCATCACCCGTTTTCAGAGCGGGGACGTCGTGCACCTCTTTTTGTACTGGAGCAGTGCTGCGCCAGGTCAGGCTTTGCCGCGAACGATCGATCGAACGGTTGAGGTGGGCGTGGTGGATGGCGCGGGGCTGGCCGACGAGACCGCGCACGTGGAGGTTGATGCGTCTCGCTGGGGTGAAGAGGACGGGGGCCGCACTCAGGTGGATTTGGTGATTACCCAACGTGTGCCCAGTGGAGAATACGTCTTTGTCGTCCGCGCCAAGGGGGAGGAGGAGTGGGCCGCCCGGTTCGGCAAGGCGGCGGTGCGCCAGACGCGCAAGCTGGGGCTGTCCCCTTCCGAGGTAACCATCTCTCACCCGCTGGACCTGGCTCTTGACGGGCGCATCCGCTTGCTGGGTTACGACCTGGAGACCACTATTTACCATCCTGGCGATACCGTGCACCTGACGCTGTACTGGTTGGCCGATGAGCCGGTGAGGCAGCGTTACAAGGTGTTCACCCACCTGTTGGGCGAGACCTATAACTCCGCAACAGGCAATTTCCTGTGGGGGCAGTGGGACAGTGAACCAGTTGGGGGCCAGGGCTCGACCACTCTGTGGTTGCCCGGTGAGGTCATCGTGGACGAGTACGCTATTCCGCTGTCGGCGCAGGCCCCTCCTGGCCGATACCAGGTCGAGGTGGGGATGTACTTGGGGGCCAGTGGCCAGCGTCTGCCTGTTACCGACGACCGGGGCCAGCCGTCAGGCGACCACGTTATTTTGGCGGAACTGCGGGTAAATCCGTAGGGCACAGCATGCTGCGCCCCTGGCGTTCGCCGAAGGTCTCCGGACCGAGGCACAGGGGAATTACGCCATGGAGGGAAGAACACATGTCTAAATCTCGTCGCAATTTTTCCATGCAAACCTATTGGGAGCGGCTGGTCGAGGGCTGGGAGCCGCGGCTCAGGTTCCGCGCGTGCCCCCCAACGCCGAGGTCGAGAGCTCCGTCGAAGACGGCGAGCTGATCCGGGAGCGGGTGGTCTTCGACAGCGAAGAGTTCATGTCGGCGCCGTGCCAGGTGCTCAGACCCAAGAGCATGAAACCCGACCGCACCAACCCGGCGATCCTGTGCAGCCACGGGCACGGCCCTTTCGGCAAGGACGCGGTGGCCGGCGTGCGCTCCTCGCCCGAGCATGTTGCCAACATCGAGCTACACAATTATAATTACGGCGAGCGGATGGCACGGGCCGGCTTCCTGACCATCTCGCCGGACTTGCGCGTCTTCGGGGAACGCCGCGACGGCCTGGATCCTTTCCCAGGTCGAGATCCCTGCAACGTCAATTTCATCAAGGGGGCGTTGCTGGGGATCTATACCTTGACCCTGAACATCTGGGACATGCGGTGTTGCGTGGACTACCTGGAGACTCGCCCGGAGGTAGACCCCAAACGCATCGGCATGATGGGGCTATCGCAGGGCGGAACCATGACAACTTTTACGGCCGCGGTGGAGCCGCGCATCAAAGCCGCCGACATCAGTGGTTACGTGAATCCCTGGTCCGGATTTGCCATCGGCCACGCGAACTTCTGCGGCTCGCAGATCGTACCGGGC
>PHCA01000092.1 GCA_002842085.1 Chloroflexi bacterium HGW-Chloroflexi-1
GGAGAGCCGGATGATGCGAAAGTATCACGTCCGGTTCGGAGGGGGGTTGTTGGAAAAGTACCCCGGCGACGGGGCAACTCGCCAGCTTCCTACCCTACTGCCATGCCATGCCATGCCATGTCATGGCATGGCATGGCCGCCCCTATCAGTGCCCCATCCGATGTACGAACAAAAAGAGACAGGGTGCAGCCCAACAACATCATTCCCGTCAGACTGCACCCCGCCTATGTCAGGTCGTTCCAGAAAAATAGCTGTCGGGCTGGTTAGCCCCGTAATCGCCGGTTCCCCTGGGGATCTCGGGGAGGGGATGGGATGAGTATTTTTCTGGAACTGATTTACACGACAAAGCAATGGTCGGTGACACGCGGGCATCCTCAAGGATGAACTACCCGGAGGCCTTCCCGACTTCGTGTCACCGTTTCACCGGGCCGTCTGCCCACTACTGCGGCGCGTTCAGGAACTGCCCGAACAGGCCGGGGAAGTAGGTGAAGGAGCCATCGCGGCCGACATGCAGCGGATTTGCGGCGTCCCACTGGACCACATAGGACATGACCACGTCCGTGGCGTCGAAGGCGCTGCCATCGTGGAACTTGACGCCCTGGCGCAGGTGGAAGGTCCACTCGGTCAGATCGGCGTTCGCCTCGTAGCTCTCGGCCAGCGCCGGCTCGACCGCGGTGGCGCCCACCTGGTAGGAGAGCAGCGACTCGTTGATCTGCTCGCACGCCCGCAGCGACTCGCCGTCGGTCTCATCGGCGCAGTAGAGGCCGATGGGCTCCGCGTTCTGCATCCAGACCAGCTTGGCGCGACCGCCCGGATCAATGACGGCGAAGTATTCGTTGCCCAGCGGGCTGGCATGTGCGCCGGTCACGTCAGCGCGGAAAGCCGTGGCCGAACCACCGTGCGCCACCGGGATCATCGGCACATGCTCGCGGATCAGGTTGTTGGCCTCCACGTAGATCTTGTTGCGCTCCGCCTGAACAGACAACGAAGCTGCGCGATCCAGGGCGTCCCAGATGTCTGGGAAGCCGGCGCCGAACTGCTTGCTGGCGCCCTTGCCGAAGTGGAAATCCAGGAAGTTGGTCTGGTCGGGATAGTCCGCGCCCCAGCCCAACAGGTACATGGTCAGCTCGCCGCGGTCGCTGGCATCGATGAAGGCGCCCGATTCCATGACCACGATCTTGGCGGTGACGCCCAGGTTCTCCTTCAACTGGGCCTGGATGTCCTGCGCCACCAGCGCCGGTTCGGGCAGGTAGCCGCGGAACACATCGCGGTAGGACAGCTCGATCTCGAAGCCATCTGGGAAGCCGGCGTCAGCCAATATTTGTTTGGCCTTAACCGGATCGAAGTCGTACCAGGACTCACCTTCGCAACCACCGGGGATGGAGCACGGCGTGAAGTGAGACGCCACGATAGAGCCTTCGGGGTAGAAGTTGTCCACGATCCGCTGGCGGTCGATGCCCATGGCCAAGGCCAGGCGCACCTTGTCGTTGTCCAACGGTGGCTTATCGCGATTGAGGCCAAGGTAGAAGACGTTCAACGCCTCGCGCGGGTAGAGAGTCAGGTTCGCATCCCCTGCGATGGTCGGGAAATCATCCGGGCTGGGGTTGTCGATGCCATCCACCGTGCCGGCCTGGAGCTCCAACAAGCGGGCCGCGCCTTCCTTGCTCCAGCGAAAGATCAAGGTTTCGGCCTTCGCCGGCTCGCCCCAGTAGCTCGGGTTGCGCTTCATGATGATGCTGTCGCCCTTGACCCACTTCTCGAGCATGTAGGGGCCGGTGCCGATCGGCTGTTCGATCAGGTCGCCGCCGCCGCCAGTAGCCTCGAGGCGTTCGGACGATTGGATCGCAAATGCGGAGAACGCCACCTTGGAAGGGAACGCCACGTCCGGGGCACAAAGCGTGAACTTCACAGTGGCATCGTCCAGCTCTTCGATAGACTTGAACTCGCCGCCGTAGTCGCAGTTGGGCGCCGCGACTTTCATCATGGCCTCGGCCGGCGCCGCCGCCTCGGGCATGCCGAACCACTTATCATAGATCTGGTCGTACTCGCCGGAGGCCTTGATGGCTGCCAGGCCCTTGTTGATGGCGGCCAGCAGCTCGGGCTTGTTCTTGTTCACGGCGATACCGTAGTTCTCCTCGGTGAACGGCTCGCCCACCAGGGTCGCGCCCAGCTCGGGGTTGGCCTTGATGATGTCCGCCGAGGTCGGGCCGTCGTTGACGATGGCGTCGATGTCGCCGTTGCCCAGCGCCTGGAAGGCCAGGGTGATCTCATCATAGCGGACGACTTCGGCCTTGGTGTTGTCGCTGACCCAGATGTCGCCGGTGGTGCCGAGCTGGACACCCACCTTCTTGCCATCCAGATCGGCCGGAGTCTTGATGGAGCTGCCCACCTTGACTGCGATCATCTGACCGGCGTTGAAGTACGGGTCGCTGAAATCCACCGTCTGTTTGTGCTCGTCAGTGATGGTGGCCGCCGACATCACCGCGTCGAACTCACCGCTGGCCAGCGCCACGAAGATGCCGTCCCAGCGGGTGTTCGTCAGCTCGAACTCGAAGCCGGCCGCCTTGGCGATCGCGGCGATGATATCGGGGTCAAAACCCACGATCTTGCCGCTGGCGTCCACCGACTCGAAGGGGGGATACTCAGCGTTGTTGCCGATCTTGACGACACCCAAAGCCGGCACAGCAGGGGGCTTCGGCTGCGCACAACCGGCCAACGCGCTGAGCAGCATGACTGCCACAACCAGGATGCGAAAAACCTTGAGCTTCTTCATTCCGTCTCTCCTCCTGATGGGGAACTGAATCTTGAGTGGATCCACTCAACGATCTGGGGTAGGGGCGATCCCTGCGAAATGAGGGGGCCAACCTCGGCGACCGAACAGGTTCAGGCGTGGCGCCTCCTTGGCCAAATTAGACACCTTCACACGCGGCACACGTCAGAGGACATTATAGGCGCGCGGCGAGCGCTTGTCAAGCATTCGAAGAACCGGGCTATCGGCTCACTGCCCGCCCAGTCAGGCTCTCATCACCTGCGGGTTGCTCAGCAGCTCTTTGCCGGCGCCGGTCAGCACGCCATTATCGGCTCCGGGCAGGACACCACACCTCCTGAGCGAGAAATCGCCTCGGCACGGCGCTGGGCGGGCTACGATGAACTGGGCTTCTGTTTCATGCGCTATTCTACGACAAGTCGGGCTGTTTGGCAACCTCTCGACTCGTCAACGTCTCCACCTGCCACCCGGCAATGGCGCGGCGGCCGCGGTCGAAGGCGACGCCGACGAGATAGACCGGTCGGCCCTGGCCGCGATACGGCTCGGCGTAGCCCCGCTGCTTGATTTGATCGAGGGCGTCTGTGGCGCTGGCGTCCAGCTTGAACTCGAAGATCCAGACCGCGTCGGCCAACTCCAGCACCGCGTCGGTGCGGCCCCGGCTGCTGCGCACCTCGACCCCAACCCGCAGCCCCAGCAGCTTGAAGACCAGGTAGAAGATTGTTTGATAGTAACGCTCTTGGGGGATCTGGATGTCGTAGGGGATGCCGGCGAAGAAGACCCCCAGCACGTCGAAGAAGCGGTCGAATTCGTGTGCGCGCAGCGCCTGCACGAGCTGATTCAGGTGGCCGCCGGCCAATCCATTCTCCACCGGGCCGAAATCGGCCAGCAGATAGCTGAGGAACGCGTTCTCTACCTCATAGTTCGGATAGTATAGGCGATACAGGCGCGCCTGACGGTCGTAGCCTTTGATCGTCAGATAGCCGGTCTGGTAAAGCAGCGGCACCACCTTCAGATCATCCAGTTCGTAGCTGCTGAACGCCAGTTCATCCAGTTCCAGGCGATCCAACTGCTCCACGGCGTAGTTGCGCCGCTGGATCAACTTGACCAGGAAGGTCGGCGTGCCGCTCTCAAACCAGAAGTTGCGGAAATCCTGCATGTCGAACAGCAGTAACGTCGAAAAGGGGTTGTACACCGCCTGGCATTGTTTCGAGAAACAGAACCCGTTGTACCAATGCCGAATTTCCACCAGCAGATCAGCTTCGGTCAACCCCTCCTTCTGGGCGAACTCCGGCAGGTAAACCTGAAAATTGGCTTCCAACTCCGCCTGAGTGATGCCTAACAGAGCGGCGTAGCGGTCGTCCAGGCTGATGTCTTTCAAGTTATTCAGCCCAGAGAAGACCCCCACCTGGCTGAACTTGCTCACGCCGGTCAGCAGCACGAAGCGGATGTAGGCGTCCATGCCTTTGATGATGGTGTAGAAGCCCTTCAGCGTGTCGCGGATGCGAATGGCCTCTTCCAGGTTATCAATGTTGTCCAGTAACGGCTTGTCATATTCGTCTATCAGGATCACCACTTGATTGCGCCTGGCGAGTTGCGCGATCAGATCGCCGAATCGTTTTTGGTAGTCCCCTGCGGGCAGTTCGACCCCGTACTGGCGCGCAATAACGTCCAGAAAATCACCGATGACTGCCTTGAGCTCCTCGGCGCTCTGGATCCGACGCAGGCTGAAGTCAACGCGGATGATCGGATGCACCGCCCAGTCATACGGCTGCTCGTAGAGCCACAAGCCACGAAACAGTTCCCGCTGGCCCTGGAAGATCTCGTCCAGCATCGAGATGAGCAAGCTCTTGCCGAAGCGCCGCGGGCGCGAGAGGAAATAGACCCCCTTGGGATAGCGGATGAGCTCGTAGATCCAGGGAGTTTTGTCCACGTACAGGAAGCCGCCCTGGATGATGTCGCGAAAGGTCTGAATGCCGACCGGCAACGGTTTGCGCATGGGAACCTCCCACCGACCATTATACCCCATCCGCCCGGCTTGTCCATTGCATTGAGCCGGCCAGGCGCCCGGCACTTCGGAAGTGCCGGGCGCCTCCACGCCGGCTGTTTCTAGCTTCCGACCACCGGCTTCCAGGTCAGCCGATTGTCCAGGATGGCTACGTTCGCCGCGCCAGCCGCCTGCAGCGCGCTCAGGCAGGCCAGCACGGTGGTTTGGGTCAGCCAGTAGATGGCCGGGCTGGAGATTTGCAGGCCCATGCGGGCGGCTGTCAACTGCACGATGCAGCCCAGGTCGTCAGCTTCGGCCAGGGCCGCGGCCACGGCCGCGCGGATGGCGGCCAGGCGGGCGGCGTTCTCGGCCGCCCACGGTCCGATGGCCGGCACGGCCGGGCCGTGGCCGGGGACGAAGGCGGCGTAGTGGCCATCGAGACTGGGCAAGGCCGCCAGGGTCGCCGCGGTCTGGTCTATGTCCACGTAGAACGGGATGCCGTGCTTGTGCAGCACATCCGGCGCAAAGACGGCATCGGCGACGAAACAGACGCCCTCGCCCGCCACCATCACCTGGCCCGGCGCATGCCCGTATGCCGGCAGAATCTTGGCCGGAACGCCTCCTAATACCTGATCCCCAATCCCCAATACCCCGTCTACCGGGCACGCCTCGGCCAGGGTGAACTTATGGCGCAGCTCGGCCGGCGGCGCCGCGCCGGAAAACAGATAGAGCGGCTCCAGCAGCGGATTGGCGATCACGGCGGCCTCCAGGGCCGGCGCGTAGACCGGCGCACCGGTGCGGGCTCGCACCGTCGCCGCGCCGCCGAAGTGGTCGGCGTGGGCGTGGGTGATCACCACCCCGACCAATCGGACGTTCAGCCCCTCGACCGCCCGCACGATTTTCCTGGCCGTGTCCCTGTCCAGGCCGCTGTCCACCAGCACCGCGCGGCCGTCCTGCACAATCAGCCCGACGTTAGAACCGCCGCGCAACTGGTAGACAGAATCAGCTACTTGGATGAGCTTCATTGGGTACCGTGGCTCTCATGCCTGATCGAAGTCTTCGCGATCAATACCCAACTGCCGCAAGATCCGGGACAACAGCTTGGGTCCGATTTCCTTGGTGGCGTGGTACGCAATGGGAGATTGCTTGCCCGTCGCTGGATTGCGCCACATCTCGTGGCTGCCGGCGCCGTATCGGGTGAAGTAGCAACCCAGTCGTCTCAGCTTGCGGGCCAGTTCCGCATATTTCGTGCTGGCGCCATGACACGCGACGTGAATGGCAGGGAAGGCACTGCCCGTAACGTCACCGGCGAGAGATCACCATACGCTTTCATTGAGGCAACCAATGCCGACGCGACCTGAGGTACCAAAGCCAGCACTTCTTCCACCGTGTCTCCGACGACGGTCAGATTCGGCAGGTCGGGACTGGTTGCCATGTAGTGATAATCGCTGCCATCATCCAGTTCTTCTATTTCGATCTCCAAATCATACAGCAGCATTGACTTCTCACCCTTTCTGCCCCCGCAATTCTGATGCGTATTGCATGTTACGTGGGTACGTACCACGCAACACATCTAATGGCCGCCTAAATACGCCTTCTGCACCTGTGGGTTGTGCAGCAGTTCTTCGCCCCTGCCAGCCAGCACGATGCGCCCGGTCTCCAGCACGTAGCCGCGATGGGCCACCGAAAGCGCCATCAGCGTTTCACGTAATGCCTAGATAGGCCTTGCGCACCACTTCATTGGTGCGCAGGGCTTCGGCGGTGTCGTGCAGGATGATCTCTCCGGTCTGCAGAACGTAGCCGCGGTTGGCGATCGAGAGCGCCATCAACGCGTTTTGTTCGACCAGCAGGATGGTTGTTCCCTCTTTATTGATTTCCGTGATTTTCTCGAAGATGCTCTCGACCAGCACAGGCGCCAGGCCCATCGAAGGTTCGTCCATCAGGAGCAGGCGGGGATGGGCCATCAGCGCACGACCGGTGGCAAGCATTTGCTGTTCGCCTCCGGAAAGCGTGCCTCCCACCTGGTTGCGGCGTTCTTTCAGGCGTGGGAACAGCTCAAAAACGCGTTCGAGGTCGGCTTTGATTTCCGATTTACTGTTGCGGCTATAGGCGCCCATGTCCAGATTTTCAGAAACGCTCAAGCGGGCGAAGATGCGCCGGCCTTCGGGGACCATTGCAACGCCTTTGTAAACGATCTGATGTGGCTTGTAGGGCGCCAGCTCCTCGCCTTCGAGACGGACGTGACCCTGGCGCGGTTTGAGAATGCCGGTAATACTGCGTAAGGTGGTCGTTTTTCCAGCGCCATTCCCACCGATCAAGGTGACAATTTCGCCCTCTTCGACGGTCAACGAGATGCCCTTCAGGGCGTGGATGTTGCCGTAGTAAGAGTGGATGTTTTCGACTTCCAGCATCGCCATGATGATTCCTCTACATTGTGGCCTAACCCGTGAGCTGCTTGCTTTCTGTGCAAGGATTTGTCTATCGGCTTTCACCGCTTTGGTTCCGGCTTGGCCGGGTTAGGCAGCGGCTGCTACTACGGCAGTCTTTTGACCAAGGCCGCTGGCCGCGCCGCGTCCCAGATACGCCTCGATTACGCGCGGGTTCCCTTGAATCTCAGCCGGGGTGCCCTCGGCGATCTGCACGCCATAGTCCAGCACCGTCACCCGATCAGAAATGCCCATCACCACACGCATATGGTGCTCAATGAGCAAGATCGTCAACCCCAACGCATCGCGTAGACGGGTGGGCTTGCTGGCCAGCGCGCGGGCGATCTCCAGCCGGCGTTGATCACCGTAAGGCAAATTCTTCGCCATCCAGTCACCCCGGCCCGCCAGGCCGACGAAGCGCAACATTTCTTGGGCCTTTTCTAACGCCTCCGCCTCTTCTTGACGCGCGCGCGGCGAGCGCAGAATCGCGCCCAACATGCCTGTCTTAAGACGCGTGTGTTGTCCGACCAACACATTCTCCATGACGGTCATGTTGGCAAACAGCCGGATGTTCTGATAAGTGCGGGCGATCCCCATCGCGGTGATCTGATCCGGCCGCAGGGCCGTTAGCGAAACATCGTTGAAAAACAGTGAACCGTCCTCAGGCCGGTAGAAACCGGTGATGCAGTTGAAGAACGTCGTCTTGCCGGCGCCGTTGGGACCGATAAGACTGACGATGCTACCCTGCGGAATCGTAAAGTCCAACGCGTCGACGGCAACCAGCCCGCCAAACCGCTTGGTCACCTTATGTGCTGCCAGGATGTTCATGGGCCGGTCTCCGGTGAAGACCCGGCATCCGGTTCACCCGATTGTTCTGCTCGTTCATGAAGCTCCATTTGCCGGCGAGTCGATGGCCACAGCCCTTCCGGACGCACGATCATCATGAGGATCAGCAAAGCGCCAAACGCCAACATGCGGTAGTCGGCCAACTGGCGCAAGATCTCGGGCAAGCCTTTCAGCACCAGCGCGCCGGCCACAACGCCGGGGATGCTGCCCATGCCGCCGATGATGACCAGACAGAGAACGTTGATGGAGACCAGGAGTGTGAAATCCTCTGGCCCGGTGAACTTGTTACGAGAGGCGAAGATCACACCGCTGAATCCAGCGAGGGCCGCGCCGGTGGCAAAAGCCAACAGCTTGTACTGCAGCGTATAAATACCCACAGCCTGGGCCACGTCTTCATCCTCACGCATCGCCATCCAGGCCCGACCCACACGCGACTGCTGTAAATGAAGCGTGACGTAAGCCGCCAGGACGATGCCCAGAATGATAATATACATGAAGTAAAACTCGCTGCTCACATCGAATCCAAACAGGCCAGGCCCGCCAACCGACCGGATCCCGCGCGGCCCCCCGGTGAAATCGGTGAGCGCATCGCTCTTTGATAAAATGCGGATGATTTCACCAAATCCCAACGTGACGATGGCCAGATAGTCACCGCGCATGCGCAATACCGGGATCCCCAGCAACACACCCGCCAGCGCTGCCAGGACAATGCCGATCGGTACCACCAGCCAGAAGTTCATCATGATGCCGTGCGGCGCGGGCGCCGTCAATATGGCCACTATGTAAGCGCCGATGGCAAAGAAGGCCACATAGCCCAGGTCCAACAAACCGGCGAAGCCAACCACGATGTTCAATCCCAGCCCCAGGATCACGTAGATGCCGACCGTGCCGAGCGTATAGTTCCAATATTGGCCCAGGACAAAGGGGAAAAAAAGCAAAATCAGCAAGCCGCCTCCCCACAAGATCTGCTGAGAGTGCTTGCGTTGCATGAAATTCTGCACGGCAGGTAGCGCCAGGAACCTGGTGCGCACGGTTGTTGGCCCTTTGCTCAAAGTCCGCTGCCACGGGTAGCGTTCTGAAGCTCGGACCCACAACGCGCCGACCAAACCCGCTGTCGTCATCACCACGAACATCAAAGCCGCAGCCGCTACAGGTGAGAGTCCAAAAGTGAGCAGCCGGATTGCCTCGGGTGTGAGTTGCACCAGCCACTTGCGCACCTCAGCGCCAGCGTCTAGCAGCGTACTGATCAGCCAGAGACTCACCGCCAGCGTCAAACCGTGCATAACGCCCGCTACCAGGCCGGCTATGAGCGTTTTATTCCTGGACGGGTCCGGCACACGCCGGACAGCTCTGACACCGCCCCACACCGCGATGCCTAGCAGTAAAAGCCAGGCACCTGGTTGCCGAGAAGACAGATGGAACCACCCTCCCACCATCGTGCCTGCCAGGCCCGTGAGGCCGAGCAATATACAGCAAAGATTGATAAATCCTGTAAGCAAGCCTTCCCGCGAGGCTAAACGGACGTTCATAAGCCGCTCCTATGCGTCAGTATCTTCTCGATTTTTTGGGGAATCGCTCGCTGTGGCCGGTCTCCTGACCGAGCCACCGTGGCTCGGTCAGGAGACCGGCCACAGCCACCCCGGATTATGGCTGTCGCTTGAGAGGACATGCGTCATGATCAGAGATGCACGCATTCGTCACGCCTTCTTTCCTGACAGTACTTCTCCCAAGATCCCCGTGGGCCGGAAGATCAGGACCAACACTAAGATGGAAAAGGCCAGCACGTCCTTGAGCTGGAAGGGCATCCCCAGCGCGGCCGGGGCCACAGCTTCCACGATCCCCAGCACCAGGCCCCCCAACATTGCCCCCGGGACATTGCCGATCCCGCCCAATACCGCGGCAGTAAAGGCTTTTATGCCCGGAATAAATCCCACGTAGTGATAGATGACCCCCATATGCAGGCCCCACATCACACCCGCCGCGCCGGCGAGTGCGCCACTGATAGCAAAGGTGTTAGCGATGACACCATCTACGTCGATCCCCATCAAAGCGGCCGTATCTTTGTCTTCGGCGACCGCGCGCATGGCTTTGCCCATCTTGGTGCGTTGCACCAAGATGTAGAGCCCAATCATCAAAAGAAGGGAGAGGACGAACGTGAGGACCCCGGTGTAGGCCACCAACACTTCCTTACCGCCCACCATGAGCGTCCAGCCGATGTTACGCTTGATAACCTCGGGGTTGGTATAGGTGTGACGAGCCACCCCAAATGTCAATTGGGCCACGTTTTCCAGAAAGAGCGAGGCCCCAATGGCGCTGATCAACGGCACCAGGCGGGGAGCTGTGCGCAAGGGGCGGTAGGCAATACGTTCCAGAGCGATGGAGATGACCAGCGATACAGACATGCCCACGATAAAAGCAACAACCACGGAGATGATGGCAGAGGGAAGATTTTTATTGAGGAACCCCGCCCCGTTGAACGCTTCCAACGTGAAATAGCCAGCAAAGGCCCCCAACATCATCACGTCACCGTGGGCGAAGTTGATCATAAACAGAATGCCATAAATCAGTGTATACCCCAGTGCGATGACTGCGTAAACGCTGCCCAAAACCAGGCCGGAAATGGCAAAACGCACCCAGGTATCTGGGCCAAAGCTCTGGCTGGCGAGCACGGTATACAGGCGCCATAAAACAAAGACTGCAACGACGACACCTATGGCTGGGCGAATCAGCCGTCCGATGCGGAAAGTGCGTTTAGCACGGGTCTGAACGGCAGTGGCCACGATAAGATAACCTCTTTACGAACATCTCTGGGCTGTCCGTTGTGGATCAGAGAGGATAAGACGATGAGGCAGGCCGTAAGGCCCACCTCATCGCTTCTGAGTTCACCGGAACATGCTGGGGCTATTGACCCGGGCCCTTCACCCAGTCGCCGTCTTTCACGACCATAAACTGAACAGCCGCCGCCGCACATTCACCTGTATCGCTGCAGGTGAGCGTACCGGTCAGACCTTGATAGTCCTTGGTGCTGCGTGCTGCATCGGCCAGAGCCTTGCGCGGGATAATCAACGAACTGCCGCTTTGCGTCGCGACCTTCTCGATGGCGTCGATCAAGATGCTCATCGCGTCATGCCCATGCGGGCTGAAGGGGCTTAGCTTGCCTTGCGGGTCACCGTAGGCGGCTTCGTAGTCCGCTTTGAACTTAGCGAAGGCCGCCGACTCGGGGATCGGCACGTAGGTCGAGAAAGCACCTTCAGAGGCCTCACCGGCCAGGTCGATGAAGTTCTTGCCATAGGTGCCGTCACAGCCGAAGAACGTGACACCTTTCAGGCCAGCACTGGCCATCTGTGAAGCCAGCACGGCCGCGTCGGCGTCGTAACCGCCGAAGTAGACCAATTCCGGCCCCGTCGCGGCGACAGCCGCCAACGGAGCGCTGTAATCAGTCTCACCAGGCGTGATGGGTTCGGTACCCACGATGGTGCCGCCCAGATCTTTGAAGAAGCCGGCAGTCATGTCGGCCAGGCCCTTCCCGTAAGCGCCGCCATCATGCATGACGGCTATTTTCCGGACACCGAGCTGATTATAGATATAGTTGGCAGCGAACTTGCCCTGCATCTCGTCGTGGAAAACCACGCGGTTGAAAACCGCTGACCCCAGCTTGGTCAGCGAGGGGTTGGTCGCCGAAGGGGACATCATGACGATGTGAGCCTTGTCATAGATAGGAATGGCCACCTCGGTCGAGCCGGAGAAAGTGTGCCCATCTACAGCCACAACCTGGGGGTCGGCGGCCAGCTTATTGGCCACGGCGGCCCCTTGCTCCGGCGTACCTTGCGTATCCTCCACGACCATCTCGATGTTAAAGCCCTTTACGGAAGGGTGCTCTTTGACGGCCAGTTCAGCGCCTCGTGAAATGTCGATCCCGAAGTTCGAGTAGTCGCCAGTGGTGGGACCCACATAGCCGATCTTGATGGTCTGACCCTTCTGAATGGTGGCACAGCCCCATTCATCGTCACACTTAACCGCGGGCGCACACGCAGCCAAAGCGGTAACCAAGACCATTACAACTGTTAAAAACACAAATACCTTCTTCATGTCGAGATCTCCTCCTGAATATGATCTTGCTAGACGGATAGGTTCTACATCTAAGGCTTCAAGTAAGGCTTCAAGAGCCGGTCGGGCGAGCAACACTCGCTTCCCGTGCCGCTCGCGTAGGGCTAAGGACTAAATTACTTACCGACCTGCCCCGTAAAAAGGCAGGATTCTGCCGTAAGTTATTTAATTCTCAGTCCTTAGGCAGTGAATCGTCGGCTTGATCACCTCCTCCCTAAGAAGTAGCTCAGGACATAATAATCAGGTCTTTCTGGGGAATCATCGACGAAACACCCAGGCTAACGTCGCTGTTTGCAGATCTGATCGATCGATGGTGAGGTTAATTTAAGAGGACGCCGGTCTAGAACACAGAGACGTATGCGAGATTATAATAGACAGTCAAGTAAATGTCAAGTGATAAAAACGGGAATTGCCCTATTACGACCCAGGTTTCCTCGGTTGGCCCTCCTCCACCGAGATTTTTTCATCGGCATCCGGTCGCGGCATGAGCAACGGCTCGTCGTCCACCGCGCCCTGCATGATCAATTCACCCTGGAAGTGGGCGCCGTCGTCCAACAGGAACGAGCTAACCTTGATCGTGCCCCACAGCCGGCCGCCTTCCAACAATTCCACCCGCTCCGCGGTGATGGCGCCTTTGTACGCGCCGGCGATGGACACCGTCTTGGCCTGGATCTCTGCCATCACCCGGGCGCGCTCGGTTATCAAGACGTTGCCCGGCGTCTCGATCAACCCGCCCTCCACCGTGCCGTCGAGCCGGATACTGCCATCACTACGCAGATTGCCATTGAACGTCGCCCGCTGACCGATCACCACCTCGATCTGATCCGGCGCGGGCCGGGATTGTCGTCGAAATGCCATAGGTTTTCCTCGATAAGATGTCTGAGGATGGGCGAGGCTTGCCGGGCAATTGGAGACGGGGTTATCGCCTCTCGTTCCTCATCCGTCAAATGATAACTCGTCTGCCACGCGACCAACGGCTTGGCGTAGACCCGGGTGACATCCCGGCTGTGCAGGCTGCTGATCACCACGCCGTTGCCGTCCTCGTCGGCGAGCGCGAGCGCAAAGCTCTGGTCGCCCCCAGCGTCCCGGAAGGGATTGAACCGCAGAAAGCCCAGCCGCTGTAGATGTCCCCGGCTGGCCCGCTCCACGCGGCGCGTCAACTCGTCCAGTTCGCGCACCCGGCCGGTGGCCTCCCGCACCTGGCACACGTGATCTTCCAACACCGCCTGCAGGTTACCGCCATCGGTACCGGCCGTCAAGGCCTGATAGCGCCGATCCACCCGCCGCAGTTTGATGCCCAACCAGACCGTCACACCGATCAACGCCAGAACCAGGAGCGCCAGGGGCACGATGATAGTGGGAGTATAGACCGCCAGCCATTGATATAGGTTCGCCAAATGAGTCCCCTAACCCGGATAAACCGGAACCAAAAGGGTGAACGCTCTGCCTCCCAAATTCTTGCTCGAAAAACAAGAATTTCGGGGGTTAGGCCTGACCCGGACAAGGCCGCTGCGCTTACAAGCCGGAACCAAACAGGCCCATGCCATCATAGGATTCTTGCCTGTCGTGCAAGAATTCAACTGGTTAGGCCCTCACGTCTTCTCGATCAAGTTGCTGATGGACTCGCCGGCGTGGATGCGCCAAATCACCTGCGCCAGCAGCTTTGCCACCGACACAACTGTGACCTTGGGGTGGTTGCAAATCGCCTCCGGCTGGCAAATCGTATCAGATATCACCAACTGCTTGAAAAGCGGGTCTTCGAGGCTCGCCAATGCAGTGGGAAGCAATACCCCATGGGTAATCGCCAGGTACACTTCCGGGCGGGCGCCAGCCTCGATCAAGGCGTCCGCCTCTTGCAGCACGCTACCACCGGCAATGACGTCATCGATGATGATGGGGATCTTGCCCACGATATCACCGACGACATGCGACACTTCAATTTCCGAAAAGCCCTCGCGGCGCTTATGCATCACGACCAACGGCAATCCCAGATTTTCGGCGTATTTGCCGGCGAACTTAGCCCGACCGACATCCGGCGAAACAATGGCCGCGTCCCGGAATTCAGGTCGCTTGAAATGCTCGGCCAACACCGGCAACGCCGACAGCGGGTCCACCGGCACATCGAAAAACCCCTGGATGGCCGGCGAATGGACGTCGAAATAGACCACCCGACTGACCCCCACCGCTTGCAGCATCGTGGCCACCACCTTGGCGCTGATCGCCTCCCGGCCCTTGGCCATCCGCTCCTGCCGGCCGTAAGGATAGTAAGGGATCACGGCCGTGATCTCGTGCGCCGATGCCCGGCGGAACGCGTCGATGTAGAGCATCAGCTCCATCAGGTTGTCGTTGACCGGCGCGGAACAGGGTTGGATGATGAACACGTCCTGATCGCGCACGACCTGATCGATGATGACATGGATTTCAGAGTCCTTCAGGAATGTGGTGGTGCATTTGCCCAGCGCCACGCGCCGAGCGTCCGCGTTGGCCGACGACAGAGCGTCACTCCCATGAGTAGCCAGGTCGTCACCCACCAGTGAATCCAGGATGTCGATCACCTTTTCAGCCAGAGGACGATTTGCCGAGCCAGAAAAAACCCGCAGCGGGTGATGCGTGCCCATGAAAGCCTCCATTTGCGCAGGATAGCGTGCCCATGATAACATCGAGCCGACAAACTGGCAAGAAGAGGCGAGCACGCCCATGACCCACAAACTACTCATCGCCACGCACAACCCCGGCAAGGTGCGCGAATACCGCGACCTGCTGGCCGACCTGCCGATCGAGGTCACCTGCCTGGACGCGGAGGGGATTGCGCTGGAGGTGGACGAGACCGGCGCGACCTTCGCCGAAAACGCCCAGCAAAAGGCCGTCACTTATGCGCGGGAGACCGGCCTCTGGACCTGGGCCGACGATTCAGGGCTGGAGGTGGATGCGCTGGGCGGCGCGCCCGGCGTGCACTCGGCGCGCTATGCCGGGCCGGACGCCAGCGACGCGGAACGGTATCGCAAGCTGCTCGATGCGCTGACCGGCGTCCCGTGGAATCGACGGACCGCGCGCTTTCGCTGTGTGGTCGCGCTGGCAACGCCCCATGGAGAGGTGCGCACCGCGGCGGGTGCGTGTGAGGGAATCATCGCGTTCGGGCCGGCCGGCGAGCACGGTTTTGGATACGACCCGGTGTTCTACATGCCGGAGCACGCAGCCACCATGGCGCAGTTGCCGCCGGAGACCAAGAACCGGATCAGCCACCGCGGCCAGGCCGCGCGGGCCGCGGCGGAATTGCTACGAGAGATGTTGGAAGCCTGACCGCTGGCGCGTCGAACAGGTCCTTCACAGCGCGGGAGCGGGGCTTGCCCCCGCCCGATCCACCCCCGCCCGATCCACCCCCGCCGCGACGTTAGTTTCGCCAGGAAAAATCCACACGATGAGATGATTGTGGTTCGGCATGATCACGAATTCATCCAGTTCGATGCCGGGAAACCACCTCGGCAACGCATGCCAAACAGCGGTGATGATCCCTGACACAATCGGGGCATCCAACACGCACTCGCGCCCCTGGGTGCAGAGCGTGACGAAATACGCGTCGGATTGGCCATAATCGTATCCTGGGAGGCGAATGGACCGGCGATGATGTTTTTGGGGATCGTAGTGCTTGGTCATGCTGGTTCTCGTAGGATACCGTTTTAATTGGTGGGGGCGCATTACGCCTGCCCGCCAGGGCGACCGCAAGGGTGCGCCCCTACTCGTCAGTCGGGGTCACCAGGCGAAGAGACACTTGCGCGGTATCGTTGCCTTCCGCCCGATGTGATGATTTCGGCGCGATGCGCTTGGCCTGTATTCGCGCCAACAACACCTCCGCCGGCTCATCGTTCGGGTCCTGCGGCACCAGCCGCCCTTCGAACGCCCGTTTGAGGATCGCCTGGCGCAGCCGGTCCGCGCGAGCCAGGTTCCCAAAACTCACCCCACCGACCCCGCCACCCCCTCTTCGGGTTCAGCGACAGCTTCAAGCACCGCGCGCTCTCGGGCCGACTGCCAGACCGCGTACAGCGCCACGCCCGCCAGCAGCCCGGCACACAGCCGGTAGAGGGTCCCGATCGGCAAGAATCCCACCAACGCCAACGCCAGGGGCGGCGCGAGCGCGCTGCCCAGATCGCCGAAGGTGTAGATCACGCTGAGCACCCGCCCGCGCTGCGCCGCGGTCGCGCCATCCCCCACCAGCGCGGGCGCCACCGTTTGTGCGCCGCTGGACGCTACGGACGCGACCAGCCCGCCGAACAACGCCACCGCCAGTCCCTCGCCGCCCATCAGCCAGGCCCCGGCCGCGCCCACCGCCATCACCCCGGCCAGCACCGGCCAACGCCGGCCAGCCCGGTCGGACAGATGGCCCACCAGCGGGGCGCCCAGCAGGCTGCTGACCGAGCGCAGCGCGGCAAAGATGCCGGTCAGCGTGGCGATCGGCACGACCACGGCCGCCACCATGAGCCGATCCCCGACAAAGTCCGTGAGCCATAGGATCGTCGTGGCCGTCATCACACCGGCGAAGACGAATCGCGTGAAGAACACCGGCACGGCCGCGGTCAGCGCCACGCGCCAGGGCAATGGCAGGCGTTCCGCGGCGGCCGCAGCCCGCGCGGCCGCGGAACGCGCCGGCCGCGTCTCCGGCAAGACCGCCAGCCACAGCAGCGCGGCCAGCCCGGTCAGCCCGGCGCTGATCAGCAGCCCCCGCCGAAACCCGAAAAGATCGGTCAGCACCGCACCGATCAGCGCAGCCGCGCCCACCCCGATGAAGAACCACATCTGGTACTGGCCGCTCAGCCGGCCGCGGTTGGTCTCGTCCGCCACGTCGAGCACCATGGTATTGCCACCCACCCAGATGCCCGACCAGGCCGCGCCCCATAGCACCCGGCCAACGAGCAGCGGCCAGAACCCGTGCCCGACAGCCACGATCAACGTGGACAGCGCGCCGAGGAACAGCGACCCGACCAGCAGCCAGCGCCGCGATAGCCGGTCGTTGAGCGCGCCGGCGGCCCCGTTGAACACCAGGCGCACCGCGCGGTTCGCGCCCAACAGGACGCCTACCATCGCCAGGGTCACCCCGGCCTGCGCGGCGATCTCTGGCCGGGGCAATACCGTATAGAGGGTGTTGTCACCGAGCAGTGAAACCGCGGTGCCGAAGCCCAGGGGCACCAGGACCCGTTGGGGTGATATCCGTCTTTCAGTTGTCACTCGACCTCGCAGATTGTCTGATGTGCGTCGGGGAAATGCGCCAGGCATCCTCACAATAATTCAAGGGCTGTGGCCGGGTGACCCTGGGTCCCCGCTACAGCCCCGCCAGGAACCGGGCCACAGCCTCAGCCACAACGGCCGGCTGCTCCAGCGCGACCATATGCCCGGCGCCCGGCGCCTCGACCAGTTGCGCGCCGGCGATCTGCGCGGCCAGGTAGCGGCTGAATTTGACCGGGGTCATGCGGTCGGCGTCGCCGCAGAGGATCAGCGTGGGCGCGGTGATGCGGGCGACGTCCGCGATGCGGTCGAACGCGTCGCACGCGGCGAAGTCGCCGTGGATGACCTGCGGATCGACCTCTCGTAGCCGCCGCAGGTAGAGGCGCAGGAGGTTGGGGTCGGCACGTTCGCCGTGGGTCCAGGTCGCCAGAAGTTCAGTGGTGGCCGCGAAGTCGTCGAGGATGCCGGTCAGGATCTGCGGGGCGACGCGCAGTCTGGCGCCGGTACCCACCAGGACCAGCCCGGCCAGGCGTTTTGGATAGCGCAGGGCGAATTCCAGGGCAATCCCCCCGCCCATGGAGTGCCCGGCCAGCACAAAGGGAGGCCACTCCAAGACATCAGCGAAGCCCCGCACGACCTCTACGTACGCGCCGATGTCGGTCCGCCCGCGGCCGCCCGACTCGCCGTGGCCGGGCAGGTCCAGCGCGTAGACCGTGTGCTCGGGCAGCCGGCGCAGCTCGCCAGGCCAGTGCATCACGTTGCCACCCGCGCCGTGGACCAGCACCAGGGGTGGGCTTGAGGGCCGCAACCCGCCTTCATGGAGCCGATAATGCAGTCTTTCGCCGCTTAAAATGACTGTTGGCATGAAACGCATGTCCTCCGATTGTATCCTCTCAAGCGATAGCCATAATCCGGGGTGGCTGTGGCCGGTCTCCTGACCGAGCCACCGTGGGCTCGGTCAGGAGACCGGCCACAGCGAGCGATTCCCCGAAAAATTGAGAAGATACCCTCCGATTCACCGTGTCACCCTGTCACCGTGTCACCCTGTCACCGTGTCACCGTGTCACCTTGTCAAGTATACCCTCTGTCAGAATCGCGTCGACCGCCGTCTTGAGCAGATCGTACGTTTCGCACAGCGCCTGCGGAATCACCCGCACCTCACCGAAGACCGGCATGAAGTTGGTGTCGCCGGTCCAGCGGGGCACGATATGCACGTGCACGTGATCCTCGACCCCTGCGCCCGCCACCTTGCCGATGTTGACGCCGATGTTGAACCCCTCCGGCTGCATGGCCGCCCGCAACGCGCGCATGCCCAGCGTCACCAGCGCCATGACATCGGCCAGCTCCGCCGCGGTGAGCGCCTCCAGGGTGTCCACGTGGCGATAGGGCACGGCCATCAGGTGGCCATTGTTGTAGGGGTACTTGTTCAGCACCAGGAACGCCCGCTCACCGCGGTGCAGCACCAGGCTTTCGCGATCATCCGCGGCTTCCAGCATGTCGCAGAACACGCAATCATCCTCTTTATCGCTAAGGATGTACGCCATGCGCCAGGGGGTCCACATATGTTTCATCGCTGAGACTCCAGTGCTGGGAACGTATTGGGGACTGCGTATTGCGTACTGCGTACTCCGTGTGGCGTAAAACGTGAAATGAAAAACGGAATACGCAATACGGAGTACGGAGCACACAACACGCACCTCTCCCTCTCGGCGGGCTCACCTGCCCAACACGGCCAGCGCCCGTTCGACGACGTGCTCCGCGGTGATCCCCAAGTGCGCCATCACGGCCGGCCCCTTGCCCGACTCGCCGAAACGGTCGATGCCGACCATTGCGCCGGACCAGCCGACGTAGCGATCCCAGCCCAGGGTCACGCCGGCTTCCACGGAGACCCGGGCGGTCACCGCCCGGGGCAGCACGCTATCCCGATACGTCGCGTCCTGCGCCTCGAACAATTCCCAACTGGGCATGCTGACGACCCGCGCCCGGACACCCTTCCCGGCCAACAGATCGCTGGCGGCCAGCGCCAGGCTGACCTCCGAACCGGTGCCGATCAGGATCACGTCCGGCTTGCCGTCTGCCGCGTCAGCCAGGATGTAGGCGCCGCGGGCGAGCTTCTCGATGCCCGCCTCCGCGGTCCCGGGCAAGACGGGCAGACCCTGGCGCGTGAGGAACAAAGCCACGGGCCGGTCGCGGTGGGTCAGGGCGTAGCGCCAGGCGGCCGCGGTCTCGTTGGCGTCGGCCGGCCGTAAAGTTACCAGGTTCGGGATGGCCCGCAACGCCGCGAAATGCTCCACCGGCTGATGCGTCGGCCCGTCCTCGCCCACGCCTACGCTGTCGTGCGTCCAGACGAAGATGGCCGGCGCGCCCATGATGGCGCTCACCCGCACCGCGCCGCGCATGTAATCGGAGAAGACCAGGAAGGTGCCGCCGTAGGGGATCACGCCGCCGTGCAGCGCCAGCCCGTTCAGGATCGCGCCCATGGCGTGCTCGCGGATACCGAACCGGATGTAGCGGCCGCCGAGCTTGCCGGGCGCAATGTCCACCGCGCCCCGGAACCGGGTGTTGTTCGACGGGGTCAGATCGGCCGAGCCGCCGACCAGCGTGGGGATGCGCGGTGCGATCGCGTCCAGCACCTTGCCCGAGGCCGCGCGGGTGGCCAGCTTGTCGCCCCGGTCGTCAGCGCGGTGCGATAGCGCGCCAGCACCGCGTCGGGAACCCAGAACTGCTCGTCCGGCGGCAGGCCCAGCGCCTGCCTGGTCAGCCGGACCTCCTCCTCACCGAGCGGCGAGCCGTGGGCCTCGGCCGTATCCTGCTTGTTCGGGCTGCCGTAGCCGATGTGCGTCCGGCAGACGAGCAGCGATGGCTGGTCGGTCACCGCCTGGGTCGCGCGGAGCGCCGCGGCGATGCCCGGCATGTCGTAACCGTCCACCTTCTGGACGTGCCAGCCGTACGCCTCGAAGCGCTTCGGCACGTCGTCGCTGTACGATAGCGAAGTGGGGCCGTCGATGCTGATGTGGTTGTCGTCGTAGAGGTAGATCAGCTTGCCCAGCTTCAGGTGGCCGGCCAACGAGGCCGCCTCGTGGCTGATGCCCTCCTCCAGGTCGCCGTCACTGACGATCGCGTAGGTGTAGTGATCCACGATGGGGAAACCGGGCCGGTTGTAGGTGGCCGCCAGAAACGCCTCGGCCAGCGCCATGCCCACGCCGGTCGCAAAGCCTTGCCCCAGCGGCCCGGTGGTGATCTCCACGCCCGGCGTCAGGCCGTATTCCGGGTGACCGGGCGTGATGCTGCCGAGCTGGCGAAACTGCTCGATCTGATCCAGAGGCAGATCGTAGCCGGTCAGGTGGAGCAGGCTGTAGAGCAGCATCGAGCCGTGCCCCGCGGAGAGCACGAAACGATCGCGGTCGAACCATTTAGGATCGGTCGGGTTGTGGCGCAGGAAACGGGTCCACAGGACGTGGGCCAGCGCGGCTGTGCCCATCGGCATGCCGGGGTGGCCGGAGTTCGCCCGTTGCACGCCGTCCATCGCCAGCCCGCGGATCACGTTGGCCGCCAGCGAAAAAACCTCCCAGGACAGAGACGCGGTATCTGATCTGAAAATAGGCGTTCACTGCCCGTTTCATATCTGGTGGTGAATGAAATTCATGGCGACTTCTCAAAAAAGCGGGGCCGAATCTGCTCAAGCCGAGTCCGTGACTCGGCGGGCGAGCGGCGGATCACGGATCCGCCTTGAGCTGCCCCGGATTATTGAGAGGATACGAGACGCGTCAATACGTTTGTGGGTGAAAATCACAAGCTTGCTGAGTTTACCAGAAAGTGGGGTGCACGTCAAAGCGACTGGATAGAATGCACCGCAACTGCCCTGCCTTGACGGTCAGGGGGGGGTGGTGTACACTGAGCGCAGTGCGAGTACAGTTCCGAGAGACAGCGACAGACCTTTTATGATCGAGAGGAGCTTCGACATCCCCTTTGACAACACGAACCTGTCCCTCTATCGAAGCACACCATGAAACGCGCCAATGATCTCTCCACGTTGCTGGCGCGGGCCGCGGCCGGGGCCGCCGAGGGGCTGTTGGCCGTGGCCGATGAGCAAACGGCCGGCCGGGGCCGGCTGGCGCGTACCTGGTGGGCGCCGCCGGGCAGCAACCTGCTGATGTCCCTGCTTCTGCGGCCGTCCATCCCCCCCAGCCAAGCCGGCCAGTTGACCATGTGCCTGGGGTTGGCCGCGGTCGAGGGGATCGAGACGGTCACCGGCCTGCGCCCTGCGCTGAAATGGCCCAACGACCTGCTGCTGAACGGCCGCAAGCTGGGCGGGATGCTCTCCGAGCTGCGGCTGGACGGAGAGCGCCTGGACTACGCGGTGCTGGGGCTGGGGTTGAACGTCAACCTGGCGTTCGGCGGACCGGACGTGCCGGCCGACATCGCCGCGACCGCGATCAGCCTGTCCGCGGCCCTGGGCCGACCGGTGGACCGGCTGTCGCTGCTCGTCGCCATCCTGGCGCGTTGCGAGACGTGGTATGACCGGCTGCTCAGCGGCGCATTCCCCCACAGAGCCTGGGCCGACCGGCTGGACACGCTCGGGCGGGCGGTCACGGTCATGCTGCCCAACGGCCCGCTGTGCGGCGTTGCCACCGGCGTCACGCCGGAAGGGGCGCTGCTGGTGCGCGACGCCGCAGGCCGCGTCCAGGCCGTCTGGTCCGGGGACGTGACGGCCGTGCGTAATGCAGTCCCATAGCGCGGCTCCTGCCGCAACCAAACCCCTTTCAACGAAAGGCGTTTTCAACGCAAAGGCGCAAAGACGCAAAGAAATTAAAAAGGTCTTTGCGCCTTGGCGTCTTCGCGTTGAAAGATTCGCGCGATCAACGCGCATGTCGCGGGGTAATACTATAGCGATCTTGGGCATTCCCAAGAAGCCGTGCTATAATGGCGTTCCAATCGTCACTACTCAGCCGCCGTGTCATTGCGAGCGTTTTTTGCGAAGCAATCTCGGATTGCCGCAATCGAGATTGCTTCGTCGGCAAAAAACGCCTCCTCGCAATGGCTGTGAAAACACAAATTCCCTAACTGGCACGGTCACAGACCGGCCAGAGCGGGAAGTTGTATTGTTTCGTACCCTGACCCTGGTCGTACTGATCCTCCTGGCCGTGACCCTGGCCTTCTCACTGCCCGGTGACCGGGTGGCGCGCGCGCTGTTCGATTCGCCGCCGCCCACGGAGACCCCGACACCGACCGCCACACCGACCGAGACGCCAGAGAGCGCGGCGACGGGCACAGCCGAACCCACCGCCGAGCCCACCCTGCTCCTGACCCAAACGATCACACCCGAGGCCACCGCCGAGGAGGCATTGCCGACCCCGGCCACGCCAGCGCCGGGTGACGAGACACAGACTCCCGCACCCGAAACGCCGACCCCGGCCGAGCCGGCCAGCGTGGCGCCGGTCGCACCGGGCTTCCTGCCGCCGCCCACGCTGACATCGCCGGACGCGCTGGGGCCAGGCGGCTTCCCGTCCCTGCGACCCAATTCGGGACTGCCCCTGGCCGGGCCGGCCGCGCCCCTGCCCGCACCCGCGCCGAAACCCGAGACTGCCCTCAGCGACGTGCCGAGCGCGGCGCAATTGATCGACAACGGTGTGGTAGCCCTGAGCTATCTGTGGCTCTGCTGCGGCGTGTTCTTCTTGATCGGCGCGACATTGGGCCTGGTCTGGCTGGTGCGCCGCAGCCGGCGGCGATCCCGGGATGCCGGGACGCCGCAACCTTGACGCTTCATGACCGTGCGCAAAGATCGGGCTGCCTGGTTGCCGCTGGGCCTCACCTGGTTGGCTTTTGCCCTGCGCGTCTATCGGCTGACCTTTCAGAGCCTGTGGCGTGACGAGGTCGATAGCCTGCTGTTCGCCACCCGGCCGCTCTCCGCACTCCTCCAGACCTTCCGCAAGCCGGGCGAGAACGGCCCGCTCTTCTTCCTGGCGCTGCGTCCCTGGCTGGCGGTCGCCGGGCAGAGCGAGTTCGCGTTGCGCTTCCCGTCGGCAATTGCCGGAGCGCTCGCCGTGCCGATCATTTATGTGCTGATCAGTCGGCTGGCAGGCCGGAAACCAGCCGCGCTGGCCGCGCTGCTGGCCGCCACCGCGCCCTATCTGGTCTGGTACGGGCAAGAGGCCAGGATGTACGCGGCTCTCGTCGTCCTGGTACCGCTGGGGCTCTGGCTAACCGTCGAGGCAGCCCGGCGCGGGGGCTGGTGGCGGTGGGCGCTGCTCTACGGCGTGACCAGCCTGGGGGTCTATACCCACGTGCTGGCCGCGCTGGCCATCCCGCTGCAGGCGCTGTGGCTGCTGATCCTGCTACCCAGATGCCGGCCCGGCAGATCGCTGACCCGCCGTTGGCTGCCGGCGGTCGCCTATTTTGCGGCCCTGATTTTGCCCTATCTGCCGCTGGTCTGGTGGCAGGC
The DNA here is from genome assembly GCA_002842085.1 of Chloroflexi bacterium HGW-Chloroflexi-1. Classification (GTDB taxonomy): domain Bacteria; phylum Chloroflexota; class Anaerolineae; order CG2-30-64-16; family CG2-30-64-16; genus CG2-30-64-16. Next base: position 23,790 of record PHCA01000092.1, read on the forward strand.
GAAGTTATGGCTCTCGCCCACCTTCGAGACCGGTCACCCGTTCGTACCGCTGCCCGACATCTTGACGGTGTTGGCTGTCGCGTTCAGCCGCGGGGTGGTCCCGGTGATATGGCCGATCACGCTGCTGCCGGCCATGCTGGCGCTGTTGGCCGGGGTCGGGCTGTGGGCGGCTGACCGAGCGAGCCGGACAACGTTTGCTCAAGAGTTCCCCCTGGGCGGCTGGCCGACGGTCGCGCTGCTGTCGATCTGGCTGCTGTGGCCACCGCTGGCGATCTATGGCGTCTCGTTGGGCATGCCGATCTTCGCCGATCGCTACCTGATTTGGGCGATGCCGGCCTTTCTGGCCCTGCTGGCCCTGGGCGTGATCGCGCTGACGCGTGCCTGGCGGCTGTTGGGTTACGTCACCCTCGGCGCGCTCCTGGCCCTCAATCTGGTCGGCGACTGGCAACAGGTGCACCGGCCGATCAAGGCCGACTTCCGCTCGGCCGCCGGCTTCGTCATGACGCACAAGAAGCCCGACGACCTGCTGATGTTCCAGATCCCGTACAACCGCCACACCTTCACCTACTACAGTGGGGACGGGCTCAAGTGGGCCGACGGTCCCTACACCAACCAGGGCATGACCGAGACAGAACTGGCCGCGAAGATGGCGGCCAAGACTTCGGGCGCCAGGGCCGTCTGGCTGATCGCCTCGGAGGCGCCGATGTGGGATGCGCGTGACCTGACCCAGGCATGGCTGGATCGTTACGGCACGGTCACCGAACGCGCTGAGTTCACCCGTGTGACGGTCACCCGGTATCAACTGGAGGATGAAGACGAAGGCGCATGCGGCTGATCACACGGCCGCGGCGATCCGTGACGATCGCAACGTGGTATCCTCTCAATAATCCAGGGGCTGTGGCTCGGTCGCAGATCGGCCACAGCATACCCCGAAAAACTGAGCGGATACGCAACATGTGAGTTCCCAACCGACCAAGGAGTATCCTCTTGAGCAACACAACCCGCGCTGCCAAATCAACGGCCGACGCCCGCGACCCGACGGCGACACCGGAAAGTCGGCGCGGCGGCGTCCTTGCGCTGACGTCAAACGAATACCGGCTGGCGCTGCTCGGGCTGGTGGACTTCGCGGGCCAGTGGTCCGCGCTGGAAACGGCGACATCGTTCGTCGTGGACGGTCCGGTCAAGCGCAGCCTGATCCGGGAACGCCTGCTGCCCCAGGCCGAGGACCTGCCCGCGCTCATGCAGCGCGACGTGGATGCGCTCGATCTGCTGGCTGCCCGTTACTGGTTCCGCCACGGCGCCTGTGACCCGCGACCCGGCCCGGCTGTCACCCCCAACGAGGCCCCGTCGTGATCGGGCTCGGATCGCTCTTCTTCCCGGAACCGGAATCCCGCGGTAACGGCGAACCGGAATGGATGCCCAGCCAGGCCCAGGTAGACCGGGCGCGGGCGCAGATGGAACGAGACGGCACGGTCCGCAGCCTGACGCGCGGCCTGGCGGACGCCCAATTGGTGCCGGCCGGGGAGACGCCGTGGCTCTGGTTTGGCCTCCTGGTCCTGTGGATCGCCATCTGGCCGGCGGTCATTTCACTAAACCTCATCGACGACCGGCTGCCCTGGCTGCCGTGGTGGCTGCCGCTGGTCCTGGCCCTGCTGCACATGCTGGCGCTGGCCGGGCCAGTGCTTGTGACCGAGCGCGCCACCAGCCAGGATACGCTACGCCGGCGCTTCGGCAAAGTGCGCACCATTGCCCAGATGCTCGCGCTGGAGCCCAACGAATTCGAGACCTGGAGCGGCATGTTGTTCGAGCTGATGGGCTATCGCGTCGAGAACACGCAGGACGGCGCCGACCACGGCATCGACCTGGAAGTCGCCAACAACCGGGTGCGCTACGGGCTGGTGCAGTGCAAGCGCTACCGGGGCACCGTCGGCGAGCCCACCGTCCGCGATCTGTATGGCACGATGACTCATGAAGCGGCCGATTACGGGTGGCTGGTCACCACCGGCGGCATCTCCCGCCAGGCGCACGACTGGTCCGCCGGCAAGCCGATCGACCTGTGGGATGGCCAGACGTTGGAAGAATTGGCGCGCAAGCATCGGTGAACGGATTGCGGATTGCGGATTGCGGATTGCGGATTGCGGATTGGGGATTGCATATCCATCCCTGTGCTTTTCGCCCATTCGCCCATTCATTGGATTTGGATGCAGTTGCCCTTATCTCCCAACAGCATATCAACCATATTTCAGCCACGAAGTACACGAATTTTCGTAACTACTCAGCCCTCTGTCATTGCGAGCGCAGTTTGCGAAGCAATCTCTGATTGCCGCAATCGGGATTGCCGCAATCCCCACCATGGCGGAGATTGCTTTGCTTCGTGCCTCGCAACCGCAAACTACGCTCCTCGCCACAGCGAGGCCCTCGCCACAGCGAGGCCCTCGCCACAGCGAGGCCCTCGCAAT
>PHCA01000093.1:0-9348 GCA_002842085.1 Chloroflexi bacterium HGW-Chloroflexi-1
GCGCCGCCGGCCTCCCCGCGCAACGGCTTGCCAACGCGCTACTGCGGCCCGCGCCGCCGTCCACCTGGCCGCGGCCGGCTATCGCCTGCTCGCGGCGCAGCCGGTGGACCTGTTCCCGCAAACGCGCCATGTGGAGACGGTGGCGATGTGGGAGAGGACGTGCGGACGTGATGCGTAAGGACTTCCGAAGCGGGCCGGGTGCGGCGCTTCGGAAATCGCTTTTTGCCGTCAGTCACAAGTGGTGATAGAATGAGAAAGGGCTGCTGCGGTTTGCGTATCGGCCCACCGCTGACGCTCCTCGACGTTGCCCGGAGGTCAAGCTATGTCACCGCGACCCACATTGCTCCTCATCCTGTCTTTACTGGCATGTGTGCTCCTGCTCGCCGTGGCTCGGCCGGTGTTCGCCCAAGGCGGCACGCTGGACGCGTCGGTTCCCGAGGTCACTCCATCCTTCGAGCACGCCCCTGACCCCGCTGTGCTGCGCGAGATCACATCCATTTGGCCCCTCAAACTGGACCAGGCCGGCGACATCGAAGCTGCGCTGACCCAGGCCGGCTTCCGCGTCAACCCGGCCCCCACGCCCGGTGAGCCGACCTACACGATCCGCGGCGCCGTGCGCGACTTCGACGGCGCGCCCCTGAGTGGGGTCGACGTTGACGCACAGCAGGGCTATGGCCCAGGCGGGGTCGCCCGCACAGACGCGGCCGGCCTCTACACGCTGACGGTCACCGCTGGCGTGTACCGCGTCTCGGCGACCCAGTATCCCCTGCCAGGCCCGCCGGAGCAGACCGTCACTGTGCCGCCGGATGCCGCCGGGGTGGACTTCGCTTTTCCGCAGCGCTATACCATCGGCGGGACCGTGCGCGACTGGGACGGCGCACCGCTGGCCAACGTCGAAGTAGCCACGGCCTGGGGCGATATGGTCAGCGCCCGCGCCAACACTGACGCCAGCGGCGTCTATACCCTGACGGTGATCGCGGGCCGCTATACCGTGAACCCCCGCATCCCCGGCGTGATCAAGCAGCCAGAACAGACCGTGACCGTTCCGCCCAACGCTGAGGGCATTGACTTCACAGCGCCGCAACGCTATGCGATCTCCGGGGTCGTGCGCGACTATGACGGCGCGCCGTTGAGCGATGCGATCGTGACCATCGTCGTGGGCAGCGAATACGCCCTCACGGCGGGGCGCAGCGATGTTGCCGGCGCCTACAGCGTGACGGCGGTGGCCGGCGCCTACAGCGTCAGCGCAGCCAAGACCGGATGGCCGCCGCCCCCCAAGCAAGAGGTCACTCTGCCGCCCGCCGCGCGCGGGGTGGACTTCACCTTCCCCACGCGCTACACCATCCGTGGGACTGTGCGCGACTGGGATGGCGCCGCGCTGCCGGGCGTGGAGGTGTACTCGGCCGGGAGCAGCCCCTCCTATGCCCGCGGCGTCACAGACGCGACCGGCGCCTACACGTTGACCGTGATGACCGGCACGTATTCTCTCATGACGTACAACTATCGCGGCTTGCCGGCCCCCGAACCGATCACGGTCACTGTGCCGCCCAGCATGGACGCGGCCGACATCACCTTCCCCCAACGTTACACCATCACCGGGGTCGTGCGCCATGCCGACGGCGCGCCGGCCCCTGGCGCCAAGGTCGTCACCGCGCCGGGCGATTCCTTCTATGCCTATTCCCCCACGGACACCGCGGGCGCCTATACCTTGACCGTCAAAGCAGGGACCTATCACCTGCGGGCAGCCCTCGGTGGCCTGCCGGCGCTGGCCGAGCAGGTCGTCACCGTGCCGCCCGCCGCGCACGAGGTGGATTTCACCCTGCCGCAGCACCACCGCATCACCGGCACGGTGCATGACTGGGACGGCGCGCCCATGCGATACGTCTCCGTACAGACGGACTGGGCGGATCCGCTCCAGGCCGACACGTTTACGGATGCCGAAGGCCGCTACGCTCTGCTCGTGACGGCCGGCGCCTATCACGTGAGCGTCGCGCGGGAGGGCCAACCAGGCCCGCCGGCCCAAACCGTCACGGTGCCACCGGACGCGGGCGGGGTGGATTTCACCTTTCCGCGGCCCTACACCATCCAGGGCACGGTGCGCGATCACGAGGGGACACCGGTGAAGTTCGCGGAGGTGTACGTCAAGCGGAACGACTGGCATGGCGGCGCGACGCGCACAAACGGCAACGGCGCCTATACCTTGATCGTCAGCGCGGGGCGCTGGATCGTGCATGCGGAGCTGAACGGCGTTCTCGCGCAGGAAGTGCGCCGCGTCGAGGCGCCACCAGACGCTGCCGGGGTGGACTTCACCCTGCCGCCGCCGCCCCAGATCCATGCGATCAACGGCACGGTGCGCGATCAGTACGGCGCCCCTGTGGCTGGAGCGAGCGTCTACGGCGGGACGAGCACGGGAACGACCGCGGCCGACGGCGCCTACACGATCACAGCGCCGGCCGGGGAACACTACGTCGCGGCCCGCAAGGACGGCTACCAGAACTCGGAGCACCTCCTCGTCCCACTGCCGCCGGACGCGCACGGCGTGGACCTGGTCCTCCGGATCGAGAACCGCGCGCTCCAGGGCCGGGTCACCGACGAAGCCGGCCGGCCCCTGGCCGGCGTCGGCGTCGAGGCCATCGACGCGATCTGCGACGGGGTGGGCGGAGGCGTCGGCCGTGCGATGCCCGGCGAGAACTTCGTGCGGACGGCGACCGATGGGACCTACCGGATCGGCTTGCCCCCGGGGAGCTATTTCGTACGCGTCCAGCACCCCGGCTACCTGGCGGCGCTGCGGCTGGTCGCGCTGCCTGAGGACTCCGATGAGGCGGTACAAGCGGACGTCACCCTGGAGCTGCTGCCCTACGTGATCAGCGGTCAGGTGCGCGATGGGGCCGGTCAGCCAGCGCAAAGCGCGGCTGTGCAGGCAGCGGCCTGTGGCGACTCGTCCCAAACCGCCACCGATGCCACCGGGACCTACACCCTGCCGGTGAGCGCAGGGACATACCGCGTGGAGGCCTGGGTGTTGGCCTGGCCCAAGTTCGTCCATTCCGACGTGCGCCAGGTTTCGGCGCCTCCCAGCGCGGTGAACGTTGACTTGCTCTTTGAAAGCTCCACCTACTACACAGTGCGCGGACGCGTGACGGACACCGGGGGATGGCCGATTGAGTACGCTCATGTCAGGACCCTATCCGGCGCCCCAGATTACGACTACGCTTCGACCGATGCTGGCGGCGCCTATGCGCTGACGCTGCGCGCCGGGAGCTACCTGATCGAGGCTGAAAAGGAGGGTTACGTCACGTCAACCCCGATCTCGGTGACGGCGCCACCCAGCCAGGACGGCGTAGACTTCACTCTATCACCCGCGTCGTTGGGGCAAGCGGGTTCTGCCACCGTGCGCGGGATGGTGCGCGCGGCCTCCGGCGAGCCGGTCGCCGGCGCTTCTGTTTGCTTCGCCACTTCGGGTGAACGTCCTGCATCATCCTGTCGTTGGACCTATTACGATGGGACCTATGTCATGAGCCTTGCACCCGGCGCGTATCATGCGTCGGCCCAAGCGGGCTGCCACACTCCGTCTGGTGAGCAACAGGTCACGGTACCCGCCACCGGCGTGCAAGTGGATTTGACGCTGCGCCGGCTGGACGCTCTCGTCGCAGGACAGGTCACCGACATGCTCGGCCGGCCGGTATGCGGAGCAAGCATCAGCCCAGGGGATGCCTCCCTGTACGGGGCCGGCGCCGGCCGGGAGGGCCTGTACTACCTGCTCCTGCCGACCGGGACCTACACGATCACCGCGTCCAAGCCCGGCTACGGCGCCACCCCAAGTCAGAATGTGACGGCCCCGCCCTACGCCTCCGGCGTTGACTTCGTGCTGCCGCTCCCGCGAAACACGCTCCAGGGCGTCGCGCTCGACCGTCGCGGCGCGGCCGTCGCGGGGGTCACGGTGGCAGTGGCCGGGCCGGCGGAGATGGACCCGGTCGCCACGGGCGCAGACGGCGCTTACACGCTGTACGTGGGGGATGGCGCCTGGGAAGTCACAGCCAGCCGACCCGGCTACACGGCTTTCCCGCCCCGCTGGCCCGTCAGTGTGCCACCGGACGTGACCAACGTGGACTTCTTGCTCGTTCACGATGACGAGCTTAAGCTGCGCTACCTGCCGCTGCTGCCGCAAGCCCGCTGATGGCAATTGATGGCACGATTCGGCGGCAGGACAGCGACGGGTGGGCCGGGGCCAGGGGGCTGGCGGTCAAGCGCGGGTAGCCAGCGCTGGTCAGGCCGTTCCAAAAACATAGCTGTCCCGATGCTCAACCACCCTTGCGAAGGTTGCGAATAGCCTTACCGATAGAGCAATTCTTGGCTGACGAGGGCACTTCCGGCCTGAGATCTGCTCACAAACCTTCGCAAGGGTTCTATGCCTGAGCAGTTACTTTTTCTGGAACTATCTTGGCGTCAGCGCTGGATTGGTGCTATAATAGACATTATCGAAAATAACGGTCATGCTGAGTGGGTCTACCCCCAGACTCGGATCATCTCGATAATCCGGGGATAGCGATCCCCCGAAGAATTGAGAAGATACTAATTTACGGGACTGACCCGTTCAGGTATCAGGAGGCAGCATGCGTGATCTGATCGGTCGCAGGATCGGCCCTTACGAAATCCGGGATCAAATCGGCCAGGGTGGTATGGCAACGGTGTATCGTGCGTACCAGGCCTCGCTGAATCGGGATGTCGCGATCAAGGTCTTGCCGGCCGCGATGGCGCAGGATTCCGAGTTCGTGGCCCGCTTCCGCCAGGAGGCGCTGGCGGCCGGCGGCCTCAGCCACCCGAACATCCTGCGCATCTACGACGCTGACACCTTCGAGGGTCGTCACTACATCGTGATGGACTACGTGCCGGGCGGGACTCTGACCGACCGCCTGGCCAAGGGGCCGCTGCCGCCCGATGAGGTGGCCGACCTCGGGGCGCAAATCGCCGAAGCGCTGTACCACGCCCATCGCCGCGGCATCGTGCACCGCGATCTCAAGCCGAGCAACATCTTATTGGATGAAGACGGCCGGCCGCTGCTGGCCGACTTCGGCATCGCACAAGCGATCAGCAGCGGGCCGCGGTTGACGCAGACCGGCTCCAGCATCGGCACACCCGAGTATATGTCCCCGGAACAGGGCGAGGGGGAGCGGGTCGATGGCCGTAGCGACATCTACAGCCTGGGCATTGTCCTATTTCAGATGGCCACCGGCCGGGTGCCGTTCCGGGCTACCACGCCGATGGCCACCCTGTTCCAAGTGGTGCACCAGGCCCCGCCGCTGCCGCGTGAGATCGACCCGCAAATCCCCCAGTACCTCGAAAACATCATCCTGAAGGTGTTGGCCAAAGACCCGAACGATCGTTTCCAGACCGGCAAAGAGATGGCGCAGGCGCTGCGCGAACACCGCGTGGTAGAGGTACCGCTCCCCTCCCAGGAATGGAATCAGGCAACCCTGCCTGTCGAGTCCGTGCGGGGGGACAGGCGCCGGGCGACCGCGCCGCGGCGCGCTGTTCCTGCTGCAATGCCCGCCCCCCAGAAACGGTCCGGTGCGCGCGGCGTGCTGATCGGACTGCTGGCGATCGTCATCGTGGCGATCCTGGGGGCAGCCGGCTATCTGGCGTGGAGTACGCTGGGCGGCCGGGCCGCGTCCGCTCTCACGCCAGTGCCCCCAGCGGTTGCACAGGTCCAGCCCACCAGCGTACCCACCGCGCCGTCGCCGACCGTGCCGCCGCCAACCTCACCGACGCGCGCGGCCACGGGCGGGGTGGTGGTGGCGGGCAACCAGCCCACGGAAGCGCCGGCGCCGCCCACACAGACGCCAGTTATCGTGATCATCACCGTCATCGCACCGACCGCGCTGTCGCTGCCCACCCCCACCCTTGCGTCGCCACCCGAGGTCGTGCCCACCAACCCGCCGGCGCCCAAACCGACCTCAAAGCCGCCGGCCCCTCAGCAAACCTCTCAGCCCACCGCGCCGGCGATGGCGGGCGTGCTGGCGGACTTCGAGAACTTCGGGAGCTGGCGCATCGGCGACGAGCCCTACGGGTCCTTCGCGCAGAGCGCCGGGCAACGCCATAGCGGGCAATTCTCGGGCAAGCTGGCCTACGCCATCCCGGCCGTCGACAAGAATTATGTGGTCTTCCGCCGGACACCGTCACTCGCTATCCCCGGTCAGCCCGCGGCGCTGAAGTTGTGGGTGTACGGCGACGGCTCGGATCACTTCCTGAACGCGTGGGTTCACGACAGCCAGAGTGAGGTGCGCCAGTTCACCTTCGGCCGGATCGCTCACGCCGACCAGTGGCAGGAGATGGTGGCCTCGCTGGACCCGACTGCTGAGTGGCCCCAGGCGCATATCTCCGGGCCGGACAACGGCCGACTGGACTATCCCATCGCCCTGGACGCGATCGTGCTCGATGCCGTACCGGACAAGGGCGGGCCTTTCAACGGCGCGATCTTCCTGGACGATCTGAGCGCAGGCGACGCGCCCGTGCAGCCGGCCAAGGCGCCCACAGACACGGCAGGTGCGCCGGCCGCGGCCACCGCCGCGCCGGCGCCCGGCGCCCCCGCGGGCCTTGCGGGTTATATCGTCTACACCGCCAGCGCGGGCGGCACGCCGGGGGTCTTCGTCCTCGACGTGGCGAACAAGAATGCCTGGCAACTGGCCGGCAATGCTCGCCAGCCCGACCTGCGGGCTGACAGGCGCGTCGTTTACAACGGGATCGGCGGCGGCGAGGACAACCTCTTCACCATCAATCTCGACGGCAGCAACAAAATGATGAACGGCCGGCACCCGGAAGATGCCTATCCCAGTTGGTCTCCGTCGGGGACCAGCGCGACCTTCTACTCCAGTTTACAGGGGGATGGCAAGGAACGGATCTACATCCAGCGCGACATGGGACATGCCGAGGAGCCGCAGCCGCTGCTGATCAGCGGCGGAGAAGTTTATGGCAAGGACCCCACCTGGCTGGAGACGTGGCGCATCGCATACACCGGCTGCAACTACTGGGATACCGGGAGCAATTGCGGTATCTGGACGATGAACAGTGACGGCAGCGGCATGCCGGCGCAGCTCGCGACCAACCCCGCGGACATCAGCACCGACAGCGCCGACGGGATCTTGCTCTACGCGTCGCCGGAGACGGGCAACTGGGACGTGTACGCGATCCCGAACGTCGGCGGCACGCCGCGCAACCTGACCAACAGCCCGAGCCAGGATGCCGGCGCCACCTTTTCGCCTGACCGCCGCTACATCGCCTTCATATCGGATCGGGACGGCTGGGGTATCTGGGTGATGAACGCGGACGGCAGCAGTCCGCAGAAGCTGATGGCCGTGCCCGGTTTCGGCGCAGGCTGGGCCGAGGAACGGTTGTCTTGGGGACCATGAGCTGATATGCTTGACAGGTAGACAAGTAGACAAGTAGACAAGTAGACACTGCTTCACCACTGCATGACGATCCCGGAAGGGCGCCGCCGTCACACGCGCAACTGCCCATCTGGGCCGTGGTGCTGGTCGGGCTCCTCGTGATTGTCCTGGCGTCAACCCTCTTGGTGTTGGGCGCCAACTACGCGTCGACGCGCCTCGCCGGCCGGCCGGCAGTTGCCGCGGGGCCGGGTCAGGCGGTTGTTCAGGCCGTTCCCAACCAGGCGGGCGCGGCGGCGATGCCAGGCGGCGGCTCCGGTCGTATCGGTGAGCCGGGCGGGCTGGTCGTCAAATCCACGGCGGCCCAGCTCGCTACCCCGCTGTCGGCGAGCGGGCCACCTGCACCGACGGAAACCCCCGACATTCCTGCCGAGGTCTTATTGCGTGAGGTACCGAGCGGCAAGCAGACGCGCTCGCTCAACTGCGAATTCCAGACGGCGTCCGATTTGGCCTGGTACTACGGCCAGCCCTACACCTGGGAAGAGATCTACCAGTACGTCGGCCACGACGTGGGGGGCAACCCGCACAAGGGATTCGTCGGCCGCAGCTTCGACGATGCGCCCGGCCAGTTGTACCCGCAGGGCTACGGTGTCTACGCCGAGCCGATCGCCCTGGCATTCGCCCAACTGGGCCTCGCCGCCGAGGCTTCCTACGGCAACCCGCCGGAGTGGCTGCAGGCTCAGCTCGCCGGTGGCCGGCCGGTGATGGTGTGGGCCACTGCCAACATGACCGTGCATCCTGTGGCCACCTGGACAGCCGCCGACGGCGCTGTGGTCCGAGGCGTTCCTGGCGAGCACACATACCTGGCCGTCGGCTACAATCAGGATGGCGTCTGGCTGATCGATCCCTGGGATGGCCAGCGGCGCTTTTTTCCCTGGGAAGTCTTTCTGCGTAGCTGGGATTTGCTGGAGCGAATGGCACTTGTGGTGATAGGTGTTCCTGGCGGAGCCGGCGCACCCTGAGCGGAGGAACGAAGCCGAGGTAAATGCATGTGTACACTTAACTAGTCAAGCGCGCCATGTCGATTTGACAGGGGTCATTTTGCGTGGCATGATAGGCTCGTTCCGGTTCTCATGGTTTTTGTATTCCCTTGTCACGCCAATCCTTCCTCTATAAGGGCGAGTCGTTTTCGCTCTGATTTTACAGGCAACGGAGATGCTTTCAATATTGCACCCACAACATGATAGGCTTCTTAGGAATCGTGATTAAATAACTTTCCCATTTGTGGACAGCCTTGCGAAGGTTTTTGTCCCGACTTGGGCTAGAAATGGTGTCTTCGGGAACCTTCGCAAGGCTAATCGCGCAAGTTATTTAATTCTCATTCCTTAGCGATGTGTCTGCGCCGCAATGCTTGAAAGACAAGCGGCCGCGGTGGATCACACATTGAAAGTGAGGTCAGCCTATGGTTCGGCAATGGCGCGTACTACGAATTGGCATCGCGATGATCATAGGGATGCACGTGCTGAGCGGCTGCCTCGTACCATCCGATGCCACCCGCTCGCCCAGTAAAACAGAGACCATCGACTCGCCGCAAGGTGACCGGACACTGGTGATCGACACCAACACCAGCAAGGATGATCCCACCCGATACCTGACGTTGGTGTTTGAAGTGCGTGAAAAAAAGACCGATCGTACGCTACATCGACAGCAAACCCGCGCCTCAAGCCGCATGGCCTGGTCGATGAGCTGGTTAGATCACAGCACGGTGCAATTGCGCAGTTCGGACGTCGGCACATACTGCTGGCAAGAGCAGGATAATGGGACGTGGATTGAGACGGCTTGTCCGTGACTTATTGGCGGGCTCTGGCGGATATACTGGTCGGAAATCAAACGAGTGCATTCGAAGCCAGAACCGCAAGCTGTCATTGCGAGCGTTTTTTGCGAAGCAATCGGGATTGCCGCAATCCCC